>JAFGCA010000273.1 GCA_016932895.1 Sedimentisphaerales bacterium | reverse complement strand
TGTCGGGCCCGCCGGTGGTCATGGCCCAGGCCACGTCGGCGTTGTGTCCCAGGCCGATCCAGGGACTGCCCGGCAGCGTGAAGCCGCTGCCGTGGATTTCGCCGGCGTGAATGCGAAACTCCCAGAACCGCGACGGGCCCCACCAGGAGAGGTGCGGATCGATGTAGAGAATGGCGACTCCCTCGGCGCTGCGGCCGGGCGAGACCGCCCACTGGTTGGACCCGCGACCGTCGTCCTCGAAGCCGGGTTCGACGCCGCCGGCCTGAAGGTCGCCGAAGACCTGGCCGATCGACCAGCCGTAAAGAAAGAAGCGGCCGAACGCGACCACCATGTATTCGTCCACCGCCCGGTCGCCCCACCACGAGGGCACGTCCTTCGGATGCGCCGCGTAGAAATCGTTGATGCCCTCGACGTACGCCCGCATCTGCCGCTGTATGTCCGGGCGAATCTTGACGAAGTTCCGCTTGCTGGTGCCGTAATGGTCCCAGAGATGCGAGACCAGGTCGGACTGCACGGCTCCCGGACCGTCGAACGTCGCACTCTGGCCCATCGCTCGCATGAAGTTCTTCAGCATCTCCGCGGGCCGGTCCTGGGCCTGGGCCCAGCCCATGGCGTAGAGCCCTTCATCTACGGTCGGAGCGTAGATGTGCGGAACGCCCCAGGTGTCACGATATACGACGATCTTGCCCTTGTCCGGGCCCGCCCCGGGCAGTTCGGCCGCAGCGGCCGCAAGGGCGCATACCGACACAGTGATGAAAATCGAAAGAACCCGCCATCTTGAGAGCGCCATGTCGTTCTCCCCTTGACAAGAGTATTCGTTCACGAATTACGCACGAACAACAGCGTAGCCGGACGTCATCGGCAGATGAAAGGCCGCGCTGGCAATTGGCAGGGTTATTCCACGTCGTCGAGATCGTCGGCCTCGCCCTGGGAAGGTCTCCGCACTTCGGCGATGATCTGCTGGGCCTCCTGGAGCCGGGAGGCCGGGACGAGGACGCGGGGGACCATGCCGTCGATGCAGTAGGCGGCCGAGACGTTCTCGTTGGCGATCTGGACCGGGATGCCGGCGTCCTCCAGTCGCGCCTTCATCAGGTAAGCGAAGGTAATATCGCTGGCGGCGTAGACTTCCACAAATTCGTCCATTGGTCCACCTCCATCGCCTGGGGCAGTTTTGAGTTCTTAGTTTTGAGTTTTGAGTTACTTATGCCAGGGAGGCACTCAAAACTCGGAGTCCAAAAACTCAAATCTTAGAACTCAAGACTCAAAACTGACACAAGGACCCACTCTGCGGCTCCGCTTCTGCCCGGAGCCTGGTTCATCATGCCGCCATCCTATCACAGAGCCATCTCCCGTCAAGATGCAACGCCAGGCGGGATTGCCGATTGCGGATTGCCGATTCGCACAACAGGAGCGCGTCAATCCCCGATGCGCCTGCTTCGAGAGCCCGCAGAACCCCGCAATGAAGCCGATGGCCGCAATGTCCGGCGCCGCGCGTGGTTTTCGTGGGGCCTCCGGGCAATGATGACCAAACTTATGGCTGATGAGACTACACTGTCGGCGGCGAAGGACACATTGCCCCGGTGTCCGTGAACTCGATGCGGTGGCAGACCTGTCTTGCGGCGTAGAGACTGTGCTCGATAGGCACAGCGAGCCCCGTTCCACCCCGCCTGCGCCTATCGCAACGGTTCGTTCGGGACTCGTCAGACGAGACTCGCATCGACGACCACTTGCCCACGATGGAAGCACCGCCTACAATGGCACTGTCTGTAACGACTCTTGTTAGAGCCGTTGTGAAATGAGGGAAACCGGTTCATCTTTGCTGGGACACAAGAGTTGTACGCCCATGCGGCTGATCGCACACGAGGACTCCCGGATGGAATCAGCGATTCATACAGAGCACCTGACAAAGATCTACAGGCAGCGCCTGATCGCGGTCAACGACATGAGTCTGGACGTACCACGGGGTTCCGTCTTTGGGTTGCTGGGCCCCAACGGTGCGGGCAAGACGACAATGTTGCGCCTTCTGCTGGGTTTGCAGCGTCCCACGGCCGGTCGGGCAGCGGTTTTCGGGAAGATTTGCGGGGCCAATGCAGTTGACGTTCGCTCGCAGATTGGATATCTGCCCACGAACCCAAAGCTTCCCGGCACGCTGCGGCCCATTGAATACCTGGACTTTCTCGGCAAATTGTGTCGCTTGCCGGGCCAACTGCGCAAGCCGCGTATCTCTGCATTGCTTCGCACCGTAGGCTTGCTTGGGGCCACGGATCAGCCGATCGAGACCTTCTCCACGGGCATGTGTACCCGGTTGGGAATTGCCGCCTCTCTTGTGGCGGATCCACCCCTGCTGCTGTGGGATGAGCCTACCGCCGGCCTGGACCCTTCGGCCCGGCGGTTCACACTGGACCTGATCCGCGAGTTGGGAAAGGCCAAGACGGTGGTGGTCGCCACGCACATTCTCAGCGACATCGATCAGATTTGTGACCACATCGGGGTGATGCATGAGGGGCGCATGATCTTCACCGGTTCGACACAAGATATGAAGCGGCGCCTCCGCTGCGATGACTTCAGGTTGGAGTTGGACGGCGACGCCGAGGATATTCAGCGTCTGGCTCGCGACCTTGGTGAATTGGAGGGCATCGACGCACGGCTTGGTGCCGGCCTGGCCGTACTCGTTCGGATGACCGAAGGCCGCAGCCGCGCCGGTGCGCTGGCCGAGGCTTTGAAGCTTGTCGATGCGACCCGTCTGTCACTGAAGGCGATCCATTCCGGTCCGAATGCTACCGAGGACGCCTATCTCCAACTACTACAGGAGCATGAAACCCATGGATTCCACCGCTGAGGCCACGAAGCTTGGACCACGCATCATGCCTTACCTGGCGGTGCTCCAGCATGACTTGACCACCTTGCGGGCCAGCCGATTGGTGCGGCTTTGGCTGGGAGCCACCGTCGTGTTGACGCTGCTGCTGATCGCCGGGAACTGGACGCAGTTCCAGGATGGTCCCTTGATTGCCTCGCTGCTGTTTCCGTACCTGGTTTTTCCCTGGTTCTTCATCGTCGCCGTTCTTGGGGTCAGTCCTGTGTCGGGCTCACGGGCCGACGTACTGGCCGACGGAATCTTGAGCCGGCCGGTGAGCCGTTCTGCCTATCTGTTGGCCGCCTGGTCGGCGCGGGTGGTACTGATCTGGGGCGTCTACCTGGTCGTGATGATCCCGGCGGTCGCCTTGGTGACTCTGGCGAAACGGCCCGTACCTGAAGATACGGTGACCATCTACGGCATCATCAGCGCCCTGGGGATCGTGGGGCTGGTGCTGACGTTTCTCACATCGTTGGCGTTTCTGGCCGGAACCTTGCTGCGAAAGCCACTGTTGGCGCTGGTCGTGCTCGTTTTCCTCTGGTACCCTATCGGCCTTATTCTGAGCGTCTTTTCCCTGGAGGAGTTCTCGCCGATCAGCCTGAACCGGGCGATATCGACACAGCTTCGCCAGACCTTGAGCACGCCTGAGACGCGCGCCGATAGCAGTGCTCCTGCGGAAGATACGCCAGCTTTCCCCGGGCAGGTGGAGCATTTTCTGAGCGTTTTCTCCGGGGCTTCCTCGGAGCCGGTGGCGGTAAAACCTGATTTCTTCGAGGGTGGAGAATTCGGCGATTTCTCGTTGCTACGGGTGATTTTAGGATACGGCCTACCGGCCGTGCTGGCGGTTGTCCTGGCGATGCTCTGCTTTCATTGGCGTGATTTGTGACACGTCGTCGGGCGGTTTTTTCCTCGGGGCAGTAACCAGTAGCGTCGCGCACCCGTACAACAGTATGACAACGTGGGCGGGTATCGCAACGCTCCCTCAGTGGCCGCCGGTGTTTGATAGGCCGGTGCTGCTCTGGCCCGTCTGCTCTCGAGCAACCAGGAGGTGTCAATGTACCGCGACGAAGTATCCCGGAGAAGCACCTGTTTTGAGCCACTCGTTCGAGTCCGGTTCCTGCTCGCCATGACAGTGCTGATCACCACGGCGGCGCAAGCCCTGCCGCCGGCGACCCAATGGATCCCGCAAGATGCAGTCATTGCATTGGAGTTGTCCTCACCGGGTCCCTTGCTGGACCTGCTGGCCGGGGAGCAAATGTCCAGGGCAGTCACGGCCCTTCCGCTCTACCGGCAGCAGACGGCAAATCCTCAGCTCAGGGAGTTTTTCAACATTGTCAAGTTCCTGGAGACCGCGCTGGACACGGACTGGCGCACCGGCTTGCGGGCGCTTGCCGGTGGGGGCATTACCCTCGCGGTGTGCCCCGAGGACACGTTCGTGCTCATCGCGGATGCCGAAGATGAGAATATGCTGTCGCGGCTGCACGAGATCCTCCTGACGTTCGCTCGCTCCGAGGCCGAAAAGAAGGACCAGCCGGATCTTGTGGTCGCCACGTCGTACCGGGATGTCACCGTATGGACATTCAATGGCAAAGAGGCCCACTCCATCATCGGCAAGCGATTCGTTCTGTGCAATCGCCCGGAAGGGCTCAGGGCGGTCCTGGAGCGTCGCGCCGGCAACGGCGGGGCGACTCTGGAGTCGAGTCCCCGTTTTCAAGCGGCCAGGCGGTCGGCGGGGGCCGATGCCGTCGCCACCATGCTGGTCAACCTGAAGCCTCTGATGAAGCTTCCCGGTCTCGCGCAGGGGTTCGACCAATCACGTGAGAATCCTCTGGCGGCACTGGCGTTTGCCGGGATCGCTGAGGCCGTACGGGATGCGGACTGGCTGGCGGCGCACTTGTCCGTCGAGCAGAACACTTTGACGCTTCGGGCGTCCGTGGAGGGCGCGCCGGCGGGGCCGACCCGTTCCGCAGCCTTTGCCTGGCCGAAGACGCCTGCGGAGGGTGTATTTCCCAACTTGTCCGTTCCGCGTCGCATTGCGGCATTGAGTTTCTACCGCGACTTGCACCAGTTCTATGCGGCCAAGGACGAGTTGTTTCCCGAGCGCACCTCGGGTCTGATCTTCTTCGAGAATATGATGGGCATCTTCTTCAGTGGGCGCGACCTGACCAATGAGGTTCTGGCCGAGACCAGACCCGAGATCCGCTTCGTGGTGGCCGAGCAGGAGTTCGATCCCGCGAGGGGCACGCCGCGAATCAAGCTCCCCGCCTTCGCCATGGTCCTGCGACTCCGCAGCGCCGAGCAATTCAATGAGGTTGTCGAGGAAGCATGGCAGAAACTTGTCGGCCTTGTTAATTTCACTCGTGGCCAGCAGGCATTGCAGGGGCTGATCATCGACCGGCTTTCCCAGGGAGAGACGAAGTTCACGCTGGCCTACTTCTCCACTGCGGGGATCGAGGACAAGACCGCCTTGGACCAGCGCTTCAATCTCAGGCCTGCATTGGCGATGCCCGGCGAGTACGTGATTCTGAGTTCGACGGACGATTTGGCCCGCGACCTCATCGATGCCCTGAACCTGGAAGGGGAGACAGCGGTCAAGCCGTTGGCCGAGACCGACAGTCTGATTGAGATTGAAGGGGGCCGGTTGGCGGCGGTTCTGCAGGCCAACCGCGAGATACTGATCCGCGGCGATATGGTCAAGAAGGGCAATACCCGAGAGCAGTCCGAGACCGGGATCGACATGCTGTTGACCTTGGTCGAGTTTGTGGAGAACGTCAAACTGAGCATCGGTGCACACGGGAGTTTGTCCCGGGCGATGCTGAAGGTAACGCTGGACCTGCCGTAGCTGTCGTGGTGGACGGATCTGTAACGAACGATGTGAACCAGCCGCGCCGGTTGGCGATATCGAAAGGAACGAACTTATGGCTGTCCAGACGCCCGCAGGACAGAATGGCTTGCCTGTTGCCAAAGAGCTGACAGATCCCCGATGGGCCTGGGGCGCCTACGATCCGGACGGCAAAAGACCTTGGAACCTGGCCCGTGCGGGACATTTATACCGGCGGGCAGCTTTCGGTGCCAACTGGACTCAACTCCAGCAGGCTCTGTCGGATGGGCCGCAGCGGAGCGTCGACAAGCTGATTCGTCCGGAAGCCGATGTCGCCGCGTTCAACCAACTCTACGACGACCATGAAACCGCTTCGGGCGGTTCCCTGGACGGATTACGCGCATGGTGGCTCCGTCGGATGATTCAGACGCCGCACCCATTGCTGGAGAAAATGACACTGTTCTGGCACAGCCACTTCGCCACCAACGGTGCAGAGGTCAAGGATGCGCGATTGATGCGAACGCACGTCCAACTTCTGCGAACGTGCGCCCTGGAATCCTTCCGTCCCCTGCTGGACGGCGTTTCCCGTGACCCTGCCATGCTCACCTCGCTGGGGGCTGATGCCAATCGAAAAGCCGTCCCCAACGACCACTTCGTACGACCGCTCATGGAAGTTTTCACTGTCGGGGCAGGTCGGTATACGCCGGAGGATGTTCGCGAAGCGGCCAGGGCCTGCACCGGCTGGTTTGTCCTGAGGGGCCGGCTCCGGTATATCCCTCGCGAACACGACGCCGGTGTCAAACGCGTCCTTGGCCAGGAGGGTGACTTTGCCGATCAGGACGTCATGCGGATCCTGCTTGAGCAGCGGGCCACGGCTGAAACGGTGGTTCGCAGGTTGTACCGCTGGCTGATTAGCGAGGCCAACCCGCCTGCCCCGGAGCTGATTGCTCCTTTGGTCGATGCTTTCGCGAAGGATTACGATGTGTCAGCGGTGGTCGAGACCATGCTGCGGTCGAACTTGTTCTTCTCGCCCGTAGCGTATCGCCGGCGGGTCAAATCCCCGGTGGAGTATGCCCTCGGGATCATCAGGGGGCTCGAAGGGATGGTCTCCACGACGCAGCTTGCGCAGGACCTGGCCGGACTGGGTCAGAATCTGTATTGCCCACCCACCGTAAAGGGCTGGTTGGGCGGACGACACTGGATCAACAGTGCCACGCTGGTAAGGCGACACACCCTTTCGCTCCATTTGCTTCGTGGCGAGGGGCCTTATTCCAACAAGTTGAATCCGTGGCAGGCAGCCGAGAAACATGGTTGCTCAGAGCTTGCATCCGCTGCTCAGTTCGTGCTTGACTTGTTCCTGCAAGGCGACCTCGGACCCGACGTGAGCGAGGCTTTACGCAAAATGATACCAACGGCTGACATCGCTGGTAACGCGGAGGCTGCAGCACGCCGGTTCGCCCATGCCGTGACAACCCAGCCGGAGTTCTACCTGGCCTGAATCAGGGAGTGAACATGATGTCCCATACTCGACGCGACTTTTTGAAGGGTGCCGCGAGTGCCTCGACACTGCTCTCTTTGGGCCCGGTGGTACCGCAGTTCCTGGTTCGCTCAGCGATGGCTTCGGCACCCGAGCACGGCGATCGCGACACCGTTCTGGTCGTGGTGCAACTGTCCGGGGGCAACGACGGCCTGAACACGGTTGTTCCCTACGAGGACGATGAGTACGGGCGAAACCGACCGACGTTGCGTCTGCCGAGCAGGGAATTGCACCGCATCGACTCGTCATTGGGCTTCCATCCCCGCATGGGAGCATTTATGAAGCTGTACAAAGAGGGGTACCTCAGTGTCGTGCAGGGCGTGGGCTACGCGAACTCCGATCGATCCCACGATCGCGCGATGCGCATATGGCACACGGCCGATCCGGATGAGCCCGGCACTCAGACCGGTTGGCTGGGTCGAGCGATCGACAGCGTCTGGGATCCGGACGAAACGTACACTCCCGCAGTCTTCGTCGGGCCGATCACCCAGCCATTTGGCCTGAACGCCGAAAGCGGAATCGTTCCCTCGATTCGTTCGCTCCAGAACCTCGTCGCGCGTCAAATGGCCGGCGCATCAGCCGGCCGGTCGGATTGGAAGCGTGCCGACGAACCGTCTGACCATGATCGAGCGAATCCAATGTTGCTTTTCCTCCAGCAGGGCATGGTCCGTGCCTGCGGCGATAGTGAGCGTATCAAGGCGGCGGCCGAGACAGCCGCCAGTACCGCCGAGTATCCGTCCTTCGGGCTGGCCGAGAGTCTCCGCATGACCGCCCAGCTCATCCGCGCCGACGTCGGCGTCCGGATCGTCTTCGTCGAACTGGGCGGTGGCGGCATCGGCGGCTTCGACAACCACGCCAACCAGCTTGGCAACCACTGTGCCCTGTTGCACCAACTGGCCGAGTCGGTCGCTGCTTTTGTCTACGACCTGAAGCGCGACCATTTGTTAGACCGCGTCCTGCTGATGACGTTTTCGGAATTCGGCCGGACGGTCAGGGAAAATGGCCGGCGCGGCACGGGGCATGGAGCTGCTGGGCCTGTCTTTCTGGCCGGCGGCAGGCTGAGAGGGGGCCTTATCGGTACGCACCCGAGCCTCACGGATCTGGACAACGGCGCCCTGAAGTTCCACACGGATTTTCGCCAGGTCTATGCCACGGTGTTGGATCGATGGCTTGGATACGACAGCCGGATCACGCTGGGCAAGACCTTTGCCCCCCTCGACGTCTTGATCAGCTAAGCTATGAAAACACAACCAGGATGCCGAACGCGTGGCCAAGTTACGCTCAGGCCCGCAAATCCAGACCCGGAGCCATCCTCCACGTTCCCGCCAAGCGTAGTCATTAGTCATTTCTTTGAAAGCACTTACAAATCCGCCCAAACCGTCTTGCCTGCGGGCCGGTAGTCAGCCTGCCTCGATGGATCGCTTCAGCCACTTCATCCCCGGGCCCGGTTCTCGTGGGGCGTCCGTCCAGATCGGCACTCCACAAAATTCGGCTCGTTCTTGACACCGCCGCACGGCCGTGCTATAATTAAGTTCATGTCACGGAAGGCTTTGCGCTATGGCGCCAACGGATACATGAAGGGGCCACGCTGAAGGTGTCGCAAGAAGAGCAGGGTGTTTCTGATACAATTTGAAAAAGGGAAAACGATGAAAAGCGTAGCGGCTGTAGAAATCAGGAGAGAGCAACTGGGGAATTCTGCCTTGCGCGTCCTTGCACTTGCGGTGTTGCTGTGCCTGGTGGTCCTTTTCGCGGGTTGTTCCTGGCAACAGCCGGGTGAGACGGTTGCCGAGTCGCACCGACGACACCAGCGCGTCATACGTTTGAACAGCCAGACGATGATGTCTGACGTCGATCGGGTTCTGCAACTGGACCAGCCCAGCAAGCTCTCGGACCTGCGCGTCCCGTAGCCGGCCATCCGCGTCCCGTGTAACCGAATCCAGGGAAGGGTTTGACGTAGGTGGATGCACTGTTTGACTATTTCAGTCGAATTGCACGCTATGAATGGTGGATCGTTTTTGTTGAGTTGCTCCTGATCGGCCTGGTCATCTGGTGGGTCGTCGATTTTCTGGAGGGCACGCGCGGCGAGAGGCTCTTTCGCGGCGTCATTTTCATCCTGCTGGCGGGCGTCCTCATCCTCAACCTGGTGGTGGAACGTCTTCCCTTTGATCGCCTGCAGTATCTGTACAAGGGTTTCCTGATCGCCGTCTTGATCGTGGCGGTAGCGGCGTTTCAGCCGGAGATTCGGCGCGTGCTCATACAGATCGGCCAGCCGCGCATCTGGACGGGCTCTTCCCATCAGCTTTCGCGCACGGTGGAGGAGCTGGTCTCGGCCGTGACCCAATTGTCTGCCGGCCGGATCGGGGCCATCGTCGTGATCGAACGCGAGGTGGCGCTGGGCGAGTTCATCGAAACGGGGGTCCGCCTCGACGCCCGCGTAACGGCCGATCTGCTCAAGAGTATTTTCTATCCCGGGGCGGCCCTGCATGACATGGCCGTCGTCATTCGCGGAGACCGGGTCGTGGCGGCCCGCGTCCAACTGCCGCTGGCCGAGGCCGGCACCGTGGACGGCATCGAGCTGGGCTCGCGCCACCGCGCGGCGCTCGGCATCACCGCCGGCTCCGATGCGACCTGCCTGGTCGTCAGCGAGGAAACCGGGGCGATCTCGATCAGCCAGGAAGGCAAGCTGGTTCGCAATGTCACCGAATCCCAAGTGCGCTCCTGCCTGGCCAACGCCATGACGGAAGACGTGCCGCTCGTGGGGCGGCTGCTCAAGCGCCATGCGTGACGGCGCGTCCCGACGACGTGCGATACCGGCGGCCGCACGAGGCGCCGCCGCTGAGGTCCGGGCCCGCGAGGGCGCCGTTCGCAGACACAGATGAGTACGAAGATCAAATTCAGCAAGATATCGATTGTGGTTTTCCTTACCGCCCTGATCTGGGTCTGGGCGGACCTGGCCCAGGACGAGCGGATGGAGCTGGCCAACGTCGTGACTGTCACGGTGGCCCGGCCCGCCGACCCGAACCTCTGGGTCTCGATCCTGACGGACGAATCAACCCTGCGCTCGTCTCTGGTCGTGGACACCGTGGTCCTGAAGGGCCCGGCCTCGCGCGTGGCGGACGTCGAACGCATGAAGAACAAGGGCGCGCTCGACCTGGACCTCTTCCTGGCACCGGAACAAATGGGCCTGACCGAGGAGGGCGTGCGCACGCTCGATACACTGAGCTTCCTCAAGGAGAGCGACGAGATTCACCAACTGGGCCTGACGGTCGAGACCTGCGAGCCGCGGGCCCTGACGGTGCAGGTCCGCAAGCTGGCCATCACGGACGTGGCCGTCGAGACCATCGACGAGAAGGGCAGTCCCGTCCGGGTCGAGACCATCGAGCCGGCGCGGGTCGACGTGCGGGTCCCGCCGGCGGGGATGTTCGTCGCCCGGGTCCGCCTCACCGCCGAGGAGCGCCGGCAGGCGCGGGAAACGCCCGTCGAGAAAACCGCCTTCATCGAGCTGCCCGACGGCCAGCGCAAGGACGCCCTGCAGAGCGTCCGCATCAAGCTGGCCCCGGCCCAGGACGTCCTCAAGGGCTACAGCGTCTCGGCCACCCTGGGCTTCTGCATGAGCCAGAACCTCCAGGGCAAATACCGCGTCGAGCTGCGCGAGGACCCGACCGGCAACCCGGTCCTGATCCAGGCGACCCCGCTGGCCTACCAGGCCTATGACGGCGCCTCGTTTCACATGGTCCTGTACATCAACGATTCGGACCGGCAGGCTACGGATTTCATCACCCGGCCGGTGGTCTTCAGCTTGCCCGAGGAATACGTCCGGCGCAACGAAATAAAAGCCGACCAAAGCCCTCCAGAAGTCCAGTTTCGCCTCGTGCCGGCCCAGACCGAGGCGGCGGACTCGGGGATGTAGCGGCCGACTTGCCGCGTCGCACAACGGATCGAAGCGCCCTCACTCGGGGGCGGGCACTGTCCTTCTCGCCTTGACGACGGTGACCACCGCCGTGTACGCCAGAAAAACGGCGAGAATGATCAGCAGCACCGCGATGCCAGCCAGCATGAAGTTGGGCTCCTCGGCCGTGACGAACATGTGTGTTTCATACACCAGAGCCGCAATCGTGGTCACGAGCATGATCGCCGCGGGCACGGCCGTGAAGACGAATTTCCGGTTGTTCGTCAGCAGATACACGCTGGCGACGATCAGAACCAGACTGGCGATGAGCTGGTTGGCGGCCCCGAACAACGGCCACAGCGCCTTCCAGTTGCCCAGCGCCAGCGTCCCGGCCAGCACGCCCACGAGTAACGTCGCGACGTACTTGTTCTTCATCCCGGGGATGCCGAAGGCCTCTCCGAGCAGCTCGTTGCAGATGTAGCGCGTGATGCGCGTGGCCGAATCGAGCGTGGTCATCACGAAGGTCTTGAGCATTGTGATACCGACGAGCGTGCCGAACGCGCCGAAGACGGTTTTGGTGAGCTGCCCGTAGCCGACGCCGAACGCCTTGATCCAGCCGCCCTCCCGGAACAGATCCTGGTACACCAGGTCCTCGCCGCCGGCCGGAGCGCTCTTCCAGTACAGCCCCGCCGTCACCGCCGCGATCGCCAGGACCCCCAGCACGCTCTCGGCGATCATGCCCCCGTAGCCGATCACGCGCGCATCCTTCATGCGCGGAAGCTGCTTCGACGTGGTGCCGCTGGCAACCAGGCTGTGGAACCCCGAGATCGCGCCGCAGGCCACGGTGACCATGAGCATGGGCCACATCCAGCCGCCGGGGGCCGAGAACGCCACCACGCCCGGAGCCTTCATCCCCGGGTGCGTGAGAATCAGACCGAGGAAGCCGAAGAAGATGCCCATGTACAGCACGGCCCCGGCCAGATGATCGCGCGGCTGCAACAACAGCGTCACGGGTGTCACCGAGGCGACCATCGCGTAGAGGAGCAGGATGACGGTCCACCAGGTCGCCGCCTCTTCGCCGGGCAACTCGATGGGTAGGAAGTAGCCTCCGACGATCAGACCGACCAGCAGCAGAACCCCGATGACCGAGCACAGCAGTACGGAAAGCTGCAGGCGATACATCAGCACGCCCACGATCACCGCCACCCCGACCAGCCCGAACGTGGGAATCACCACCTGGGGCGTGGTCGCCAGCGTCTTGCCCGCCACCGCCGCGAACACGGCGACTACGAGGATCAAGGTCGCGAAGGCAAACAGGCTGAATAGAATCTTGCTCGCTTTTCCCATGACCGACTCGGTCACCGTGGTGATCGACTTGCCCTTGTTCTTCAACGACAGCACCAGGGCCGTGAAGTCGTGCACGGCGCCGAAGAGGACGCCGCCCACAACGAGCCAGATGATCGCGGGGAGCCATCCCCAATACAGGCAGGCAATGACCGGCCCGATGATCGGGGCCGCCCCGGCAATCGAGGCGAAATGGTGCCCGAAGAGGATCGCCCAGTGCTTGGCCGGCACGTAGTCCACGCCGTCGTTCATCGCCACCGAGGGCGGCACCGCCTCCTCATCGAGACCGATCCACTGCTTGACTTTGCGACTGTAGAACACGTATCCCATCAGCAGCAGAAAAACCGCGATTCCCACCACGAGCAGAGAGTTCATACGACTGACTCCTCAATCATTGCTCAACGGTCCACTATAGACCCGATTTCGCCCGCCATTATACGAAACGCCTCGTCCCGGCCAAAGCCCAATTCCCCGCCGGGCGAGGCCCGGGCTGAAGCGGCTTCGTTTGGCGCGCCGACCGGGCCGATTGGCTTTGTTTTGCGCCTCTTGTTCGTTTGGATCGTCTGGCTCTTGAGCTTGCTTCGAGTTTCGATCTTCGCATTTCCCGGGGCCGACAGGCTCCGGGCGAATTGGGTTCGTTTCGCATTCCGTGCCCCCGCCGCCGCAAATCCCCAGTCCCAAATCTCCAATCCCCAATCGCCGGCCTCCCGCCCGGCCCTTGTTTTTGGCCCAAAATGCCGGAAATTGGCTTCGTTTGGCGCGCCGGCGGGGCCCAATTGGGTTCGTTTGACATTTTCCGCCTCCCGGCGCCCGGTAGGACAGGCCATGCCCACCGACGGTAAATTGGGTTCGTTTGGCGCAATCGGCCGCACATGGTCTTGTCATTGCGAGGAGCGAAGCGACGCGGCAATCTCGACCCACCGAATTGGCTTTGTTTTTCGTCTCCACCCCACTCCTGCCCCAAAAACGCGGCAAATTGGCTTTGTTTGACATTCCGGCCCCGACCATCCCGTAGGGCCGGCCATGCCCGCCGATTCTCCGTCGCGCCCAATTGGGTTCGTTTCGCACAACCGGCCCCGAGACCGCCGGAGATCCACCACCGAGGCGCAGAGGGCACAGAGCATAATATCTAAATCGTTTTTTCAATTGCATTTACATTCATCTCGGTGATCTCCGTGTCTCCGTGGTGCCTTCCTTCCGTTGGCAAATTGGCTTTGTTTGACATTCCGGCCTCCCGGTGCTTCGCCGGCCATCCCGTAGGCCCGGGCATGCCCGCCGATTCTCTATGCCGCCCAATTGGGTTCGTTTCGCACAACCGGCCCCGAGACCGCCGGAGATCCACCACCGAGCCGCAGAGTACGCAGAGCATAATCCCCAACTCCTTTCTCCGATTACGTTTACATCCATCTCCGTGTCCTCGGTGTCTCCGTGGTGCATCCCCGGCGAAAACAACGGCGTCCCGGGGTCCGGTCTGGCGGTTGTCATGGAGCATATCGCCATCTCCTGCTTCCTCTCAAACGAACTCGCTTTTGTTCTCCAAATATCATATCCGATCCGGCCGGACCGTCAAGGAAAAAATCGCCCCTTCCCCGAGGTAGGCTGGTGGCCTGCCCCACCGACTGTCTGATGAATTCAGCCCGAACTTCGGCCGGAGCCAAATGTGCAGGCGCGCAGAGACGCTGAGACGCAGAGAACACCAGACCATCGAGCACGCCAAACAGCAAATGAACGCAACCGAGTTCTCCTATCAACTCCGCCCAAGCTAAACCCCATCCCCCGACCCGTGTCGCGGCAGGTCGGCGTGCCTTGGCACGACCGGGCGCGCAAATTTCCGCCCCGCGTACCAACTGCCTGCCGCAACCCGAAATCCGAAATCCTTCGCCTTCCGCTGTTTCTCTCTTCGCATTTCCGGTGAATCCCGCCTATATTGACAACACAACTGTGAATGAAACGACTGTGGAGGTCGAGAGAAGTGTTCCAATGAACGCGGCAGACGCTTTTCGTGTCCCTCCTATTGCGCGAAATTTCCCAGGGGAGTTGCATCGGCCATGGCAAGAGGAAGGAAGCATCACGGGCGGGGCAAGCAACCCCAGAAGGCTCGCCGGACATACACGGCGCTTTCGCAGTATCAGAAAAAGGGCTCTACTCTCCAATCGCCATTGAAGAACAGGCTCCCGTTTCGGATGTGGGACTGGGCCAGAGATCTCTTGCCCGAACACCTTTGGATAGCAGCTATCGTAGAGTGCTTTGGAAGGGAACGTGCACACCTTTTCTACTACAAGTTCATGAATGCTATCGATGAGGTGTGGCCGGAAAAGGACTCGGTTGCGTTGGGGCTAATAAGTGACTTTGGGGCAATACACGAAGACGCCAGAGATCAACTCTGGAAAGACCACGAGAGCTTGCTTGTCGAGTGTTTTCACCACCCTATCGGGAGAATTCTCACATTCTATCCCGAGAACCCCGCGCATTGGCTCGTCAGAGATGACCTTGTTGAAGAAGGCGGCCATGTGGACCCAGATACAGAACTAGCACGTCTACGATACTTGGTCAAGCAACTCTATCCCCGTCGGGGCGAATGGGCGTCTGCGGTCCAGGCGTTGTCATTTGGGCGACTTCTTCAGCATGGTAAGGTCCAATTTGGCGACGGGGTCGCTGATCTAATACCGCTTCTCGAGAAGTACCCCGCGGATTGCACTGACGAAGAAAGGGCAAAGGTCGAATCAATGGCGCGTTCGCTTATGAGCGGCATGTATATGCGTGAGCGCCGGTACAAGCATCGCCACTGGCCAAAGTACTTCTGGCGTCACAATCTTGATCTCGCTGTCTGCAAACCGGTGAACATCACGCTTGAGGCCTCACGGCCAGTTCCAGAAGAGGATGCAAAACGCCTGCAACAAGTACTAAAGGCGAACGCCAACCGCGCGCGTATGTACCTCGACAGACTTTCTATGCAAGTGAAGCTTGACCTCTACCGCCCCGAGCGTGACGAGATACTGTTTGGATTGTTTGCCAGACTTACTCGCTTGTACATTCTTATGATGGAAGATCCGAACCTGTGGGCCAGAGATGTAGCTGGGATATTACTCAGATGCTTGGCAGATACAGCCATCACCTTCGGATATCTAGTCAAGTGCGGCCAAGATGATGATTTTCGACGGTTTAGGGAATACGGTGATGGCCAGGAGAAACTCCTTATGCTTCACCTGCAGGATTCTTACCCAAGCGATAGATCGCTGGACGGGCGGGACGCGGAAGCAATAGGGAATGAACTGGGATGGTTTGCACCTGAACTCATGGACATAGAACTTGGTCACTGGGCCAAAAAGAATGCGCGAAAACTCGCCCAGATGACTGGCATGGAGAAATACTACAGCTTGGTATACACGCCTACGAGCAGCGACCTTCACGGATCGTGGATGAGCCTGAAGTCCTCTAATCTGTGTCAATGTACCGAGTTTCTCCACCGGTTTCATCGGCTGCCAAGCTACTTGGAACCTCCTGTGTTTCTTGGTTACATCAGCGCCGCACAGGGAATGTTCCAAGACTGTTTGGAGATGAGCGTGAATAAACTGGGCTATCCGCCAATTGAGGAACCCATGGAGCCGTTACCCTGGGATGAGCCAGCGTCCAAGGGGAATTAGCAATGCCCGCTGGAAAGGAGATGCCCCACAGCCGGACGACTTCATTCTGGGACGGCTTTTCGCGTTTCGTTTCTTGGGTGTATCAGTGTAATCGGTGTCGCAAGCGTTTTTTCTCTTCCGCTCTTGGTTGGCTGGGGGTCTATAATGGCGGGCGGATCGGCGGGGGTGTCGTCAGCATAGGCGAGGCCTACTATAGTTGCGAGCACCACCTGAGGATGGAGGACGCGTGCAATCCCGAGGCGTATTTTTCGGCCCGCGATCCGAAGCGCGACGGGGTGCTGCGGTTCACGGTCATTGACAAGCAGAAAGTGCCTGCGGGTCATTTCCTGGAACCCAACGCGGACTCGGAGGAGGCTCGGAAGGTCTACGAGGAAGCGGCCCGGCGGCGAGAGCTGTCGCATCGGCAAGACGACGGTTAGGATCAGCATGGGCAACGAGTTGCCCATCCTAACGCTGGGCGGGACGCGCAGGCACGGCTCACGCGTCACGAGATATGTTTCACTCTTCCCGCTTCACGTTTTTCTTGCGGTTTCGTTTTTCGCTTCGGTGGGAACGGACGAAGAGTCGGATGGGGACCTCGGCGACCGGGAGCATGGCCTGGATTCGGCCGGCGACGTAGCGGAGGTAGTTCTCGTCGAAGAGCCTGGGGCTGTTGACGAACATGAGGATCGTGACCGGGTTGGTGGCGATCTGGGTGGCGTAGTAGATTCGCGGCCAGGTTGTGCCCCGGCGGCGCGCCCCGGTGCGCTCGGTCTTGATGATCTCGAAGGCCTTGTTGAGCCGGCCGGTGGAGATGCGGGTACTGGCCTGCTTGAACAGCTCGGCCGAGAGGTCCAGCGTGGTCTGGACGTTCTTGCCCTCGGTGGCGGTGGTGAAGGCGATGGGGGCGTACTTGAGCACGGGCAGCAGGGCGGTGAGGTATTCCTCGTAATCGCCCGTGGCAGCGACGTCCTTGGCCAGGTCCCACTTGTTGACGACGATGATGCAGGCCTTGTTCTCCTCGGCGATCAGGCGGGCGAGCCTCTTATCGACCTGCGAGACCGGCAGCGTCGCGTCGATCAGGAACCAGACGACGTCGGCCCGGGTGATCGAGCGGGTCGCGCGGACGTTGCTGTAAAACTCGATGCTGTCGGCCATCTTGCCCTTCTTGCGGACGCCGGCGGTATCGATCACGATCAGCGTCTTGCCGTCCTTCTCGATCCGCACGTCGACGGCGTCGCGCGTCGTGCCCGGGATCTCGCTGACGATGACCCGCTCGGACCCGGCGATGGCGTTGACCAGCGTGCTCTTGCCCGCGTTGCGCTTGCCGACGATGGCGATCTTCATCACCGGCTCCGGCGGGGCCCCGCCGCCCTCTAAATGGGCGAGGCGCTCGAAGATCTCGTCCAGCAGGACCGCCTGGTTGAGATTGTTCTGGGCCGAGACGCAGAGGAACTCGCCAAACCCGAGCTGCGTGAACTCGCCGGCGGCCGGAAACATCCTGGCACTGTCGGCTTTGTTCGCCACGCCGATGACGTCCAGATCGTTTTTGCGGAGCAACTGGGCGATGCGGTCGTCCAGCGGGGTCACACCGTCGCGAATATCGACCATGAACAGCACGAGGTCCGCCGACTCGATGGCCAGGACGATCTGCTGCTCGATGTGCCCGCTGAGGGCGTCGGAATCGACGATGCCGTAGCCGCCGGTGTCGATCAGCTCGAAGTACCGGTCGTCGCGGTCGATGAACGTGCTGACGCGGTCGCGCGTTACGCCGGCGGTCGGCTCGACGATACTGATCATCTCTCCGGCCAGCGCGTTGAGCAAGCTGCTCTTGCCCACGTTCGGCCGACCCACAATCGCTACCGTTGGTAATCCCATAGACCTATGCCCATGCCGTTTTCTTAGCGGAGCAGACGGCGCTCCAACACCTCCTGGAGGGCCCGTCGCCCGTCCAGGACACAGTGAACGAATACTTTCCTGCCGGCGATCTGATAGAAGATCCGGTACGGCTTGAAATGGATCTCCAGATAGCCGCGCACGCCGATGCGTTCGAGCTCGGGCGGGACGTGGCCGCGCCCGGGCATCTCGACCAGGCCCTCACAGGCCTCGCGGAGCTTGCCCAGAACGTGGTCGGCCCGGTCCCGGCCGTCGCCGCGCAGGACATACTTGTAAATGTCCAGGACGTCCTCTTCGGCCTCGGCCGTCAGGAGCACCTGATGCCTCATGGCAGTTCCTTCGTGCGGGCCGCGAGGTCGGCAAACGCCTTCTTGAGCGGCTTGGTCCGGCCGGCCTCGACGCTGCGCTGGCTCTGCGCCAGCAGCTTGAGCAACGCCAGAGATTCCTGCGTCTGCTCGTACGTCGTGATGTCCTGGACGACCGCCTTGGCCTGCCCGTTCTGCGTAATCACCATCGTGCCCCGACGCGCGGACAAATCGCGAACGATCTGGGCCGCGTGGGCCTTCAGGTAGCTGATCGGCGCAATGCGTTCACTGAGCTTCATAACCACGGCTCCTTTCGGACCCAAATATAGCCCAAATTCAGACCGAACGCAACCTTTTCCCTCCCCCCGGGCCGGCAGGCCTGCGAGGGGAGGAGTTCCGAGCGGTCCCTTGGGTTTTCTGGAAATGCCGGGCCGGGCGGGTATAATCGCGTGCGTCGTTGAAGGTTCGATCGGTTGTTCGTAGTCGGATTGCAGCCGAACCGCAGTTGAGAGAGGCACGCATTGGGAGAAACGACTTATGTGTACGCATTGCACGCGGCGGCAGTTGATTGGGGCAGGGGCGTTGGGCGGAATCGCGTTGGCGACGGGGCACTGGGCGTCGGCCGGGGAGGCGTCGAGCCCGGCGCCGAAACCCAAGGTGCGAATCTGCGTGATCGTCGCCGGCGAGCCGGGCGGCAGAAGCTGGGGCCTTTCCGAGGCGGATCTCGTGCCCGTGATGAAGCGTCTGGATCAGGCTCAGAAGAACCTGGGCAACGTGGAGTTCGTCATCGGCCGGGCCACCAACGCCGAGCAGACCGTCCGATTGCTCGACAAGGCCGGTCCGGACGCCCCCGTGCTGGCGATCAGCGCCGACATCTTCGGCCTGAGCAACTTCAACCGCGACGACGCGGTGATGCCAGTCGTTTTCAAGCAGAAGCGCCCCGCGGCGGTCTTTCACATGCCGATCATCGGCGGGCACGACTGGTGCCTGGTGGGCCCGTGGCAGGCGGAGGGGCACCGCATCACGCTGTTCAACAGCACCGACTACGACGATCTGGAACGGGCCGCGGCGCTGCTTCGGGTCGTCCCGCTGCTGCGACGCAGTCGCGTGCTCGTTTCGCCCCCGTTCAAGGGCACGCCCGAATCCTACGCGCCCGAAAAGGTCAAGCAGCGACTGGGCGTGGAAATGGTGGCCATCCCCGACGGGCGCTACGACGAGGTCATGGCCAACGTGAATGAGAGCGCTGCCCAGGCGGTGGCCAAACAGTGGCTCGACGAGGCCGAGGGGATCGTCGAGCCCAACCGCGAGGACGTCCTCAAGGCCGCGCGGGCCAGCCTGACCCTGGACCAGCTCATCGCCGAGAACCGCATCGACGGCCTGTGCGTGGGAACGTGCATGGGCTGGCTGTCGCGCGGGTTCCCCTGCCTGGGATTCTCGCGGCTCAACGACCGGGGAATTCCCGCCGCCTGCGACGGCGACATGGACTGCCTGCTGACCATGCTGACCTTCCAGCACGCGCTGAACCGGGCGGGCTTTTTGGGCAATGCCGGCGGCGTCGACACGTCCAGGAACGCGTTTCATCTGTCGCACTGCTCGGCCCCGCTGCGAATGGAAGGCCCCGCCGGGCCGAAGGCGCCCTACCTGCTCCGCCGGCACGCCGAGGTCCGGGGCGGCGCGGTCACCGAGGTCCATTATCGCATCGGGCAAAAAATCACCTTCACCAAACTGGTCCATCTCGACACGCTGCTGGTCTTCACCGGCACGATCATCGACGTCCCCCGGGTCCCCAAGGGCGAGGAACGAGGCTGCCGGACGGAGCTGGTGGCGCAAGTGGACGACGCCGACAAGCTGCTGGCCAACTGGGGCGGAGGCGCCCTCGGCGCCAGCGCCAAGGACTACTACGCCTCGCTGCACCGCGTCGCCTACTACGGCGACCACACCCGCAGCATCCGCCACCTCGCCCACCTGATGGGCCTCAAGGTCGTGCAGGAAGGCTGACGTCCGAGGCAACGAGGTCTTGACGGCTCCGGGACGCGCCCGGACCGCGCCCTCAATCCAAGAGCGCTTCGCAGCAGATGTCTCCGCCCGATCGAGACCTTCCCCATCTATTGAGTCTCGACGCACATCCGCGTATAATCGACGCAACTTCAATGACTGGAGGTTGAGCTATGGATGGCAGGCGTCTCATCCGAATCGTTCTCGTCGTATTGGCGTCGGCCCCGATACCGGCGCTGACCGACGAAGCCGCCCCAGGCGACCCCAACCGGTACCTGGACGCCGTGCGGGAGTTCGCGGACAACGTCCTCAAGTACGGCCGGGACACCTACGGCCCCAAGCACACGCCGTTGTTTGTCGACGGCCTCAATATCCACACCCATGCGCCGGTCAAGTGGATAACACCAGAAGGGCAAGAGTGGGTATTGTCGAACTTTGCCTCACAGCAGAACTTGCTTCGGACATTAGACGGCCTGAGTGAGATTACAGGGGATGCCAAGTATAGGAACGCGGCAGAAGAGGCTGTCAGGTATGCTATTGAAAATCTCCAGAGTCCCAGCGGACTGTTATACTGGGGGGGACATGCGGGATACGATGCCCAAGCAGACAAGCCGTGTGGCAGACTTGTGCATGAATTAAAGGGCTTCTATCCATATTATGAATTGATGTGGAAGGTTAATCCGAAGGCTACGAGACGACTCATCGAGGCATTTTGGGCTGGTCACATACTGAACTGGTCGAATTTGAATATGAACCGGCACTATTATGAGATGAGTCAGCCACTCAAGGGATCCTGGGACTACAAATACGATCCCACTCCTGTGTTCACAGTCGGCGGCTTCAGCCCGAGCTCCACAGCAGGTGATCTATACTACGCTGGAGCATGGTTGAGCAAATTCACCGGCGAGGAGAAGCCCCTGACCTGGGCCAAGCGCCTTGCCTGCCGGTATGTGGAAACTCGTCACCCCAATACCGGGATCAGTGCCAGAGTGTTCACCGTGTTCTCGGGAACCGTGCTTCATGCTAATGACGACATTCTCAGGAAGCTCAAACCTGTGCCCTATACCTTCCCATGGCAAGGGCATGCAAATAGAGTCTCGTGGGAATCTCATTTCGGGTATGACACGCCAAGTCCAGGCACCATGATGAATCGCGTTACTGCTCCATGGATTTGTCAGCTCATGCTCGGGGAATCACTCGGCAGTGCGGGCAAGGAGTTCATCCAGTGGTCTCTTGAAGAATTAACCGCCTGGGGGAAAGTAGCGTACCGCAGAGATGACAATACCTTCGTGCCAATGTGCTACGATGGCACCGTTGTCGAGGGATATGTCTGTGAGGAAGACAGTCCACTGGGTCTGAAGGGAAGCAAGCTTGAGGCGGTCCCTGTGAGAATAACAGAGCTATGGGCATATACGTTAGCCTATGGTTTGACGGAAGATCCATTCATGTGGGAGATGGCCCGACACATCGCTCTGGCAAACGGCTGCGGGGATATCGGTGCACATGCGGATGATCAGCCAAAACTGAATCTGGATACGGCTCTTGCTGATCCCTACGCAATAGTAGTTTTTCTTGAGCTACACCGATGGATTGGCGAGGAGGCGTTCCTGAGAATGGCTCAGAGAATAGGCGACAATGTTCTGGCTCATCGTTTCCACAAGGGCTTTGTCTCACCTGATGGTCAGTACACATTCACCAAGTTCGACGCGATTGATCCGCTTGCCTTGCTGCACCTCCACGCCGTTCTTGGCAAGGACCAAAGCCTGAATGTCCCCAAGGTTTGGCCCGGCACGTCATTCTTCGAGGAGGCCTATCGAAGCAAAGATCCTGTTGATGACAATCAGCTTATATACTCTCTTAAAGGGACCTCTCAACCGACAGAGTCTTTGCAGGAGGCGGCCGCCGAAGGGGATATGGAAGCGGTCATGTCAATGATTGCCCAGGGAGTGGATACAAATAGGAGAGAGGATAGCTTCAAGAAGACAGCTCTTCATCGAGCCGCCATGAGCGGTCACAAAGAGGTAGCGAGGCTGCTGATCAACCACGGTGCCCGATTGGATGCCAGGGATGGTTGGCCAGGTGGGACAGCTTTGCACTATGCTGCCGAGAAGGGTCACGAGGAAGTCGTTGACCTGCTGATCGCCAAGGGGGCAGATGTCAATGCGGTAGGAGGCTATCCTGCTGGAGATAGGCCCCTGCATTCGGCTGCAAGGGCCGGTTACAGAGACGTTGTTGAGTTGCTGATTGCCTCCGGTGCCGAGGTAGACCGCAAGAACGAGATGGGTCAGACACCACTGGATCTGGCTCTGGGGCGGAACCGGCGTGAGGTTGCGGAATTGCTCGTCCAACATGGCGCGACGGTCAGCGGTTTTCATACGGCGGTTCGTATGGGGTCTCTCAGGCAGATCGAAGGATTGGTCAAGCAGGGCGTCGACATCGATGCCCCGGACCAGTGGGGTCAGAGCCCGCTGCACGTGGCCGTGACCATACGGCGCGAAGATCTCGCCGAGTGTCTGATCGGACACGGTGCGAATATCGACGCGACGGACAAACAGGGCATGACGGCCCTTCATCTGGCGGTCGCAGTGATGGACGTCGAATTGGTCAAGCTGCTGATTGAAAATGGGGCCGACGTCAACGCCAAGCCCCAGTACGGCCGGACGCCCCTATTCTACGCTGAGAGCATCAAGAACAAGGAGGTCATTGAGCTACTCCAAAAGCACGGGGCGAAGAAATAAGAGAGCTTGCTTGGCTCCAAGCCTGCTTTGTCGGGCCGGTTCGTTGTCTGCGGGCCGGTTCGCGCCGGCGGAATTTGTTCTTGCATATGGATTTGGCGGGGGCGGACAGGTAGACTGTGGCGCGGCGGGCCGACGTGGCCCGGTGTGTAGCTCTTGCAGGAGTGACGGTATGACTGAGAATATGCCCGAGGGAGTCCTGACGCCGGCTTATTTGAAGCAGGCGATGAAGGCGTTCAAGAAACGTCTGAAACTGACGCGGCTGGACGCCGAGTCCAGCCTGGGTGGCGGCCCTCTCAGCGGGGGCCGGGACAGCGGCATCGTCGCCATTCAGCCGCCGAGCCAGTACCCCCGGGAGGTCTGGGACAAGCTCGTCGAGCTTGGCAGGCTCCGGCGCGTCGAAGGAGGCCTCTACCAGGTGAACCAGGAGGCCGGCCCCTCCCGAGACAGGCGCCGATAGAGGGCCAGGCTCCAGTGTTCTGTCTGAATTCGGGAGGGGGTTGGCATGCTGAACGAAGTGAAGCATCCGGGCCAGGAACGTGGAGTCCGCATCACAGCAGAAGGAACGTACGATGGCGATCCCGGCGCGCCGGGATTCGCTCCGCTCAGGATGATTAGATGACATGATCAGCCACCGAGCACGAGCAAACACCTTCGATTCTTGAAGGACGCGGGAGATGATGTGTGACGGGAAGACCGCGCTGGTTACCGGTGGGGCGGGCAAGGGGATGGGTCGCAGTATCGCCTTGACGCTCGCCCGCGAAGGCGCCAACGTCGTGGTCAACTATCGCAGCAGCGCCGACAGCGCCGCGGCCATCGCCGCGCACATCGAGAGCCGCCGCGGCCGCGCCCTGGCGCTGCAGGCGGATGTGGCCGAGGCGGACCCGTGCCGGGCGCTCGTGGACGCTGCGACCGAGGCGTTCGGCCGAGTGGATATCTGTATCATCGGTCCCGGCGGCGGCTGGCATCCCGAGCCGATTGAAAAGCTGGATTCGGCCGGGGCCCTCGATGACGTCCGCAGAGAATTGGCGCCGCTGTATCATCTCATGCCGCTGGTGCTGCCGGGAATGTACGAGAGGAGATGGGGCCGGCTGATCGCCATCGCGCTGACGCCGGCGTACAATAGCCCCGCCTATGCGTACAACGTCGCCAAGGCCGCGCGAGCGCAGGCGTTGCTGCTTGCCCGCGATGCGGCCTGGTCCCAGGGCGTCACGCTCAACACGATCGGCCCGGGACCGGTGCCCGAGATCGATACGCTGGACGAAGCCGTCGAGCAGTGCGATCGCGGGCCCGCCTGGCACGACCGGACCACAACGTCGGCACAGGACATCGCCGAAAGCGTCGCCTTCCTCTGCTCCAAGGCGGGCGACTTCATCTCCGGAGCCCTCCTGCCCTACATGTATCGCGGCTGAAACCTGTAGGGTTGGGTTCTCAACCCACGGGTGACTTTTGCCAGCTTCTCTCTCCCCGGCATCCCCTCAGAACTTCATCAGCTTCAGGACGTCCTCGATCACGCCCTCTTTCGTGACCCGGCGACCCTTTGGGGAGGGGCCGTCGAAGACCAGATGCTCCTTCTTTGCCCGGATGGGCAGGGCGAGTTTGTACGGCTGACAGTGTTCGATGGCGGCCACGGCGCGGCGGGCGCCTTCGTAGAGCTTCTGCCGCGTTTCGTCGAAGGGGTAGAGCTCGGCCGCTTCGCGCGCGATGCCTCGCTTGACCGCGACCGTGACACAGGCGGAGCCGAAGAATTTCTGCGCTTCCCGGCAGGTGGCCTGGTCGCCTGTGACCATGATGGTCGGGACGCCGAAATGCCCGGCGATGGCCGCACACTGGGCCAGCTCGCCCGACTCGACGCCGTTGTACCAGTAGCGGCTTTCGGAGCGCGACGACTGGGTGTGGCAGAGCACGCCGTCGGGTGTGCCCATCATGGCGTGGGCGCCCAGTTGGACCAGGCCGGCGAAGGAGTCATCGAAGCCCGTGAGCGGGCCCGGACGCGGGGTCCCGGTAATGTAGGTCGCGCCGGGCTCCATCAGGTGCGGAACGAACGCCTGCGAGCCGTGGCCGTCGAGCACCACGATGTCGGTCGCGCCGGCGGCCCGCAGCCCGCGCACCACGGCGGCGATATCGCCCATCAGATACTCCTTCGCTTTCTCGCCCAGCGGATGGCCCGGCTCGCGCGTCTGGGTAAATTTGTAGACCCCGCTGGCCCCTTCCAGGTCGGTGACGATGTAGATGCGCAGCGGTGCGGCCGCCAGAGGCGGAGCCAGGCAGGCGAACAAGAGCAGCCCGAAGACAAGATGGAAGACTCCCGATCTCGTGGTGCGTGGTCTCGTCACTGGTGTGGCCCGGTTCGTTTTCTCTTGCATGGTTGGTACCTCTCTACTGGACTTTTGCAAAATGGAGATTAGGCTTACTGTAGGGAGGACAAATCTCCTTCGTGATTTTTCCTCCCGAGAACGTACGTGCTTTTCGTATCGGGATATAAGCCCCATCTTCAAGGAAATCACACCAAC
>JAFGCA010000272.1 GCA_016932895.1 Sedimentisphaerales bacterium | reverse complement strand
GACCACCGAGCTCTACAACCGGACCGAGGACGAGGTGACGCTCGACGAGATCGAGCGGATTCGGATCTAGGGAGGAAGCGACGCCTATAGCTCTGATCCCCGCTGCCGTGGTCGTTTCGGGCGGGATGTGCGCCTCTACTTTGGGGCTGGTTGCACGAATGTTGGGTCTGGGCCTCTCGGGCGCAAGATCTACGCAGGCCCTGCTAATGGACGCCATGCAGTCGGTGGCGGACGCACTGGGCCTGCCGGAGATGCTATTCGCGGGAGGCGAGGCGGCTTGCGTCGGCCCCCCGAAGGGCGTAAAAAGGGGCGGCGGCGATGTGGGGCATGGAGGCCACCACGAAATGTGCAAGGTCAAGCTGTTCCTCAACCAGGACGACCCAGGCACAGCCGAGATTGGCCAGCGCCTCAGCGGTGCGAACATCGTTTTCGAAACCTCGTCCACGTCCGGTCCATCTACGATCTGGGTGGATGACGTGGTAGCCCACGGTCCAACGGCTGTCAGTTCTTTCGTTGATGGCCTGATCGCCGACGAGAATCAAGAAGACTCGGACGATCGTACATAGCCAGGCCCGGCATCGGCTGGCCCGGACTTACCACATCCGTCAGGAGCAACAGTGGCTTTGTTTCTGCTGACCGGCCCCCCGGGCTTGCGCAAGGAAGCGGTCGTCGAGAAACTGCGCGTCTTTCTGGCGCAGCATGGTGTCACCGTAGGCGTTGGTGACGTCGAAAGCGAACTCAAACCGCTTCTTGCGGGGCGGTCGTTCGTCCCTAAGAGGGGCGTTGATCCGTTGGTGACACTGATTGGGTCCCATCCGCAGGATCGAGTCCGCCAGCTATGGCCCGATGCCTTCCGGGCGGCTGTCACGAAGGCCCGCTCTGCAAACCCGACGGTTGCGATTGTGGTCGCGCGTCTGGAGTACTACCGCTCGGAGACCTATGAATTCTACTCTCCGGTGGACTACGCGACGGTGGCGGCCGCGAAACCCACCCAGATTCTCACGCTCATCGACGACATCTTCGATGTGTTCTACCGCCTGTCTCGTCCAGGCCACGTTTTCGACATCCGACTTCAGGTCGAGCGGGCCGCACCCACAAAGACAAGTGCCACACCAAGCCTCCGCCGTCTCTACAGAGACGCCATCGAACTGACCATCGCCTCCCTCTTGCGGGTACTCACGTGGCGGGAAAGGGAGATCAGCAAGGGCGCCTCCCTGGCTGGAGCTGTGCCGCAGCCGTGTCCGCACGCGGTTCTCGCGCTGAAGCACCCCGTTGAAACAGGCGTGCGGGTGCTGCTAGGTCAGTTCTCGGCGGCCACGCCCCTTGGTGAGTCCTTTCCATTCTACGTGTCACACCCGATCTCCCGTCCCCGTGGCCAAAACAGTGAGACGGGAAGCTGGCCCGCGTTCGTAGGAGAGCTGGCTCATTTCGTCGGCGCCGTTTCACAACCAGAGACGGACGGCCGCGTACACCTAGTGCCGGTCATGCCCACGGCGATCGACGAGTACCGGTTCCTCAGTGACGGCGAAGCACTGCAGCCGTGGCTTCGACCGCGGTGGCCTCTTCCCGCTGGTGAGCTACTCTACTGCCTGCCAGATCCCGGTACGTCTTACGAGCACTTCGAACGCCAGAATCTCTCTACGATCTTCGATCCTCCGCTGGATCGGCATGGAAGACGTGCGACTCTCCCGCTGGGCGACCTCGAGGTGTCCGGCATGTTGCGGACGCTGGAAAAGGCGATCGCACTCCAGATGTCCGGACGGGATCACCTCCTCGTCCGGCAATGTCCCGGGCTCCTTCTCTATCGACCTGCCTATGACGAGTTCCGGTTCTCGGGAGGGGTCATCAACGAGCTTCACACGTTTGACCAAATCCGGAAGCTGGAGGCAGGCGGTGGTGCGGGGCGCCTTGTCGCCTTCTTTCACGACAGGGGTGAGGCGGAAGGACTCCTTCGCGATCCGGTCATCCGAGGCCAGGTGAAGTCAGGCCTTCACGCGGCCGTGGACACACTTGCGTCGGGACTGCCGGGGGTGACGGCGCGGCCGGAACCCCCGGAAGATGCTGCGCTCGAGCGCGTGCTCAGGGTCTTCGCCGATCCGGCGCAACAACTCGAAGAACTGCACAAGCAGATGTGGCCACCAAAGACCGGCTCCATTGGTCGTGAAGAACCGCTCGCTTGGGAGATTGCACGCGATACGCTTATACGCGAGACCGAGCGGCAACGAACGCTATCGCTAGCAAACAGGTTGGAGGGGCACTTCCTCTATAGATGTGTGCCGGCTGTTGGGGCACATCATGAAGTCGCCTGTGCCTCCCCGGATGGGTATGTCGAGGTGGTCGATTCCTTCGCCACCAACGTGGTCCGAACCGCCGCGGCCGGGCGTGCGAGGGGCTTCGTGGAAAACCATGTGGCGGTGCCGGCCCTGCGGGGTCGAATCCAACCCTCGGGCCACCACCCCGATGGCGGATCAGGTGGCCCCACTGCTTGAGAAGCCTAGAACGGCCTCCGTCGTGCACCGCGGAACGTACGCTTGGATGGCCTACACCGAACGTTCGCGGTGGCCGGCTTTCAAGGGGGTAGACCCAACATTCGTGCGATGAGGCCCCCTGGACGCCCGCCTCGGCCCGGTCCGGGCCTCATAGTGCACGCTGGCGCCTAGAACGGGCCGAGCGCGATGAGCCCCACTACGGCATTCGGCCGCCGCGAGCGGGGCCATTGACGGAGGCCAGTTTCTGCCGCAGCATGGCCGCAACAGTCGGCGCTGGAGGTCGGATGACAGCCGAGGTGGCAATCCTGAACCGGTCAGCGGTTGCGCTTGCCGCAGACAGCGCCGTCACGATCGGCGGTGGCCACAAAACGTACAATTCCGCGAACAAGCTCTTCGGCCTGTCGAAGTATGAGCCGGTGGGCGTGATGGTGTATGGCACAGCAAGCCTAGACCGCGTGCCCTGGGAGACGATTCTCAAGGAGTGTCGCCGGGAGCTTGGTCGCACGTCGTTCCCTACGCTGCGGGACTACGCCGAGTACTTGCTCGCCTACCTCACCGACAATACCGTCCTGTTCCCCAAGGAAGCGCAGGTCGCGGGTGTCAAGGACATGGCGACGGCTTTTCTTGGGGAAGCCAAGGCCACGGCCTTCAGAAGAGCGGCCGAGAAGGGCGAGTTGCTCGAGAAAGCCCTCGAGGCCTGCTTTCGCGCGTTCAACCAAAGCCTCGCGAAGTGCGCGTTCACTAGCGGGTACTCATCGGAGAATGCGCACGCGTCGACG
>JAFGCA010000271.1 GCA_016932895.1 Sedimentisphaerales bacterium | reverse complement strand
CGGCCCCGTACGACGCCGTCGTGCAGGTGATCGACGGCACCGGGCAACTGACGATCGGTGGTGAAGCGGTGACGGTGCCGGCGGGCGGGGTCATCATCATGCCGGCCAACGTCCCGCATTCGGTCGCCGCCGAGCAGCGATTCAAAATGCTGCTGACCATGATTCGCGCGTGAGAGGATTGATAGGACGATTGGAACCCGAGCCGGAGATGGGATCGCGTGACCCGGCCGATTGAACTTTCAGTGCCGAAGGGCGAAAGGGGGCATCCGTTATGAGCATGTTCTGTTACCAGTGTGAGCAAACGGCCAAGGGCAGCGGCTGCACGGCGACGGGGGTCTGTGGCAAGGACCCGGATACCGCGGCGTTGCAGGATCTCTTGATCTACGCGGCCAAGGACCTCGCCCGGCACGCCCATCGGGCCGGAGAATTGGGCGCGCGGGACTGTGACGTCGATGTGTTTGTCGTCAGGGCGCTGTTCAGCACGCTGACGAACGTTAACTTCGACCCGCGGTGGTTCGGCGCGTTTCTGCAGGAGGCCGCCGCGATCAAGGCCAAAGCGCAGCAGCTCTACGAGAACGCGGCCCGACAGGCGGGCAAAACGCCCGAGACGTTGAGCTGTCCCGTCGCGTGGTGGGAAGGGACGGACGATCTTGCGGGACTGATCGCCAAGGGCCAGGAGGTCGGCGTCGCGCATTGGATCGAGAAGCTGGGCGACACCACCGCCGGCTTGCAGGGGTTGATCCTGTATGGTCTCAAGGGCGCGGCTGCTTATGCCGACCACGCGCAGATTCTGGGCAAGGAAGACGATGCCCTTTATGCGGCTTTTCATGAGATGCTCGACTATCTGACCACGGGCCCGACGGACACCAACGATTTGTTAGCCAAGGCCCTCCAGACGGGCGAGATCAACCTGAAGGCGATGGAGCTGCTCGACGCGGCCAATACGGAAACCTACGGCCATCCCGAGCCGACGCAGGTCCGCGTCACGCCGGTCAAGGGCAAGTGCATCCTGGTCTCGGGGCACGATTTGAAGGACCTGGAGGAAGTGCTCAAGCAGAGCGAGGGCAAGGGGATCAACGTCTACACGCACGGCGAGATGCTGCCCTGTTGCGCCTATCCGGGGCTGAAGAAGTACAAGCACCTCGTCGGCAACTACGGCGGCGCCTGGCAGGACCAGCGTAAGGAGTTCGACGAGTTTCCCGGCGCGATCGTGATGACCACGAACTGCATCCAGAAGCCGAAAGAGAGCTACCAGGGTCGGATCTTCACGCTGGATCTGGTCGGCTGGCCCGGCGTGACACACATCACCGATCGCAACTTTGCGCCGGTCATCGAGGCGGCGCTGGCGGCGCCGGGGTTCGACGCCGATGGGCCCGAGAAGTACATTACCATCGGATTCGCCCGCAACGCCGTCATGAACGCGGCCGGCAAGGTCATCGACCTGGTCAAGCAGGGCAAGATTCGGCACTTCTATCTGGTCGGCGGCTGCGACGGCGCCAAGTCCGGACGCAACTACTACACCGAGTTCGCCGAGCAAGTGCCCGACGATTGCGTGATCCTGACCCTGGCCTGCGGGAAGTACCGCTTCAACAAGCTCGAGTTCGGTGATATCGACGGCATCCCGCGCCTGCTCGATTGCGGACAGTGCAACGACGCGTACTCGGCGGTCCAGATCGCCGTCGCGCTGGCCAACGCCTTCGACTGCGGCGTCAACGATCTGCCGCTCTCGCTGATCCTGTCCTGGTTCGAGCAGAAGGCCGTGGCGATCCTGCTGACGCTGTTGCACCTCGGCGTGAAGGACATCCGCCTGGGGCCGAGCCTGCCGGCCTTCGTAACGCCCGACGTGCTTAACGTCCTCGTGGAGAAGTTCGATATCAAGCCGATTGGAACGGTGGAAGAAGACTTGGCCGCGACGCTGGGCGCATAAGGTTGCGGCCGCCCATGGTGTGTCGCGACCGTCTCTGTCATCCTGAGGCGAAGCCGAAGGATCTGGCCTCCGAATAAGGGTGGTTCATGTCCTTGACCGGATCCTTCGCTGTGCTCAGGATGACAAGGCGGGGAGTTTGTGACAGGGTTGCCGTCGTGAATGGAGCGTGTATATGGCAGTGCGAAACATTGTAAAGATCGACGAAGACAAATGCACCGGCTGCGGCCAGTGCGTCACCGCCTGCGCCGAGGGTGCCATCCAGATCATCGATGGCAAGGCCCGGTTGGTCAGCGACTCGTACTGCGACGGCCTCGGGGCGTGCCTGGGACATTGCCCCGAGGACGCCATCACCATCGAGCGGCGCGAAGCGCCCGAGTTCGACGAAGAAGCGGTCGAAGCGCACCTCCGGCATGAATCCAAGCCGGTAGGGGGGGCCGCGCCCGTCACCTCGCCGCAGACGAAAGAACCGGTGGGCGCTGCGCAGCCTTTCGTTTGCCCGGGCCTGGCGGCGCAGCAGTTCGAGCCGCGCCGCGACGTCGCCGCCGAGCAGCCGTCCGACGCGCCGTCGCAGCTTACCCACTGGCCCGTGCAGTTGAAGCTGGTCTCGCCCACGGCCCAGTGTTTCGCCGACGCGGACTTGTTGCTGACGGCCGACTGCGTGCCGTTGGCCGTAGCGGATTTTCACCGCCGGTTCCTCAAGGGCCGGGCCGTGGCGGTGGGGTGTCCCAAGCTCGACGACGCCTCGCTGTACGTCGAGAAGTTCGCCGACATACTCGGCGCCAACGACGTCCGGAGCCTGACGGTGGTTCACATGGAAGTGCCTTGCTGTTCCGGCCTGACCCGGGTCGCGCGCGAGGCGATTCTGCGCAGCGGCAAAGCGATGAATTACGAAGATGTCACCATCTCGATTCGCGGTGAGATCCTTGCTCGCGAGACGGTCGTAATGGAAGGCCGATCGGAGGCGACGACAGTGGATCATGCTTGATGTCCTGAAACAAATCGCATTCGATTTCTGGGCGACCGTCTCAGCGATGTCCCCGTATCTGCTCTTTGGCTTCTTCGTGGCCGGACTGCTGTCGGTCCTGGTCTCGCAGAAGGTGGTCGAGCGGCACCTGGGCGGGCGCGGGCTTCTGCCTTTGCTGAAGGCGACGGTCTTCGGGATTCCACTGCCGTTGTGCTCCTGCGGCGTGATCCCCGTGTCCATGTCACTGCACAAGCACGGCGCGAGTAAAGGATCGACCGTGTCGTTCCTGCTGTCCACGCCGCAGACCGGTGTGGACAGCATTCTCGTGACGTTCAGCCTGCTGGGTCCGATCTTTGCGATATTCAGGCCGCTGGCGGCGCTGGTCACCGGCCTGGCAGGGGGGCTGCTCGTCAACGCCTTCGGACAGAAGGCCGGCGCCGCGAGCGAGGCCAAGCCCTGTGCGGACGAGTGTTGCGCCGCGGCCACGCCCAGACGCAAGATCGTCAACGGCATGAAGTACGCTTTTGTCACGCTGCCGCGCGATATCGGCAAGTCGATGCTGGTAGGGCTCGTGCTGGCGGCGATCATCTCGGCGCTCGTGCCCGAGGGCTTCTTCGCCGAGCGGCTGGGACGGGGCATCGGCGCCATGCTGCTCATGATGGTCCTGGGCATCCCGATCTACGTCTGCGCCACGGCATCCGTGCCCATTGCGGCCGCCCTGATCCTCAAGGGACTCAGCCCGGGCGCCGCCCTGGTCTTTCTCATGACCGGGCCCGCCACCAACGCCGCCGGACTGGTTACCCTCTGGCACAGCCTCGGCCGACGCACGGCCTTGCTCTACCTCGCCACCGTAGCCGGCTGCGCCCTCCTGGCCGGCGTCGCCATGGACTTCATCGTATACGAAGTCAACCTCCCCATCGCCACCCACACCCACCAAATGCTCCCCCCCTTCGTCGAGCACCTCGCCGCCCTCGTCCTCCTCGCCCTCCTAACCCACGCCCTCCTCAAACCCAAACGTCGCAAACCCGGAACAAATTCGAGTGACGACAGGCCTCCCTCTAGCGCTCTTGCGCACAGAAAGGCATGTGCACAAGACTGCTCCTTCGACCTAACCGAAAACCCTTAAAACGACATGGATGTTTTTGAACGTAGATCGAGTTTTGTCTTGACACATCTTATTGGAAATACCATGCTTACAGTGGTAATGTGTATTCTGTATGGCGTGATGTATGACCCATCGCGGTGAGGTTGGAAATGGCGTGGTTGTGACGGAGACCGAGGGTACGCCTGCGCGTGGGAATGGAGGTACGCGTCGAGCCGGTCGGTCGGGCCGAAGACGTAGCGACGGGTTCACAGGCGTGGCCCAACTGCGCGTCGGCCTGCTGTCGTTCTCGGGAATGGTGAAGGGAGATTCGTCAGACTTGGTTCGAAACCATGTCCTTTGCCTCGAAGGCCCAGAAATCTAAGCTGTCGCCGAAATTGGCTTTTCGCGCATGAGTCTAATCATTGAGGGCTGCAGAACGATGACCACTCACTCAGATCATAAGTACAGCATAACGCTTCATACCGATGATCTTCCCCTCGTGGGTTGCCTCCGAGCCTTAAGCAAGTATAGCCAAAGAACGGGCAACAACCAGATTCCGTGGGGGGGCACAAAGGATTCTGATTGGCAGCGAGACCAACATCAGGTCACTTTCCACTTCTCCTGTTCAAAGTACCGGGAGATTTTCGTTGCCCAAGTCACCCGTCTTTTGCCTTGTGCGTTATGGCGAGAGGTTGGCCGGAGCGACACTGACCCCGCTACCCCGCATCCGAAGAAGTAGCCCGACCCCTCATTTAGCAGTGACCGTGTAATCCGATGCCGAACTCTCGTGAGAGCAAGATCTTGAATCAGACCATACAGACGCTCGCCCATTTAGCGTGGCTGTCCGATCAAGTACGGGCTATTACAGTTGAGCTTGGCAATGATTTTGTCGGGCAGTTCCTGCGATTCCTGCTCGGCGTAAGTCAGACACTCGTCAGTATGAAGGATGTCGGCCTCTCGATCGTATTTGAATGTCAGCTTGGCTTCCATTCCACGTCTCGTTCGGCGCATCTTCTGGTCAAATAGGTGGTGGTCAGGGGGAGGGTGGGGCGTAGCGTTTTTTTAGGGTTTCCATTTGTTTCTTGAGTTGGCGGACGAGGGGGTGATTTTCGGGGCGACTGTAGAGGTTGTTTGTCTCGTCGGGGTCCTTCTGGAGATCGTAGAGCTCCCAGCCCTTGTCGCCGTAGAGGAAGTGGATCAGCTTGTGTCGCTGCGTTCGGATCCCCTCGTGGGGGCCGATGCCGAAGGCCTTCTCGTAGAAGCGATAGTACATGGCGCGGCGCCAGTTGGCGGGGGTGCGGCCCTTGCCGATGGCGCGGAAGCTTCGCCCCTGGATGTCACCCGGGATCGTGACATCGGCGTAATCCAGCAGGGTCGCGGCGAAATCCAGATTCAGCACGATCCGGTCCGAGGTCGAGCTCGCTGCGATTTCCCGCGGGTACCGCACCAGCAGCGGCATGCGCAAGGCGTGCTCGTACATGAACCGCTTGTCGTAGAGGCCGTGGTCGCCCAGGAAGAAACCCTGGTCGGACGTGTACACGACGATGGTGTTGTCGCTCAGTCCGGCCTCGTCCAGATAATCGAGGACGCGTCCCACGTTGTCGTCAACCGAGGCGATGCAACGCAGGTAGTGTTTCATATACACCTGGTAGACCCATTCCCTGGTCTCTTGTTCGGTCATGCCGGCCGGGATTTGGCCGAAACGCTGGAAGTGAAGCTCCCATTGCCTGGGCCCGACGTGCAGACGGTGATTGGCAATCTGTGCGGTACGCGTCCGGTAGTCGTCATTGAAGGTCTTGGGCTCAGGGATGTCCGTGTCGGCGAACATTTCGGCATGCCTCTCGTCGGGCTCCCAGTTGGCGTGAGGGGCCTTGTGATGGAGCATCATGAAGAAGGGCTTGTCGCTTTCGCGATTGCGGAGCCACTGAAGGGCACTGTCGGTGATCAGGTCGGTGACGTATCCGGTATGCGTGGTTCGGACGCCGTTCTCGATCATGACGGGATTGTGATACTGGCCCTGGCCGGGCAGGATGTTGCTGTAGTCAAAGCCCGTCGGCGCGCTCTTGAGATGCCACTTGCCGACGATGGCAGTCTGATAGCCGGCCTCGCGAAGCAGTTTCGGCAGGGTCTGCTGACTGCCGTCGAACGTCCGGAGGTTGTCCGGCACACCGTTGAGATGACTGTATTTCCCGGTGAGGATGACGGCGCGGCTCGGCGCGCAGATGCTGTTGGTGCAGAAGCAATTCTCGAACCGCATGCCTTCCCGGGCGAGGCGGTCGATGTGCGGTGTCTGGTTGACCTCGCTGCCATAAGCGCCGATTGCGTGGGAGGCATGATCGTCGCTCATGATGAACAGGATGTTGGGGCGAGCTGCGCCTCTGCCGGCGTTCGCGCGAGCGTACGGTATGCGCGCCAACCCTGTCAGTATTCCGGTCGCAGCGGCCGCACCGGTTCTAAGGAAATCTCGTCGTTCCATTCTCACTGTTCCTCCTTTCGAGCATCCAGCCGACCGGTCACGCGGTGTCATAACGCGCGAGCCTTGGCTTCATCGAAGAATGGGTATTATGCAGCGCAGCCGGGACTTTGGAAAGGGCAAGCGCGATGGATTTGCGATTGACAGTGGAAAAGGGCCGCCGCCTGGCCGAAGAGGACCGTTTCAGTACTGGGATCGCGATCACGGCGCGGAGAGGGATGTCGGCGGCGCAATGGGCATAACTTCATTGGGTCCGTTCACTGGCCTGACAATGCCAGGATTATAGGTCTCGTGACATTTCGCTGAAAAGGGGCCCTGACAGCGTGCGGCCGGCGACGATTCGATTTTGCGGCGATATTCGGCCTTGGGGGCCGCAAAAAGCTTAAGCGGGCGATAGAGGCAACCGATAAACTTCATCAAAGGGCTCAATAACGTGCTATCGGTTCAGAATCTCCTGAGAAGATACGAGATCGCGGACTGGTGAGGAGTATCGGGTAAAGGAGTGTCGGGTATATGAATGGTCTTCGCAGAGCGGGCTTGTGGTTTGTGGCGGCGGGGTTCGCGCTCGGTTTTGCCGGGTGTGACAACCGGCTGCTCGACCCGGCGCAGATCGGGCGCTTCCGCCCGACGCCCGCGGTGAACCTCATTCTGGATTCCCTGGGCGTGGCGGAAGAGGCGCCGGTGGCGTGGGAAAACGCCGAAGAGCCCCGGCCCGAGGATATCGTCGCGAGCGAAGGGGACTACGCGCTGGGAGCCGGCGACATCGTGCGCATCTCCATCTTCGAGCTGCTCCAGGAGGGGGCCCACATGGTGAACGACTACATCGTCTCCGAGAGCGGCAAGATATCGATTCCGGAGGTCGGCGTCATACGGGCGGGGGGACTGACGGAAACCCAGCTTGAGGAAGAGATCCGGCAGATTCTCTCTCCCGGCATCCTGAAGGAACCCTCGGTGATCGTGACATTGCTGAATTCGCAGCAGCGGACGTTTTCCATTTTAGGCGACGGGGTGGCGCAGCCGAACCGATACGTGATTCCGCGCTACGATTTTCGTTTGACCGACGCGCTGGCTACGGCCCGGGGCCCGATGCAGTTCAACGTCAGTTACATCTACGTCTCGCGGCGCGAGGAGCCGTCGTCGTCGGCGCCGCCGGGCCTGGAGACTCCCATGCCGCCGATGGAGGAGCTGGAGCTGATCGAGCCGCAGACCTCTCGCAGCGCGCCGTTGTCCGGCTCGGGCGGGCCGGAGGCAGAGAGCTTCGGCAACCGTGCGCCGGCACGAGAGATTCCCGAACCCACCCAGCGGGCCGAACCGTTCGAGCTGGAACGGGAGATGCTCGACCTGATTGCACCGCAGGCCCGCAGCGAGTGGCCGGCCAGCGAAAAGCTCGTGGCCGCAGCGCCGGCGCCGAGGAGCAATGAAGATATCTCGGCGAGCGTCCTGCCGCGTGGTTTCCGCCTCTTGAACCCTGGGAAGAATCGGAGACCGGGCTTGGATGACGTCGTGCAATCGCCGATCGTGCTGGCAGACGACAACAGGCCGGCGGAGGCACCACAACAGCGGGATACCGCGCGAGAGGGCCCACGGGTCGAGTGGGTCTTTCGCAATGGCAAATGGGTGGCGATTCCGGTGGAGGCCGGTCCGGGCGAGACGCGTCCGACTGCCCCGCAGGCCGCCGCGGGGCCCGGCGCGAGTGAAGAGATCGAATGGGTGCTTCGAGACGGGCAGTGGGTTCCGGTGATCAAGGGCGAAGCGGTGCCGCAGCGGCCGCCGGCCGCCGTCGAGCCGCGCGGTCCGACGCTGCCGCTGGAGGACGAGAAGCTGCCGGCCGAGCTGGAATGGGAAGAGGCCATCCAAACGCGTCTGCTGCGAATCCCCGCCGACAAGCTGCTGGCCGGAGATCCCCGGTACAACATCGTCATCAAGCCGGGGGATACGATTCACGTGCCCGTGGACGTCATCGGCGAGTTCTGTATAATGGGCAACGTAAATCGCAGCGGATACTTCAACATTACGGGCCGGCCCATGACGCTGAAGATGGCGATTGCCGCCGCGGGCGGGCTGGGGCCGTTGGCATGGCCCAAGTATTGCGAAGTGGTCCGCCGCGTCGGAAAGAAGAAGGAAGAAATCGTAATGGTCGATCTGGACAAGATCGCCCGGGGGGAGGCGCCCGACTTCTTCATCAAGCCGAATGACTTGATCAACGTCGGCACGCATCCCACCTCGCGGTGGCGGGCCGTTCTGCGCAACGCCTTCCGCGCGACCTACGGTTTCGGTTTCGTGTATGACCGCAATTTCGCGTACACAGACGATTACTACGGTACGTCGTTCTTTTGATGGAATCTTCCGATCATAGTGGGAAAATACCCTTGCTCTGTTCCAGGCCAAGGCACCGCGAATCCAGGACTGCAAAGCTGGAGCGGGCTCGGACTGCACCGTTGGATCAAGATCGCCCTGGTGGGCGGGCTGCTGTGTTTTCTGTTTCGTCCGGAGCTTGAGCGCATCGTTCGTCTGTGGGTGACCGATCCCAGTTGGTCGCACGGTTTTCTCATTCCTCTTTTCAGCCTCTATTTCGTGAACCAGCGACGCGGTGACATTCTGGCTTTGCGGTACGCGGGCGATCCTCTGACGGATCTGATGCACGCCCGCCGGCCCGGGCGGCTTCTGCCCGGACAGACCCGGCCGAATTACCTGGGGCTCGTGCTCCTGCTGGGCGCGATGGGATTCTATACGTTCAATCTTGTCAGTCCGTCCGGGTACGCGTACTTGCGGGCGCTCTGCGTGGTAGCGGCGCTGGGGGCGGTCGTGTTGTTTCTCGGCGGATGGGCGTTGCTGCGGTGCACCTGGCTTCCGATCGCCTATCTGGTGTTTGCGATCCCCCTGCCCCGGCGTTACTACGTGGGGCTGACGATGCCCCTGCGTCAGATCGCGACCACGGTGGCGACGGTTCTTCTGAACCTGGTCGGCGGCGTGGAGGCCACGGCCAACGGCGTGGTCATCGACGTGGTATACAACGGGCAGCCGTTGGAGCCGGCCCTGAACGTGGCCGAGGCGTGTAGCGGAATGCGCCTGCTGATGGCGTTTCTGGCTCTGGGCGTGGCCATGGCCTATCTGCACGAGCGGCCGATCTGGCAGCGCCTGGTCCTGCTTCTGAGCACGGTGCCCATCGCGGTCTTCTGCAACATCGTCCGCGTCAGTGCGACCGGTTTTATTTACGTGTTGTGTCATCCGAAATACACACAGGGCATCTACCACGATGGGCTTGGCCTGGCGATGCTGCCGCTGGCGTTCGCCCTGTACGGTTTTTTGGCGTGGTTCATGTCAAGTTTGTTTGTCGAAGAGCCGGGCGACGCGCCGGGCGAGAACATGATCGTGCGCCGGCGGACCGTGAAATGATGGGAACGAAGAAAGACAACGCGGTATACGCGCAGCCGGCGTTTGTGATTTGCGTGGCGGTCCTGGCGCTGGCCGGCGTCGGCATGTCGGTGGCGAAGAGACAGCTCGGTGTCTATCTCAAGAAGGAACCCCTGCCCCTGCAGAAGGCGCTGGACGAGTTGGATGAGGCTCGGCTGGCTCCGTACGTGGTGACGGACCGGCGCGAAATCAGCAACGCGGAGATCCTCAAGGCTCTGGGGACAACGGATTACATTCAGTGGGTCGTGACGGACCCGTGCGCGCCGGCCAACAGCCCGGTTCGCAGCGTGCTGCTGTTTGTCACGTACTACGAGCTGCCGGACCGGGTGCCCCACGTTCCGGAGGAGTGTTACACGGGCGGGGGGTATCAGCGGCTGGCCACGGACGCGGTGACTTTCGCCGTAGGACCGGCGGGTCGGACGCGCACCATCGGCGGCCGCTTCCTGCTTTTCGGAGCCGCCGGCGGGAGCATCTGGGACGTGGCGAATCGATTTCCCGTGCTGTATCTCTTTTGCGTCAACGGGACCTACGCGGCGAGCCGGGACGAGGCCCGCATCGCTCTGAACAGAAACATTTTCGGGAAATATTCGTATTTCAGTAAGATCGAACTGGTTTTCAATCAGGGGTTTGCAGCCCCCACCCGCGAGGAGGCGGTAGCAGCGTGCGAGAGGCTTCTGGCGGCGATCCTGCCCGTGTTAGAGCAGGAGCATTGGCCGCAATGGAGCGGTCGTGAGGGGGCGTCGGAGTGAGCCGACGTCGGAGGACTTTTTCCGGTGGCTGCAGCATAAGGCATTCATGGGATCGTGGGTTCTTGTCGACACGAGTCCATGCGATACGGGACCCTGATTCCGGTGGACGTGAGAAAGGGGTACATTGATGGCCAGAAAACGTCTCAACAAGAAAGTCGCGTTGATCGGATCGACGGTCCTGCTGCTCGCTACGATGGGGGCGGTGGTCGTCATTCTGCGGTTGAGCCGGGACCCGGCCCAATTCATCGCGGACGGCGATGCGGCCTGGGCCGCGAAGGATTACGACGCGGCACGGCGGAATTACGGAAGGGCCTACAGCTACTCGCGCTCGCCGGAGGAGAAGATCGATTTGCTCTTCAAGCTGGCGGACGTGCATCGAGAGACGCAGCAGTGGCGCAAGGTCCTGGCGTGCTGGGAGCAGGTCATTACGTCGGCCCCTGAGAATCTGCGGGCCCGGCTCGGTCGTCTCAAGTACTGCTACATGTTTGCCGACAGTCTCAGCGGCACCGGTGAAGGCGTCAGCGCGTATTGGCAGGAGGTTCACACCCAGGCGAGCGACCTTGTCGAACTGGCCTCGGACCGTGACCTGCTGCGGGAGCCCAAGGCGCAGTGGGAGCCGTTTTTTGGGGAGGCCGAAGAGCCCGGATGGGACGGCGGCGTCAAGGCCCTGGGGCCTTACCTGCTTTTCGCGAAGGGGCGAGCCTCTTTCGAGCTGGCGCGCCTGGGTGCGGCCACCGCGCCGGAAGAGTTGCTCAGCGAAGCGCAGGACAGTCTGGAGAAAGCCCGGGAACTCGATCCCAACTGCACCGATGTGTACCGGTACCTGGCGGAGGTCCATTTCCAGAGAGCCGAAGACGCGAAGTCGCGGGGCGACAGGGTCGCATACGAAGAGGCCGCTGGTGCCGGCGAGAGTGTTCTGACGGAGGCAAAAGCCGTCGCCGGAGACGACCCCTCTGCCCATATCCGCTACCTGGCGCACAAGATGGAGCAGGCCGGACGAGGCGGTGTCGAGACGGTGCGTGCGGCGCTGCAGGCGCTGGAGCCCGAGTACAAGGCCCTGGTCGAGCGATTCCCCGACAGCGCCGAGGCCCACGGTACCCTGGCGCTGTTCTACTCTCTCTATTCCATGTACTCCCATGCGGACAAAGGCAAGGATTTGCTGAGTCAGGCGATCGCGGAGTCGCAACGGGCCGTCGCCCTCGATGAGACCAGCGTCATACAAGCCCGGTCGGCCGCGCGGCTGCAATACCACAAGTTCTCGTTGTATGGAGATGACATCGCTTTGTCGAAGGCCATCGCTTTGATCGAGAACGCTCTGGATCTGCCGGAGGCGCAGAATACACCCGGGCCTCGCCAGGCCGCCAAGCAGGTGAACCGGCTGGCGCTGTGCTCCTTCCTGGCGCGCTGCTGTGTGGAGCGAATCACGTCGTCAGAGGACTCGACGCCGGCCAAGGCGGAGATGCTGGCCAAAGCCGAACGGGCGGTGCGTGAGATCGAGCAGATTCGCGGCAGTGGTGAGAACCCTCAGGTAGTGATGTGGCAAGGCATGCTGGACCTGGCTCGCGGGGACACCGCCAGGGCGGTCGGCAAGCTGCATGCGGCGTACGAGCAGATTAAGGCGGCGGGTTCCGCGAGCGAAGGAGACGCTTTTCTCTCCTATACCCTCGCCAAGGTATTCGAAGGCTCAACGGAAACGGGGGCGGTCATCGAGTTTTTGGGCTCGGCCCTCGACGCGCGCATTGTCGATACGAAACCGGAGGCGCTGCTGGACTATGCGGAGGTTCTGTTGGAGGTGCAGTCGTACGAGGGGGCCGCCAGCGCCGTTCATAATTTCGAGGCTCGGTTCGGGCCCAGTGCCAGGAGCCGGGCGCTACGCATCCAGACCTTGATCGCCGGGGGGCACGTGACCGAGGCCGAGGAGGCTGTCGCCGGTCTCGGGCCGGACGATTCGAATGCACTGCGGCTTCGTTTGGCTTTGACCAACGCCAAGGCGGCGCAGCTCCAACGAGCGATCCGGCGCGAGGAGCCGGCCGGTGACGCCGCCGCGCCGCTCGATTCGCCCGGTGGCGTAGAGGCAGAGGATACGCAAGGGTCGGCCCAGGCGATGACCGCGGAACTGCGCCACTACCGCAGCAGGGAAGCGGACTTGATGAAGCGTT
>JAFGCA010000035.1 GCA_016932895.1 Sedimentisphaerales bacterium | reverse complement strand
CGTTTCAACTGAAGGCCGACAAAGAAGCCGCCGCCGTGGCCGACAACCTGATCGTCGAGGCGTTTCGCGAAACCACGCCCAAGGCGCAGGAAGGCAAACCGGCGCCGCAAAAGCGCCGCTATTCGATGGGCGTTCTCCCCGCCATCCCCATTGAAATCGTCGCACGCTGAGCGGTAGCAGGAACTCACACCTGCACAAACGCGTGGGTCAAGGACCCACCCTACACCTCAATGCCGTGGTCCGTAGTACGAGCAATAGGTTCGGTCGGTTTCCCAGACGGTGACGCCGTGCAGGCGGGCGGGATCGAGCTTGCCGGCCAGGCGATCCCACGCAAAGGTGGCGAGGTTCTCGACGGTGGGGATCATCTTGGCAAACGCGCGGACGTCGACGTTGAGGTTCTTGTGATCCACGATCTGGATCAGTTCAGTATCGACGACGCGCTCGAATTCGCCGATTCTCAGTTCCGGCCCGTCGGCGGGCGTCCTAGCCGTGACCTCCACGATGTAATTGTGCCCGTGGCCGGCGGGGTGGGCGCACTTGCCGAACACGGCGTAGTTCTCCGATTCCGAAAGGCGGTCGTTCCACAGCTTGTGCATGGCGGCGAACTCGAACTTCTCGCTGAAATACACCATGCCTGAATCGGTCGTGTCCATCGTGAGGGTCCTGAAGGGATTGAGCTTGAGAGTGAGCTTACTGACCCGGGCGGGGCTGAATTTATCGGACAGTCGCTCGCCGGCGAGGGCGAGCATCTGCGCCAGCGTTTTCAGGCCGATGTACTCGCCCCGACGCCAACGGTCGCGAATCCGCTCGGCAAACACCGGGACGGCGAACTCGCGGGCGCGTGCGTCGATCTGCGTTACGTTGATGACAAAGCCGGTCTCGGGATCAACGGGCCCGAGAAGTTCGACGGTCAATTCGAGGAAAACCGCGAGCCCCGCACCGGTGGGCCTGGAGCTGTACGCATTGCAGCCCTCCTCGACGTCGTCAAGAAAAGGGTTGACCGAAAACCGTACCTGTCTGCCCAAATGCACCATAAAGCCAAGTCAAAATGCAAATTGTAACGTGCAGAAATGAGGAAGTCATCGCCGCGATGCGGCGATTCCGCAATTTTGATTTTTCATCTTTGCTTTTTTATCTTTCCTACGGAGTTCCGTGGTGCATCAGACTGAGCACCTCGTTGCGGCTGCGCGCGTCCTTTTTGAAGAGGCCCCGCAGGGCGGAGGTGACCATGGTCGAGCCGGGCTTGCGGATGCCGCGAATCGTCATGCAACTGTGCGAGGCCTGGAGCACGACGGCCACGCCCATGGGCTTGAGGTTCTCCATCAGGAAATCGGCGATCTGCCCGGTGAGACGCTCCTGGGTCTGGAGCCGATGGGCGAAGCAATCCACGATCCGAGCCAGCTTGCTGACGCCGAGAACCTGTCCCGTCGGTAGATAGGCCACGTGCGCCTTGCCGATGAACGGGAGCATGTGATGCTCGCAGATCGAATAGAAGGGAATGTCGCGGAGCAGAACGATCTCGTCGTATTTCTCGGTGAAAACGCTCTTGAGGTGGACCCGGGGGTCCTCGAACCGTCCGCCGAGCAACTCGGCGTACATTCGGGCAATCCGGTCGGGTGTGTCGCGCAGGCCTTCCCGGTCGATATCTTCGCCGACGGCGAGCAGAATCTCTTCCACCGCCTTGCGGATTCGCTCGCTATCGATTTTTTTGTGTTTCTTGGTCATAGTGTACCAGTCTGTCCTGTGCCTGTCCGATGCGGGCCTCGAACGGATTTCGTTCTACTTCTTTTTCGCCGCGAGGTTCATGAGATACGTTGTAAGCAGGCGGACGCCGAATCCCGTGGAGCCGGCCGCGGCGTGCTCGTTGCCTTTCTGCAGAATGTCCATGCCGGCAATATCGAGATGGGCCCACGTCGTGTCGCCGACGAACTGCCGCAGGAAGGCCGCCGCCGTGCACGCCCCGCCGTATCGACTGCCGATATTGCGCAGGTCCGCGATTTTGCTCTTCATCTCCTCGGCGTACTCGTCGCCGCTGGGCAGGTGCCAGAGGTTTTCGCCGCTTTCGTCCGCGGCCCGCCGGAGCTGCTCGATCAGATCGTCGTTGTTGCCCATCAGCCCCGCTTTGTGCTTGCCCAGGGCGACCATGCAGGCCCCCGTCAAGGTCGCCACGTCAATAATCACCTCGCGTTTCTGCTGAGCCGCGTAGGCCAGCGCATCGCACAGGATCATGCGTCCCTCGGCGTCGGTGTTGAGGACCTCGACGGTCTTACCGCTGTAGGTGGTGACGATATCGCCGGGCCGATAGCTTGTGGCGCTGGGCAAATTTTCGGCCGACGGGATCAGGCCCCACACGCTCAGGGGCAGGTCCAGCTCGGCCACGGCCCTCATCGTCGCCAGCACGGCGATGCCGCCGCTCTTGTCGAGTTTCATCTGGTCCATGTCCTGAGACGGCTTGATGCTGATGCCACCGGAATCGAACGTGATGGCCTTGCCCACCAGCGCGACCGTCGGTGCGCCCCTGGCTGGCTTCTTGGTGGGGGTGTGCTTGAGAATGATGAACCTCGGTTCGCTGCGGCTGCCCGCGCCGACGGCGAGAATCCCGCCCATCTTGGCGGCCTCGAGTTTCTTCTTGTCGTAGACGGTGCAGCTCAGCGTCTTGAGCGGCTTGGCCATGTCCCGGGCGGCTTTGGCCAGGGTCGGCGGGT
>JAFGCA010000270.1 GCA_016932895.1 Sedimentisphaerales bacterium | reverse complement strand
TCCATCGGAGAGAGGCAGAAGTCGCCGACGATCTGCCGTCGCTCGCGGGTGTCCACGATTCGCGCCAGGTCGTACTGACCGGCGAATTTCTTGCGGCCGAGCAGGAACGAACGCCAGGCGTCCATCACATCGAGGTCGTCGATAAACGTGTAATCCGTATTGGTGTAGCGCGCTCCCAGTTCCCACGGGGGCAGTCCCGTACCCTGGACGGCGACGTGTTCACCCGCAGTGTAGACGCAGTCGGCTCCGGCGGCGGCCGCGATCACTGCACTGCCGGTGCAGTCGATGACCGCACGGGCCAGCACGACGCCGCGGCCGTGCGGAGTGGCAACGACGACGCCCTTGACCTGATTGCCATCGACGAAGGCGCCGCATCCGAGCGCGCCGTACCAGATGTCGGCGCCGGCTTTACGGAGTTCCTGCCGGTACCATTCGATTTTCAATTGGCTGTCCCATGCCTGTCCCTGTCCGCTCCTGCCTTCGGCTTCGCCGCCGAGTTCGGCCAGGCCCTGGTCCAGCTCCTTTGTGAAACCCTCGCGGTAGCCATAGTAGTATTTGCCGATCAGGCCCATCGTGCCGATCCCGCCGAGTCCGTGGAGGTATTCCACCACGAGGGTCCTGGCTCCCTGGCGGGCGGCGGCGATGCCTGCCGGGGCGCCGCCCGTGCCACCGCCGACGATGACCACGTCGTATTCGGCCAGCACCGGTACGGCCTGTGGCTCGGCCTCGATGTGGGGGATGTCCGGGCTCGCGCGCATCCACGCCGGGTCTTCCCCAATGTCACCGACCGCCACAGGATCGACCGCCTGCGCGGCAACCCTGACGTTCAGGGGCATTGCCGTGCGCTGGGCTTCGGCGGCGGCCGCCGTGCCGATCCGACTGCCGAGACGCATCATTTCGAGCGGTCGCAGCATCTTTTCTACGGCCCCCCGCGAGACATCCGCACAGCCTCCCAGGACGAACATTCTCTCGATTCCGGCGGGGCGAAACGCCTCCAGCGCGACCTTTTCGGCCCCGGGCCACACGCAGCACTGAGGCTTCCTGGCCCGCATGCGGTCGGGTGGGACCTGGAAGAGCATCTCGGAGGCGTCCACCTGGCCGCGGTGCCACGTTCTGTCACGCGCGAGTTGCTCGGCGGCCGCGAACGCGGCGAAGGAGCCGTCGCTCATCGGAAGTTCCAGCGTGTATTCGGTCGCTTCATAGGCCCGGCCGTTGCCGGCATAGACCGGCGCAGGCAGTACGCGGGACTCGATGAGCGGGTCCCGGCGCGGCTGACCACCGACGACGATCCTTTTGAACGTGCGCATCCCGGCCGGATAGGGATCGAATTCCCCGCCGGCCATCCGCGCCACGGCGGCACGCTGCGTTGCGTCGATGATGACCTTGGCCCGGACGGCCTGCCGCCCGGAGCGGTTGGCCATGACGATGCCGGCCGGATGCCCCGTCGAATCGTAGAGCAGGTCCGTGGCGTAGCAGCCGTACAGGAAGCCGACGCCTGCGTTTAGCAGCGCATCATCGAGAGCCTGCTTGACCCGCATCGGGGTCGGGGGAACGCGGTACGGCGCCGCCGGGGAGTCCTGCGTTTCTTTCTCAAAGAGAATTTCCCCCAGGAGCACGCGTCCGGCCTCGGGGGTCTTTTCGACACTCAATTTCACGTATCGGGCGTTCCGTCCCACGGTGACAGACAGCGGGATTGCCTCTGCCTCGAAAGAGCCTCCGAGGCGGTCGTTCTCCACGCGGGCGATCCGCTCCCAGTTTTGCCCGTCGTTGCTGGTTTGCACGAGGACGCTTGCGACTTCGAAATCGGCGGCGCGCTGGTACACCGTGACATGAACTCTGCCGATGAACTGTTCGCTGCCGAAGTCGGTGACGATATTCACGTCCCCGTTATACTGGACGCTCTGGGACGGCGCACTGTGCCACTTGCCGTCGGTGAGCATCGAAGGGGGGCTCGTGTCTTGGTGAGGTGACCAGGACGCCACGTCGGCTTCGTACGTGAAGGGGATGGTGTTTTGCGGCAGCAGGGCAGACACGTCCGGTTCGGCGAAAACGATCTTCGCCAGCGCGGACGTGGGTTCCTCCTCCGGGTCCAGCCACAGGCGGTAGGTTCCGCAGATGTCTTCACCGAGGTACGTGCGCGGAGCGGCCAGGAAGACGCTGGCTCCCTCCTGGGCGGCGGCGACGGCGGCCGTGACCGCACCGGAGGTCCCGCCCACGACGACCACGTCCACGTCGTACAGGACCGGAATCTCGCGGGCCGATTGCATCACACCGTCTTGTGGTATCGCTGGATGATTCTTCTGTCCGGTCTGCCAACACCCGGAACACGGGCTCAGGACACCAAGAAGCAGAAGCGAGAGAAGCGCTTGCATTCGTCGTTCCATAACCATTCCCTTTCGAAACCGGCTCGATGCGGAAAGTGCGGCTGAGCGAACCCCGGGCCCCGGGGCCGGCGGCGGGACCTCGGCCCCGGTCCGCCGTTCAGCGCGTCAACGCAATTATCGTCAGTCCCCTTCGATTTTCAACCGCAAACCGGCTCGCCTGCCCAATCCCTTCACTTTGCTCCCAAAAAAAAAGAAAGAAACCTTGTAACAAGCCTCCTGCAACTGCGTCATACTCCATAGAGGTTCCCGGGCGGGGGCCTCTGCAGCGTACGGAAATCGTGCTGGGGAAAGGCGGAGAAAGTGAGAACGGTCGTTTCATCGGCTCATGTCTTATGCAGAGTTTCTTCACTGGTTCCGTGCCCGGAGGGCTGACGTACCGGCAGAGATCGCCGCGACAACCGCAACTGATTTGTGTCTGAGGCAGGTGGTCGAATGTGTTGTGACGGCCGAATCTACGGACGTCCTGAGCGGATGAGAAACGTGATGGTGGTAAATGAATTGCTATCTCGCGCCGTGATCGTATGGAACGGTTTTCGGCTTTTGTTTCGCCTCTTCGGCGGCGAAGATGCGCTGTGTTTGTGCACCGGCAGTTTTGCTGGCGGTGCGCTGCCGGGCCTTCATGGCTCCGGTTTCTCACACACACTTTGCTACAACCATACCCAAAGGAATCTCGGCGTCGGTATGGATCTCACAGGCGACACCAAACCCACGATCGCCAGAGGCATCTTCGCCGCCCACTTTCAATTTAGTGACTCGCTCTTGCGGCCGCTCTTGCCGGCGAACGCTGACGCGCGCGGCAGTTATTGAACGAACCGGCCCCTTTACATGCGATGAGCGAGAAGGCATTGGGAGGGGCGCGTTTTCGAGGCGTCTGTGCTGACACGATATGAAGCTCACGAGTGAGGGAAAGGATACGCCATGAACAAGCTGCTCTTCTCCGGCCTCATCCTGCTTATGTTTTCGGGTTCACTGTCCCGGGCTGCGGTGCGGCACGTCCCGAGCGAGTATCCATCGATTCAGCAGGGCATCAGCGCCTGCGTTGACGGCGATACGCTCATTGTCGCCCCGGGGGTCTACTACGAGACCATCAACTTCAGCGGCAAGGACATCGTCGTGCGCAGCAGCGACCCGAACGACCCGAAGGTTGTCGGCTATACGATCATCAACGCCGATGAGGACGGGACGGCCGTCACCTTCGAGAACGGCGAAACCGCCGCCGCCGTCCTGATCGGTTTTACCATCACCGGAGGCGTTGGAACGTTGGTCTATGACTGGGATACACACAAGGAGTTCTACGGAGGGGGCATCTACTGTTCCTACAATGCCTCCCCGACGATTACGCGCAACGTTATCACCAGGAACCACTGTCCCTACTCTGTCGTGGAAGGGGAGGGCATGTGGAGCTACACCTACTCCTTCGGTGGAGGCATAGGTTGCCAGGGCGGGCAGCCGACCATCACGCACAATATCATCTACAACAATTCCTCGTATCAGGGCGGCGGGATCTACGTCAGTGAGGGGACGATCGTCGGCAATGTCATCTATAAAAACGCCGCCGCGCATGGGGGCGGCGTCTCCATGTATATGGGGACCCTGACGAACAACACCATCGTGGGCAACGACTGTAGCAAGGAACGGGAGCCGGGCCAGGGACGGGGTGGGAACGTCTACGCCAGCTTGAGCTACTACAACAACTACCTCGTCGCCAACAACATCATATGCGGTGCCGCTTCCGGTACGGGTATCTTCTGCGGGACTGGGCCGGACGGCGACCTGTTCCGCTGCAACAACGTTTGGGACAACGCCCCATCGAACTACAGTACAATCGATGTCCGCACAAACACGTACGTTGTGGGCGAACAGGCCGATATGACGGGTCGGTTCGGCAATATCAGCGAGGATCCTCTCTTTGTCAATGCGTGGAACAACGACTACCACATTGAATCAACCTCACCATGTGTCAGTGCGGGCGACCCGAATTTGACCCCGGAGCAGGGCGCACTGGATATCGACGGGGACCCGCGCGTCTATGCGTTGCGTGTCGACATCGGTGCCGACGAGCACATCGGCTACGTCAAGCCGCTGGCTCACGCCGGCGCCGACCGGCACATATTGGCTCCTGAGGCAGTGACGCTGGACGGCAGCCAAAGCTACTTCTCCGATCCCGACGGTGTCAGGTTGTATCAGTGGACGCAGACGAAGGGAGAGGCCGTGCAGCTCAGCGACCCGGCGGCCGCAGCGCCGACCTTTACACCGCCGGCCGAAGGGTGGTACACCTTTGCGCTGACCGTCGACGATGGGCAGTATACCAGCCTTCCCGCCAGCGTCCTTGTCGTTGTAGGCAACGAGCGACCCGTGGCGGATGCGGGGACCGCTCAATTGTGGCCCGTCCCCGGCTACATTCTCCTCGACGGTTCGCGATCCAGCGATGCGGACCCACCGGACGAGTTGGTCTATACGTGGACGCAACTGGAAGGTCCTGAAGTGGTTCTCCAGGAGGCGGACTCGGCGACAGCCTATTTCGAATGCAACACGCCGGGCCGCTTCGTCTTTGAGCTCGTTGTGAGCGACGGTTTCGTCGCCAGCGAGCCGGACACGGTGAAGATCGAGGGTGCTCCCTTCACATTGACCGCCAGCGGACTGCTGGAAGACGGGGCGTATAATTTGACCGACTACGATCAGGGCTATTTCTACTACGCCTCGGTGTCCGGGACCCGCTTTGTCTGTGCGGGTAATGTCGACGGATACCCGGATGACTGGGCGATCCATTGTACGGACACAAAGACCGGGCACATCGAGGTTTTCGAGGGCGGCGCCATAGACCTCATGCCGAAGATGGACGGCCGTTTCATCGTGTGGGCGGGCGGTTCCGGCCGGTACTACAATCCGATGTGCACCAGCGTGTTCCTGGGTGATCTCTCCACGGGCGACGTCAAGTGCCTACGCCAGGCCTCGTCGACCGAGTCCTATGGGTATCCCGCGATTTCAGGAAGGAAGGTGCTCTGGCTGCAACATCACAACGTGGACACCGCGAACGAGAGTCGATTCAACGCGACGTCCTACGACGTGTGCGGGGCGGACCTCTCGGAACCGAAACGACCCTTCTATTTCACCGTTGCCGAGGACGCGGGGCATTGCCCGCCCTATCCCTACCGGACGTATAACTACGACACGTACGAGGACATCATCGATGTCTCAGGAGATATCGTTGTCTGGGAGGGCGACGGTGACATCTTCGGTGCCGATATCTCCGATCTTGACAACATCAAGGTTTTCCCGATCTGTACGGCGCCGGAGCGACAGTACGACCCTGCCGTTTCCGGCGACGTGGTGGTGTGGACGGACGAACGAAACGACATCGGTGACGTTTACGGTGCGGATATCTCGGACCGGGAGAATGTGCGCGAATTCGAAGTGTGGGTCGGCTTCGGGCCGCAGTTGCAGCCGGACGTCGACGGGGCCATGATCGTTTTCCTTAATGGTGACGACCGCTATGGTGATTTCCAGGCCGTCTGCATATCAAGGGAGTACGGCCTCATCGACGTCGAGCTCTACCAAACCAACCGGAACGCAGGGCAATATTATTCCTATTATGGCGGACACCCGCAACTCGATGGGACGACACTTCTCTGGCACTACGGCAGTCGCGTGCGGGGAGTTTCGTTAGGGTTCGCCTACGGTCTGGCCGAGGGCCCGGTCAGCAATGCAACCACGGGCCGGCACTATGACTACATCCAGCATGCCATCGATGCGGCGACGCCCGGGGATGCGATCGTGGTTCCGGAGGGTTTGTACCACGAGAAGCTGCGGCTCAAGGGAAAGGGCGTAACCGTGACTTCGACCGATCCGGCCGACCCGGCGGTACGGGCCGCAACCGTGGTCACCGGCGCCGGCTCTCTGGTGACATTCACGCAGGAGCAAGAGGGTAGCCCTCCACCGTCGCCGGGGCTGCTTCGTGCTCTGCCGGACTCTTCGGTGACATTGGCGGGAAACGGCGATGGTACCGATGTTCTCGCCGGTCTTACCATTGCCGGCGGCAGCTACGGCGTCTATTGCAGTGGCGCCTCCCCCGTCATCCGCGATTGCACGATCGTCGACAACGCCTGTGCCGGCGTCAAATTGTGGGACAAGGCGAATCCAACGGTTGAGTGTTGTGACATCATAGGCAATGGCACGGGGATCGAAATGTGGGCGCATCGGGGCGGGCGCTTCGTGGACCACAGCTACGTGACGGCCCGCCATTGCGTCATCGCGGGAAGTCGCCACGACGGCATCTGGGGCGGCATCCCCACGTTGGAAAATTGCACGGTTGCCGACAATGCGGGACACGCTGTCCGGAGCGTGCGTGTGGATGGCACGAACTCCATCGTCCACTTCAACAACGGCGGCGGCGAGAATCTCTCGCTCGAGAGTGCCGTCGGCACGGTGACCTACAGCGACATCCAGGGCGGGTGGCCGGGTGAGGGCAACATCGACGCCGATCCGCTTTTCGTCGCCAACGGTTTCTGGCAACCGGCAGATGCCCAGGGTGGGCTGCTCGACCCAGCCACTGGATGGATTCGCGGTGACTACCACCTCAAGAGCCAGGGATGGTCCTGGGATGCGCAGCAGCAGAACTGGGCGTGGCATGACGTGACCAGCCCGTGTATCGATGCGGGGGACCCGAGCCTGCCGCCGGGCGATGAACTGCCGTGCGCTTCGGGCGATCCTTTGAGCGAACGAGCCGGGCCGAACGTTCGGACGAACATGGGCGCCTACGGCGGCACGTGCGAGGCCAGTCTGGCACCACACGGCTGGTCGCCGTAAGCGGCTTGCCCGCTTGACAACAGCCTCCAATCCAGTGGGTTGCGTGGCACGACCGAAAAGCGCGTGCGACGCAGCCCCTTTTTCCTGCGCCAGCAAGAGGACTCCCGACCGGCCGGATGCAACACAGCCCCTCTCTGACTTTGCTGGAAACGCATCGCATTTTCTCCCCGCGCCGGCTTTTTGTCCGAAGGATTTCCGCGGTTCCTGCGGTATAACCAATGGATCGGGAACAGATGCTTCTGAGGCATGAATGCACGAGCCGGAACCGAAGACCTTTGTTGCGAAGCTGGTGAAGATGGACAGCCATGCGTGGCGGACATTCTGTTGCGAATACGCTCCGGCGCTGGTCGCGTATGCGAAGATTCATTTCGGTTGCAGTTCCGACAACGCCGAAGAGATTGCCCAGAGGACCTTCGTGCGGTCGGTCCGGTCGATCCGTCGTTTCGATCCGGGCCGCGGCACACTGGCCGACTGGCTCAGGGGCATCTGCCGCAACGAGGCGCGTACGCTGCTGGCGAGAGATTGCCGGGAAATTCCTCTCTCCCAGATCGCGGCGCGGGATCTGGAGGTGCTCGAAAGAATCGATGACGTCCCTTTGCCGGAGGAGGTGATGGCGCAGCGCGAGGTGCAGGGTCTCGTCAACGAGACCGTCTTTGGGCTTTACGACCGGTACCGGGATGTTCTGATTCGCAAGTATCTCAAGGGAGAGCCGGTGGCCACCATTGCCTCGGAATCGGGCCAGTCGGAGAAGGCGGTCGAATCTCTTCTCTCACGCTCGCGTGAGGCGTTCAAGACGGCCTTTCTGCGGAGAGTTCGCCGCCTGCGGGAAGGAGGTGCCGAGAGCCTATGAACGAGCGAAAAGACGCATTCGAGGAGAATATCGAGAAGATGCTGGGGGAAGGACTGACCATGCCGAAGGCGGATTTTCCGGACCGTTTGGCGGAGGCGGTCCTTGCGGAAGTAGGGCGCGAGCGTAATCGTCGTCTCGGACGGATGTGGCTGCGCCGCGTCTCGGCGGCGGCCGCGGTGGTCGTGGTGGTGGTCTGCGTGGCCATCCTGCACCGCGGCGGGCCCCGGCCGCTTGGCCGGATAGAAGAAATGCAAGGCGTCGTTCTTCTGAGCGAACCGGGCCAGAGTCGTCCGGCCGCAGCCTCGACTCAGGTGCACGCCAGGCAGACGATTCGGACTCTTTCAGGAAGCAAAGCAACCATCCAGTTGGCGGATGAAAGCCAGTTGCGACCGGCCCCCCGCACGGTGCTGCAACTGGCCCGCAAGGGCCACGGAACCGAGGTTGTGCTGGAGAGGGGGGCGTTGAGCCTGAAGGTGGCAAGGCAGGGCGGGGGCCGGTACATGAGCGTTCGGACCCCGACCGCCCGGCTCAGGATTCTCGGCACCGAACTGGATGTCCGCCTGTCCACGAAGCCGGACGGCGCCCAACGCACGACGGTCAACGTGCATTCGGGTGCCGTGGAACTGGGCTCAGGCGACCGGCGTACGCTGTTGCTGCCGGGCACCGTCGGGATCGTCGATGAGGGATCCCCGCCGCAGCGACGCTCGGCGTGTTTCGAGGTCAACCTGCTCAACGATCTCATCGCCAGGACGCAGACGCTGGCGCGTCAGTCCGGCGACGATCCCGGCTCGCCCACGATCATCGATGCCGTCGGCGCGGTCCTCTGGGTCGT
>JAFGCA010000269.1 GCA_016932895.1 Sedimentisphaerales bacterium | reverse complement strand
CAGGAAGATCAGATCGGCGTACTTGTCGATGATCTTGTCCACAAACGACCCGAAGGGCCCGGCGGTCCCGCGGGCCCGGGCGATGCACCCGTCCAGCATATCCAGGAAACCGTTGGCGAGGATCAACAGGGCGCCGGTAACGGGCCTGCCCTGCCAGAATGCGATCCCGGCCGCCAGCGCCGCCAGCAGCGACAGAGCCGAGACGACGTTCGCCGAGACGTAGGGCGCCAGCTTCGCCGCGATCGGACCGACGATCCTGTGTTCGAGTGTGCGGAGCTTCTCGGTCATCTCTCACGCCCGTTACTGAACCACCGGAGCTGCCGGGACACGCTACGAAGGAGAGACCAGCCCCAACTCCCGGGCAACTTCGGCGAATTTCTCGACGGCAAAATCCAGGTCGTCCCGCGTATGCGCCGCGGAGACCTGCGTGCGGATTCGCGCCTGCCCTTTGGGCACGACCGGATAAGAAAACCCAATCACATAAACGCCCTTCTCCAACAAGCGACGCGCCATCTCCTGAGCCAAGGCTGCATCGCCCAACATCACGGGCGTAATCGGGTGGTCTCCCGGCAAAACGGTGAGGCCGGTTTCGGAGATGCGCTGCCGGAAATAGGCCGTGTTCTCACGAAGGCGGTCCACGAGCTGCGTCGATTCCGTCAGCAGTTGCAGGGCCCGCAACGAGCCGCACGCAATCGCAGGCGCAAGCGTGTTGGAAAACAAATAGGGCCGGCTGCGCTGGCGCAGCATCTCGACAATCTCTTTGCGCCCGGAAGTGAAGCCGCCGCTCGCTCCCCCCAGCGCCTTGCCAAACGTGCCCGTAATCACGTCCACGCGTCCGATCACCCCGCGATACTCCGGCGTGCCCCGGCCCGTCTTTCCGATCACGCCGGTCGCATGGCAATCGTCGATCATCACCAGGGCATCGTATTTGTCGGCCAGATCGCATATCTCGTCCAGCCGCGCGACGTATCCGTCCATGGAGAAAACACCGTCGGTCGCAATCAAGCGGAACCGTGCCGTTTGCGCCTCTTTGAGCTTGGCCTCCAGGTCCTTCATGTCGCTGTTGTTGAACCGCAGTCGCTGGGCCTTGCACAGCCGCACGCCGTCGATAATGCTGGCGTGGTTCAACTGGTCGCTGATGATGGCGTCTTCGGGCCCCAGGAGTGTCTCAAACAGCCCCCCGTTGGCATCGAAGCACGAGGCATAGATAATCGTGTCCTCGGTGCCGAGAAACTCGGTGACGGCCGCTTCAAGATCCTTGTGAATCTGCTGGGTCCCGCAGATGAACCGCACGGAGGACAGGCCGAACCCCCATTTCTCGTAGCTCTCGCGGGCCGCCTGGATTACCTCCGGATGGTCGGCCAGGCCCAGGTAGTTGTTGGCACACATATTGACCACGGACTGTCCCGCCGTGGTTTTGATCCGGCTGCTCTGCGGACTGGTGATGACCCGCTCGGGCTTGGTCAGGCCGGCCTGGTCGATCTCGGTCAACTGCCCGGACAAATGCGTTTTCATGTTTCCGTACATGCGTTGATCCTCCTGATCACACAAGTGGGACGGGAGCCCTGCAACGGTCTGCTCAGGAATCGCTCCACGTCAAGACGACTTTGCCGGAATTACCCGACCGCATGGCTTCAAAGCCCTTCTCAAACTCCGTATAGTGGAAGCGGTGGGTAATCAGCGGCGTGATATCCAGTCCGCCCTGGATCAGCATGGTAACCTTGTACCAGGTTTCGTACATTTCCCGCCCGTAGATGCCTTTGATGGTCAATCCGTTGAAAACGACGAAATCCCAATCGATTTCCGTACGAGGCAGAATACCAAGCAGCGCGATCTTGCCCCCGTGGGCCATGTTGCCAATCATCTCACGCAACGCCTGCGGACTGCCCGACATTTCCATGCCGACGTCGAAACCTTCCTTCATGCCGAGTTGCTTCTGCGCCTCCGCGACGGTGCCTTCGCTGACATTGACAGTCAGCGTGGCGCCCATCTTCTTGGCAAGCTGCAACCGATACGGATTCAAATCTGTCACGACGACGTGGCGGGCCCCCACCTTCTTGGCGATCCCCGCGGCCATGCAGCCGATCGGACCGGCCCCGGTAATCAGGACGTCCTCTCCTACCAGGCCGAAACTCAGGGCGGTATGACCGGCATTGCCCAACGGATCGAAGCAGCTCAGCACATCCGTCGAGATGGACGTGTCGCAATACCAGATATTCGTCACGGGCACGGCAATATACTCGGCATAGGCCCCGTCCCGGTTAACGCCGATCCCTTTGGGCGCGTTGCACAAGTGTCGCCGGCCCGCCAGGCAATTCCGACAGCGGCCGCACACAACGTGCCCCTCGGCACTGACCAGGTCGCCGATCTTGAAGTCATGCACGTTGCTGCCGATCTCGACGATCCGCCCGACGAACTCGTGCCCCACCACCATCGGCACCTGGATCGTCTTCTGAGCCCATGCGTCCCAATTATAGATGTGGACGTCCGTACCGCAGATGGAGGTCTTCAGAACCTGTATCAAAACATCGTTGATACCGATCTGAGGAGCGGGCACATCCTCCAGCCACAAACCGACTTCCGCACTTCGTTTGACAAGCGCTTTCATATCCAAACCATCCTTACTCATTCCACCCGAACACATCGCTCGAGCCCCGGCTGCGGCAAGCAGTCAACGCTGACCTCACACGTCCAGCCATGCCGCTATACTACGATGCCGACAGCCACCTTTCCAGAACAAACCGCCCCAAGTCGCGACCACTGCACTTCCGCGACCCTAAGCGAGCGAGGGACTTGCCTGCACTCGGGGCGGTTGAGTGAGAGTTTGCGTCATTTCGACGCCCCCTTTTTGCGTTTTTGAAGCAAATTCGCGGCGCAGGGGCGGGTCATCGTGTGAAGGCTCGGCAGCAGGGCAGAGAAGCCGTGCGGCCTGTTGGTCTAACGACTCCAGCCGACCCCTTGAGTGCAAACCGATAAAAGAGTACGATAGGGTTCTGGGCAGTCGGAATCGACTGACTTTGGACCTGAGGTTGTCTGCCCGTTACAGCCTGGATCAGGTTCGCATTCTGGTCACGGCCGCGGCGGACGATGAGAGGTGAGAAGCAATGTGCCGACGCTGAATGATGGAGGAGGTTGCAAACATGGGGATCCATCGCGTGAGGATGTTGCGGAGCGTTCCTCCGCCCCCGGCGGGAGAACCCAGAGATGTGCAATCGGGCAAATCAAGCCCCTGCCCGCAAAAATATCCCTTGTTCCAGCGCGTGCCTGTAGTCCATGAGTCTCTTCACAACGTTGATAGGAGGATGCACCATGAGTAAGAGTCTGTGTTTTTGGATTTGCCTTTTGGTGATGGCGGCGCTCGTCGGCAACATCCACGCCGCGGCGCTGTCTCCTGATGACGCCAGCATCAAAGACGACCTTTGCCTGTGGCTCAGAAGACCGGAGATCCACTACGACACCCAGACCTCGGTTTGGACCGATCTGAGCGGGAAGGGAAATGACGCCCGGGCAGACGTTGACGGCTTCGCCGGACCGACTCTGTCTTCAGGCGAGAACCCGGCGGTGTTTTCCCACCCCTTCAGTACCGTGCACTGCAATCCTGAGGGGAAAGAGCTGCTGAAGGCCACCAACCTCAACGGCGGCGCGGGCCTGACGGATCTGACCATCTTTTCCGTGGTGAAAGTGGTCGTTACAGGAGGTACCGATCAACGTGCCGTCGGCTTTGGTGCATACACGGACGGCGACAGAGCCGACTGCTTTGATATGTCCTTCGATATGACCGTTCGCAAGAACAACGGATACGTCAGCGGTAAGAACCAGGATCTTCCGCTTGGCGAATATGTCATTCACGCCGCGAGAATGGACCCCGACAACATCAACATGTGGCTCAATACAACCGGGACACTCAGCCTGGCATTCAGCGCCACGGGAAGCTCTTTCACCACCGTCAGCGACGCCTTCTATGTGGGCGAGCTGCGTTACAGCCCCGCGGGAGATTTTGACGTCGCCGAAGTGGCGGTGTTCAACACAGCGTTGACGGACGCCCAGATCGAGGGAGTGTGTGAGTGGCTCCAAACCCACGTGGGCCTCGGTGCCGGAGAAGGGTATCCGCTTGCCTTTGGCCCCGATCCACGCAACGCAGCCATGCTTGAGGCCACCTCGGTGATCCTTGGTTGGAAAGCAGGCGATTTTGCCGTGTCGCACGACGTCTATTTGGGTGAGAGCTTCGAAGAAGTCAGCGCGGCCACGCCGGAAAGCCAGGATGTATTCCTCGGTTCCACCACGAACACCTCTCAACTCGTGGGCGTACCCCAGGCACTCGTGCCCGGCGAGACGTACTATTGGCGAATCGACGAGGTCAATGACACCAACGCAGAGAGCCCCTGGAAAGGCGATGTCTGGAGTTTCTGGGTCCGTCCGGCCATCGCCTGGGCCCCCTCTCCGGCCGACGGGGTCAAATTCGCCCATCCGGAGCAGGATCTTCTGTGGGAGCCCGGTATAGGAACGCTGTTTCACACCGTCTACTTCGGCGAGAGCTTCGACGAAGTCAACGACGCCGTGACCGGCGGCTTCATGATCGCCGAGGCAACCTACGATCCCGGTCCGCTGGCTGCCGATACAACCTACTACTGGCGGGTGGACGAATTTGCCGGGACCGCAGCGCTGAAAGGCGACGTCTGGAGTTTCACGACCGTGCCCGAGGTGGCGGTTACGGACCCGAGCCTCACCCTCTGGTGGACGCTGGATGAAGGACTGGGAGCCACCGCGGTAGACTGGTCGGGCCACGGCTACCACGGCATCGTCTATGGCGACGCCCAATGGACCGACGGATACCAGGGCACCGCGCTGACGTTCGCCGACAACGTCTACGTCGAAGCGGCGAACTATCCGGGCATTACCGGCGCCGCACCGCGTACCTGCTGTGCCTGGATCAAGACCACCACGGCCAACTGCAACATCATGTCCTGGGGCCTGAACGTGGCCGGCCAGAAGTGGAGAATGCGCATCGATGCCACCGGCGGCCTGCGGATCGAGGTCAACGGCGGATACCACTATGGCATCACGAACATCGCCGACGGTCGCTGGCATCACGTGGCCGTGACGTTTGAAGACGATGGGACCCCGGATGCCCTGGACACCCTGCTCTATGTGGACGGCCAACTCGACGCCACGGCGGATTCGCTGGACGAGCCGATCGATACCGCCGCTACCGGCGTGGTCCGAATCGGCGAATCCCCCTGGCACAACGCCCCGTTCCTCGGAGAAATCGACGATGCCCGCATCTACGACAAGGTGCTGACCGCCGAAGAGATCCAGCAGGTCATGCGGGGCAATCCGCTGCTGGCCGGCAGTCCCCAGCCGGACCGTGGCGCGACGGTGGATATCCGCGACATCAGTTCCCTGAGTTGGTCGGCCGGCGATACAGCCGCCTCCCACGACGTGTACTTCGGGACCGATCGCGATGCCGTCGGCGCCGCCGACAAGGCCGCGGCCGAGTTCCAGGGCAACCAGGCCGGGACCAGCTTGTCCCTGGCCGGCCTCGTCGAGTTCGGCGGCGGCGACTACTACTGGCGTATCGACGAGGTCGAGGCCGACGGAACCGTGCATGCCGGCAGCATCTGGAAGTTCACCGTGCCGGCCTATCTGATCGTCGAGGACTTCGAGAGCTACAGCAACGACGTCGGCTCCCGCGTCTTCGAGATCTGGATCGACGGCATCGGCTTCACCCAACCGGAGCCGGGCAACCCGGGCAACCGCACCGGGGCAGCCGTCGGACACGACGTCTGGGGTGTGGACAGTCCCCATCTCGACGGCACCATCATGGAGACCGCCAACGTTCACGGCGGCAATCAAGCCCTGCCGCTGTACTACGACAACACGCTCTCGCCCTACTACTCCGAGGCCGAGCGGACCTGGCCGGCGCCGCAAGACTGGACCGTCAGCGAGGTCGATACCCTGACCCTGTACTTCCGAGGCGCCTCGGACAACGCCCCGGACGAACTGTACGTGGCGCTGGAAGACAGCGCCGGAACCGTCGGCGTGGCGGTCCATCCGGATCCCAACGCGGTGCTGGCGACCCAGTGGACCGAATGGAATATTCCCATCGGCGACTTTACCGGCGTCAATGCGGCCGGCGTCAAGACGATGTATATCGGCCTCGGCGACCGCAACGCTCCCACTCCCGGCGGCGCGGGGGTGATTACCGTCGACGACATTCGAATCACCAAACCCGAATCCAACAACGAACAGGAATGAGGTCTCTCTTTCAGAAATAGCGTATGGCCAACAGGGCCACACGCTCCGCGGGCCCCGCACGGGACGTCACGTCCCCTGCGGGTCCCCGGGGCTGTCGAGAGGAATTGCAGCGTACAGTTTCTCGGCGTATGAATTCAGACAACAGCGCTCTTCTCGTCCGACGGACGTCGTGCTGCTGGTCATGGAAAGACGAAGTCTGCATCCCGGGGTAGCTGACATGAAGCGCAGGGGTTTCACGCTCATTGAGCTGTTGGTCGTGATAGCCGTCATTGCGTTGCTGATGGCCATTCTCATGCCCGCGCTGAGCCGGGCGCGGAAGCAGGGCCGGGCCGTGGCGTGCCTGTCCAACCTGAAACACTGGGGCCTGATCTTCAATATGTACACCGACGACAACGACTACAAATTCTACGGGGCCTGGTCCACCACGCAACAGGGACACGTGTGGATCGGCGCGTTGAAGCCGTGGTATCAGAACGAGAACATCAACTTCTGCCCGTCGGCCACCCGGCTCAATCAGAACAGCAATCTGTGGGGCTCGACGTTTGAAGCGTACGGCATTTTTGCCGACGATGATCCCCGGTACGGCTACGCCGGCCTGGCCGGCAGCTACGGGATCAACGACTACGTCGGCAATCCGGCCCAGGCAAGAAACCCCGGCGGCGTCCACGGCGATCACGCGTGGTACTGGGTGAGCCCGGACGTCCGAGGGGCCTATCGCATCCCGCTGTTCATGGATGCCGTGTGGCTCGGGGGCATGCCGGAGCACACGAACACGCCGCCGACCTTTGAGAACGGGACCGGCGGGTCCGGCATGATGCAACGCTACTGCATCGACCGCCACCACGGTTGCATCAACGCGGTCTTCGTCGACTTTTCTGTGCGCAGGGTCGGCCTCAAGGAGCTTTGGGCACTGAAGTGGCACAAGGCATTCGACACGACCGGCCCCTGGACGAAAGCCGGCGGCGCCGTGACAGAGGATTGGCCGCAGTGGATGCAACCGCTCAAAGAGTACTGACGATGTCGCGACCGAAGCCACGCACTTGTGTTGTGAAGAATCTTCGACTACCATCCCAAAGAAATACGATGCACTACCGCCGGGTGACCAGCACACAACGCCAAGATGCGGCAGGATCGCAGTGCGAGTCTGTCCCAAAGGGACGGAAAGGAAGGACATCGTGATAAAACACATCCTCGATCGACGCAAATTCATGAAGTCCGGCGCCCTTCTCGCCGGTTCTCTCACTCTGGCGCCGACCTGCTTCGGCCAGCACAACCTTGAAGCAGGGAAACCGAATATACTGCTCTTGCTCACCGACGACCAGCGCGGCGATACGATCGGCGCGCTGGGCAATCCCCACATTAAGACGCCCAACCTGGACGAGATCGCGCAGTCGGGCTTTGCCTTCAACAACGCCTACTGCCTGGGCGCCGACGTGGGCGCGGTGTGCCTGCCGAGTCGGAACATGCTGATGAGCGGCCGGGCCTATTTTCGCTTCACGGGCAAGCTGGGCAAGAACAGCCGGAATTACGCCTCGGCCGACAAGCCCAACTTCCCGGATTCCATGAAAGCCGCCGGCTACGAAACCTATCACCACGGCAAGAGCGGCAACACCGCCAGGCTGATCCACAAGCGTTTCGACCACACCAGGTATGTCGTCCATCACAACAAGTTCAAAAGCGTTCAGCCGGGCAAGATCGTCGTCGACGACGCCATCAGCTTCCTCAAGTCCCGTTCCTCAGACAGGCCGTTCTTCATATACCTGGGCGTCTCGGAGCCGCACGACTTGCGCATCCCGGCGCAGGAATACCTGGACATGTACCGCCGCCGGGACATCCCCCTGCCGGAGAACTACCTGCCCTTCCACCCCTTCAATAACGGCGAGCTCACCATCCGGGATGAGTGCCTCGAAGCGTGGCCTCGCACGCGGGAGGCGATCCGCCGGCACCTTCACGAGTACTACGGCATGATTACCGGGCTGGATCATCACTTCGGCCGGCTGTTTCAGACGCTCAAAGACCTCGGTCAGTTCGAGAACACCGTCATCATCTTCTCCTCGGACAACGGCCTGGCCATCGGCAGCCACGGCCTGATGGGCAAGCAATCCGTATATGAGCACTCCGGCAAGGTCCCGCTCATCTTCACCGGTCCCGGCGTTCCGAAAGGCCGCTCCGATGCGCTGGTGTACCTGATGGACATCTTCCCTACGGTGTGCGAGCTCGTCGGCGCACCGGTTCCCGACGGGCTGGACGGTCGCAGCCTGGCTTCCGTCATCGGCGGCCGGGAGCCCGGCGTGCGGGAGACACTGTTCTCGTCGTATCGCCAGTGCCAGCGGGCGGTGCGCGACGAGCGCTGGAAGCTGATTCGCTACCCGCGGATCAACAAGACCCAGTTGTTCGACCTGCGAAACGATCCGCACGAAACAGAAGACCTGTCCGGCGACCCGGGCCAAGCGGAACGAATCGAGAGGATGATATCCCTGATTAGCCGGTGGCAGCGGAAACTGGGCGACACGCAACCGTTGACGTCGGATACGCCGAACCCGGCGCCCGTCGACGTTGAATTCTTCCGGAAGAACGCCCCGCCGAAGAAAGCGAAGAAAGGATAGTGAAGCTGATGAGAGAAAGGCCAGGTATGAACAGACGGGACTTTATTGCGACGATGGGAATGGCGGCGCTGGCAGGCCCGCACATGCTCAGCGGGATCGGCCGTTCGTCGAAACGAACGCGGTTGAACGTACTGTTCCTGTATTCGGACGACCAGCGTGCCGACACCATCGGCGCCTGGGGCAACGCGTACATCAAGACGCCGAATCTCGACCGCCTGGTGCGCGAAGGATTCAGTTTCAAGCGCAACTACTGCTTCGGGGGCAACAGCGGCGCGGTGTGCGTGCCCAGCCGCGCGATGGTCAATTCGGGCCGGACCTGGTTTCACGTCAAGAACGACCTGTCGAACGCCGTCATCTTGCCCGAGCTTCTGCGTCGGCAAAACTACATGACGTTTGCCACGGGTAAATGGCACAACGGCCAGAAGTCCTGGCTGCGCGGATTCGAACGCGGCAAGGCGATCATGTTCGGCGGTATGTCCGATCACACGCGTGTACCCGTACGCGACCTGGGGCCAAACGGAAAACTCACCGGGCCGCGCACCGGCGGCACGTTCTCCAGCGAGCTCTTTGCCGACGCGGCCATCGAGTTCCTCAGAAGATACAAAGGAGACAAACCCTTCTACGCCTACGTACCCTTCACGGCGCCGCACGATCCCAGGCAACCGCCAGTGAAGTACCGTGAGATGTACTACCGGAACCGCCCGCCGCTGCCGAAGAATTTCCTGCCGCAGCATCCATTCGACAATGGTCACTGCACCGGCGGCCGGGACGAGAACCTGGCCGCGTGGCCTCGGACGCCCGAGGTCATCAGCGATCAGCTCTGCGAATACTATGGCCTGATCACACATCTGGACGAGCAGATCGGCCGCATCCTCGCCACTCTCGACGAAACGGGCCAGGCGGCGAACACACTGGTGATCTTCGCCTCGGACCAGGGCCTCGCCGTCGGCAGCCACGGTCTGCTGGGCAAGCAGAGCGTCTACGAGCACTCGATGCGCGCGCCGCTCATTTTTCGCGGCCCCGGTGTGCCTACGGGCGCGGAATCCGAGGCATTTTCCTATCTCTTCGACATCTTTCCCACGGTCTGTGACGTGTTGGGCGTCAACGTGCCGGCAGGCGTCGAGGGCTCCAGTCTCGCGCCCATCTGGCGCGGCGAGAAGTCCCGGGTCCGCGACTCGATTTTCCTGCCCTTCCGCAACATCCAACGGGCGGTACGAGACGACCGTTGGAAGCTCATACGGTATCCCGAGATCAATCACACCCAACTCTTCGACCTGCAAGACGACCCGCATGAGACGCACAACCTCGCGGCCGAGCCGGAACACCAGGCCACCGTCGAGCGTCTGCTCGGGCTGATGAAGGCGTGGCAGGCCAGAGTTGGCGATACGCTTTCGCTTACGACGGACAAGCCGAAACCCAAAGAAATCGACCTGGCCGGACGCGAGCGAAAGCCGGACAAGTGGCAGCCCGCCTGGATTCGTAAGAAGTACTTCGGAGAGGTCGAGAAAGGCGCGTGAGCTACCCAACTTTCATTGCAGCACCATGAGGTCATTTGAGCCAATGAATATCACCCGACGTCAATTCGAGAAGGCGGCCTGCGCCGCAGCGGTTCAACTCAATCTCTCGATCCTGGCACGAGCAGACGCGACACGTACGGAACGGCCGAACGTGCTCGTGATCCAACCCGATCAACATCGTGGCACGATCATGCGCTGTGCTGGAGACGAACGGGCGATAACGCCCAATCTCGACCGGCTCGCAGCCGAAGGCGTTCGGTTCGCCAACTGTGCCAGCTCCAGCCCGGTATGCTCTCCCTTCCGCGGAACATTCCAGACCGGCCTCTATCCTCACACGCACGGAGTGGATCGAAACAACCTGCTGCTGGACCCGGAGCTGACGACGTTCGCGGAGATCTTCGCCGGCAAAGGCTATGCCACCGGATATATCGGCAAGTGGCACCTGGACGGGGGCATTCCCCGCGAGCAGCCGGGAGGTTATGTCGAGCCCGGGCCGCGGCGCCAGGGATGGCAGGAATGGCACGGGTACGAGAAGAATCACGAGTACTTCGACGTCTGGAAATACGATGACAACCAGAAAAAACACCCTGTCGAAGGGTACGATTGGGAGCCTGCCTGGCATACGGACATGGCGCTTGATTTCGTGCGTCGAGGCCGAGACAGAAACAAGCCGTGGCTCGACTATGTGGCGTACGGGCCGCCTCACCTGCCCCAGCAGTGTCCGGAGAAGTTCCTGAAAATGTATGATCCGAACGCGTTCGGGCTTGCCCCCGATGTCGCGGGCCGATTCTCCACCGAGAAGGAGAAGGAGCTTCGCGAGATTCTTCAGGTCTACTACGGGCAAGTCACTGCCATCGACTTTGAGGTAGGCCGGCTCCTGAAAGGGCTGCGCGAGTTGGGCGTGGATCACAACACGATCATCCTGTACACGAGCGATCACGGGGACAAACTCGGCAGCCATTGCTCGCCGAACCGGCTGCGCGGCAAGGGGGCCCCCTTCGCCCATGCCTTCCGCATTCCTCTGATAATCCGGTGGCCGGCGAGAATCAAACCGGGGCAGGTGCATGACTGCCTCGTCAGCAGCGTCGATCTGGCGCCGACGCTCCTTGATCTGGCGGGTCTGCCCGTCCCCTCGACGATGCAGGGCGACAGCATGGCCGCCTGGTGCCTCACAGGCAAGGGGAAATCGAACGAGGCCCTTTACCTGGGTTTGCACGGTGCCCGGACTGCCGCCAAAGCGTGGCGGGCCGTCTGGGATGGCCGTTACGTCTACTCTCCCGGGATATTCGACGTGCTGTACGATCATCAGGAAGACCCCCACGAAATGAGGAATCTCATCAATCTGCCGGACTGCGCGAACGTCAGAAGGAGATTGGAGGCTGTAAGCACTCACTGATTTGCAACGGTTTTGTCCGGTAGTGGCGGTAGTTGGCCGGTTTTCATGTATTGGGTCATGGCTGTGACAAT
>JAFGCA010000268.1 GCA_016932895.1 Sedimentisphaerales bacterium | reverse complement strand
ATGGCGTATGCCATCGGCCACATCTCGGGCTGCCATCTGAATCCGGCGGTTTCGCTGGGCCTGTGGGCGGGCAAGCGGTTTCCAGGCTCGGAGCTTGTGCCCTACATCGCGGCGCAGGTCATCGGAGGCGTCGCCGCCGGGGCGGTTCTCTACGTGATCGCCAGCGGAAAGACGGGCTTCAGTCTTGACGGCGGGTTCGCGTCCAACGGATACGGCGCGCATTCGCCCGGCGGCTATTCGCTGCTCGCGGCGTTCGTCGCCGAGCTGGTGCTCACGTTCATGTTCCTGATGGTGATCCTCGGCGCGACCGACAAGCGGGCGCCGCAGGGCTTCGCCCCGATCGCCATCGGCCTGATGTTGACCCTCATCCACCTGATCAGCATTCCCGTGACGAATACGTCGGTGAACCCCGCGCGGAGCACCGGGCCGGCGGTCTTCGTGGGCGGCTGGGCTTTGAGCCAACTGTGGCTGTTCTGGGTGGCTCCCATCGCCGGGGCGCTGCTGGCGGGGATCGCGTATCAGTGCCTCGGCAAGGCCGACGCCTGACCGCACCCCTGCTGCGCCCGGCGGGCCGCTATTTGAAGTAGTATCGCAGGCCGACGGCGACGTTGAGGTCCAGATCGACATCCGGCGTCAGATCGACCAGCGGGACGATCTCCGCAAACAGGTCGAACGGGGCCTTGGCAAAGAGGTGCGTGATGCCCAGCGGGATGCGGATGCCGAACGCCGTGTCGCCGTCCCGGTCCTTGTCCTTCAGTCTGGCCCCGACGCCGTAGTAGAACGCCGTTCCTGCGAGGCCCTGGGCGTCTTCGGAGTTCTTGAACAGATCGAATCGGTGGACCAGATAATCCGCGTGAAGGTGAAAGGAGTCCTTCCCCGAGAACGACCAGCCTGCGGCGCCGTCGATGGCCCGCTCGCCGTCGAGCCAGTACTTGACGCTCAGGCCGGTGGGCTCGCCCACCATCACGCCGACGCCCAGATCGCCGCCGGCATAGACGTTGCTGGAGAACAGGGCGACGAGAATCGCCGCCAGGCCAATTGCCTGCCTCATCGTAGTCTCTCCTCAATTCCGCCCACAGAGGTTCCAATTCACACAACGGCCGTAGTTAGGCCTGTTTATGGGAATCGGCAATATGACCGCGGGACTTTAGCGGTCCCCTGTGCGCCCGGCTCAATTCATGGCATACGAAGTCGCATCGTATTCCAGGACCCTCAAGGTGTCAAAGCCGGCCGGGATTTTGACCGAACCGGCGCGATCGAAGGTCAGCGAGACGTTGCCCTCGACAACGGTGGGATTCTCCGAGTAGCTCAGGAGCGAGCCGTGGATGGTGGCGCTGGCGTTGCCGCTGAAGTACAGGCCGTCGGCGGCCACGACGCCTTCGATCGACGAATAGTTGCCGGTGAAGGACACATCGAAACCCGGGGTCAGGATCGCGGTGCCCTCCTGGGTTCGAATCCCGTCGAACTCGCTGCCGCTCGGGAACGCCAAGCTCGCAAAGTTCCCCTGGACATTGATCTTATTGCCGCCGGTGAAGGTCGAAGGAGCGGTGCTGACGATCATCCCCTCCAGCGTGACGTTCTTGGCGAACGTCACCACATTGGGTTGTTCGATCAGCAGAATGCCCAGGATATTTACGGTCCCACCAAAGGTAGGGTTCATTCCGGCGGGAATCGTGGCGTTGGTCAGTGTCAGGCCCGCCTGGCTCAGCATGTTGGGCTCGACAGTGTTCGTGGCGTACGGAACGAAGCGGTCTGTATCGGGCGCCGGAAACTCGACCGGATCGGCGTCTTTGTGGACGTGGTTTTCGATGGCCGTTTCGCCCGTCTCCCCGGCGATCTGCACGTCGCTGGCGAAGTCTACATCGGCACCCGCGCCGCCGAGGCTGATGTCGCCGTCGAAGTTCGCGTTGCCCCCGACGTAGACCGCCTGCAGGCTGGCGCTGTCGGTGTAGATGTCGGCTTCCCAGTTGCTGGTCACCGTGGTGGTGGTCGGGTTGTTGGGAAAGTGAATGGGCCCCTTGGTCGCCAGGCCGAAGTTGAAAATCGGCCATTGATACGATGCGATGGTGAAGCCCACCGAGATCGTCCGCGTCGCGTCGCCGCAGCGGCCGGTGACCGCCACCACGAGGGTGTCGGCGTCGGCCATGCTCAGCACGGCCGAGAAACGCTGGCCCGTCTTCTCGTTCAGCGGCACGTCCGCCACCTTCCCATCTGTGGCCAGCACGACGTTGGTCACGTTGTTGGCGTCCAGCGCGTCCTGGACCTGGTGGACAATCTCGTCCCAGCGAGCGGCTTGCGAGGTAATCGTGTGGGCCATGGCAACGTGGCCCAGCCAGTAGCGCATCACCTCCAGACCGGACTCCGCGGCGGCGAAGGCCCGCCCCGTCTGTTGCTGGTTGGCGGCCATCTGAACGTTGGCCCCGGACATGGCGGCCAGGCTGGCCCCGAAGGCCAGCAGGACGACCATGAAGATCAGGCACAAAACGAGGGCTGCCCCTCTGCGATAACGAATGCGAATCATCGTTTGGTCCCCCACTTGGACCTTGCTGTCATCCCACCACATCGACGATCAAGCTCCCAGTAAAGCGTGCAAATCAGCCGGGCCGGTGCAACATGCCGGCAACAGAGTATTTGGCTCGAATGCCTACTCGCGGACCGGGTTTTTGGGGCCGACAGAGGGGATTATCAGCCCTGTCGGCAAAGGGTTGCCTGCTTATCGGGCACTTGGCCGCAGAGAACCGAAGGGGGGAGGGACACAATAGGAAAAAAAATCAGAGGTTTCGGTTTGCCGCCGGAAGATGGCGCGAGCCGACTCGGCCGCGCGCGGAGAAGGGCCAGGGGAAGGCGGGAGAACCCCGTGCGCCCTCCGGACAGGGGTAAAAAAGCTGCCGGGCCCAGGGGGTCAGTAGCTGATGTATGCAACGCCCTCGAAATCCGTGCCGGGGTAGTTCAGGCAGATCTCGCCGGTGGTGGAATTGTACAGCCAGCCGCTGACGACGACACCCGCATCTGTCGCAAAGGCCGTCGAATAGGCAATGTTCGACTTGCCGTTGAATGCATTCGTCGGGATCGTCCGCAGATACGGGCCGTAGAGATAGGGATCCGTTGGCGTCTTGCTAGGCGATGTTGCCCCGCCTACTGTTGTTGTACCTTCGAACTGGAGAGCCAACATCCCTTCGCTCACAAGTGACCCCATCGCATAGCCTGGCAGCGTCCCGTTGTGCTGCATCTTGTACAGCTCGATCTGGTTCCGCAGGATGCTCAGATTGCTCTTGGCGGAGGAGACCTTGGCCTCGGTGGTATTGCTCTGGTACGTGGGAAATACGATGGCGCCGAGGATGCCCAGGATCGCCACGACGATCATCAGTTCGACTAACGTAAAGCCTTCTTTTCGCATGGTTTGAACTCCTTCCAGAGGACCCGCGGGACGGTTTTCGGGCGGACTTCGCCCCCCAGCCTACCGATGAAAGTTTACAAAATTTCCGCCCGAGAGCCAAACCCGCTTTGGCAAGACGCTGGCCCCGTCAGAGAACCGCGCAGTGATTCCATCACGAAACGAGGGGACTCACACCCCATGCGAAGGTCGTATTATAAGACGCGTAGAATCACCGACGATTATCCGCGCGGGGCGCCGCGTCTGGATAGACGCTTGCGGCGTTTTGCTTAAAGAATCTTCCCACGTGCGACCGATAAACAACCTGACGAGCAAGTGGGCCACACATGTAGACAAAGACTCTACGTCGCGAACAACAGGATTCTATCGAAAGGGCAACTGTTATGCTCGAAGACAAAGGAATTCGCAAGAAGACGCGTTCAGTAGTCCTGTATGCGTTTGTGCTTCTCGCATTTGGAGGGAGCGCATGTTTCAGCTTCACACCTGTGGGCACTACGTGGCCCGAGACAAGCCTGACCATAGCCAGCAACTACGCCGAGGCGATTCTCGTTTATAGTGGGGGGACACTGAATATATGGGGCGGCACCATCACGAGCGATTATCCTGCCCATTACGCAAGTGTTGAGGTTGTTGGCGGTGCGGTCAACATATATGGTGGCTCTCTCGCAGATGGCATGAAGTTCGCAAGTGGGATGGTGGACATATATGGTAAGACCTTCACGGTCGCGAGCGTGATATATGGTAGTCCCGGGGATTACTCCGTCTATATCAATGGCACGCTGACAGGCGAATACAATGATGGCGCTCCAGTAAACCTATCGATCGTGTCTCTGCCGGGGAACCAGGTCACACTCCATGTGACCGGCGGTGCGCCGGAGCCCGATATCGACATCAAGCCGGGCAGCGAGGACAACTGCATCAACATTGACGGTAACGGCGTGATTCCGGTGGCCATTCTTGGCAGTGCGGACTTTGACGTGAGCACGATTATCACCGTGTCCGACGACCCTGCCCTTCTTCCACAACTCAACGAATCAGCCCTGCGCGTCAGGGGCAAGAACCTGGGGTGCCACATCGAAGATGTCAGTGGCCCGGAGGGGGTACTTGATGGAATCGCGGACTTGATGTGCCAGTTCGTTGATGATCCTGACAACTGGACTGAGGGCCAGGCTGAGGCCAAAGTGACTTGGTACGTTGCAGGCGATCCTGCCGTCGGGTTTGAGGCAACTGACTCTGTGCGGATCGTCAAGTATACCAACCCGGAACCTTAGCAGCAAGACACACGTGATGGTTGATCTCGCACAGTGAGAAACAAGAGGGCTGCGACGAGGCGTCGCAGCCCTTCTTCTTTTCCGGGGGGTTGGTTAGGGTTGCTCGGCGGCGTCCTGGTCGACGGACTGTTCCAGCTTGTCGAGTTCGGCTTCAGCGTTTTCGGTGGTAATCTCCTTGTCTGCTTCGGCCTTGTATTCTGCTTCGGTCTTGGCCGGTTCGGCGGGCGTTTCGGGCTCATTGCTGCCGCAGCCGGCCAGGCTCAGCGAAACCAGCGCTACGATCCAAACGACAACGATCTTTCGCAACATCGTTCAATCTCCGTAGATATCCTCTTGTCTGACAGGTGCTTACGACGGCCCGGCGCTCAGTTCTGCGGCGGGGCTTCTTGCGGGGCAGTCTCAGGCGGCGGGGCCTGCTGCGTCTCGTTCTCGACCTCGGGCTCTTCGGGCTTTTCGTCGTCGTCCGGGCGGTCGGCCTTCTCGACGCCGCTCTTGCCGGCGCCTTTGCCCTTGGGCGCTGCCTCCACCGTCGGAGCGGGGGCGGACTCGGAACCCATCATCGTTCTCTTCTGCTCCTGGAGGCGGACGCCCTTGCGCTCGTGGACCTGCTGCTCTTTGGCGATCAGCTTGTCCACGCGGGCGATCATCTCGGCGTCGCCCTTCTGCACCGCCAGCTCACGAATCCGGCCCAGCCGGGCCTGGCGCTCCATGTGCTTGGCCCGGTGGCGCTGCTGCTGGGCCTCGAAGGCCCGCATCTGCTGCTGGTGCCCTTTGCCTTTGGCCTGGCCGGCCTTCTCGGCGGCCTCGACGTCCTTGCCTGCCTTGCCTTTGGCTTCTGCGGCTTTGCCTGCGCCCTGTCCCCTGGCGGCCTCCGCATCCCTGGCGGCCTTGCCCTTGGCGGCCTCGGCCTGCTGGCCTGCCCGCTTCTGCTCGGCCTGCTGTTTGGCCTCGGCGGCTTTCTCAGCGGCCTGCTCCTTTGCGGCGGCGGCGTCTTTGGCTGCTTTGCCCTTGGCGGCCTCGGCCTGCTGGGCGGGGTTCTCCGTTCTGGTCGGTCGCTGCTGGCGGCCTTTGCCCTGGCCCTGGGCCCATGCGCCGGCGGCCGAGCACAGAACGCCCAACACACACAGTGCTGCTATCGTGTTCTTCATTTCGATACTCCTGACATGAACTCGGGATGGTCTTGCCGAAACCCCACTTGGCCGGCGGCCTTGGCGGTCCGCCGGGGCAAGCTTCAGCGCATATCATCGGCCGAATCGCCGCGAGGCTTTAGCGCCGAGCGCCTCAGAAAAGGCGGGTGCTGTCGAAGAGGAAGGTGACGGGGCCGTCGTTGACGCTGCTGACGTGCATGTGCGCGCCGAAGGAGCCTTTGGCGACGGGCACATCGCTGCGGGCGATCAGCTCGGCGACCTTCTCGTAGAGCGGCTCGGCCGTTTCGGGCAGGGCCGCGGCGTCGAAGCCGGGCCGGCGGCCCTTGCGGCAATCGCCCTGGAGGGTGAAGTTGCTGATCAGAAGGACCGCCCCGCCGACGTCGATCACGCTACGGTT
>JAFGCA010000267.1 GCA_016932895.1 Sedimentisphaerales bacterium | reverse complement strand
TTCCTCATCGCTTTGTTCCTTCATGTTCTTGCCTCCGAGGCTCCCTCAAGGTGGGACGCCCCTGTTCCCGCGGCCCACCTGGGTTGGTTGGGCTGGGGTGGAGGAAAGCCGGTGGTGGCGGACAGCCTCGCGAGAAAGCTATTCGGCAGTCACCCGATAACGGTTATCAGAAGGCGGAGTGGTTCTGATGGCCGGGTTGTCGGCATGGAGAATGGCAGCGGGAAAGACAGCAGTCCATCCGCCAATCGGGCTTGTGCTCACAGGTTTTGCAGCTGTCTGTCCAGGCGTTTTCCCCCTGGCAGACGACTTGTACACCGAACTGCACGGTGAGTGTTCTTGCAAGCGGTTCAAGTTGGCCTTCGAATAGGTTTGCACGCATGGGTGCATCTCCGTTTCGGCGATACGCATGAAAAAAGGCCACGCCCGCCGGCATCGCGAGGGGCGAGGGCCCTGTGACTGATTGGCTCTGGAGAAGCGTTGTGCTTGTTCTGGGCCTCTTGTTGGTGCTCGTTGCCTGAGAAACACCGTGCAAAGGCGCACTTCATCGTCGCCCACTTGCAGGCTTGTTAGCAACGGGCCCGAGTTGGGCAAAAAACACCTGAGAAATGGCCAGCCACAATGGGAACAATCCGCGACGACTGGAACACCCTCGGTGCCTGGTCGGGCACCGTCATTGGGGAAATGTCGGAGAAGCTTTTTCGAATCTGCCCCATCGGCCGCAACTTTAGCCTTGACAAGCGGGCCGATATCGAATAAGAACACCGCTTAGTTTGTGCCGTGCTGTCGATCGTGGCCACCTATCGAGCGAGGCGTCTCAGCCAAACAACCGCCGCTTTTCGGTTAGACAGCACGTCTGAATCCAATTGGGCATCGGTGTCGTTCGCGTTGCGGCCTGGCTCAGCAAATGATCCCAACTCCAGGGCCAAGCGGCTCAGGGCCATCTGTGACAGACGAAAGAACTAAGGCGAGGAAAGGAGAAGGCCGTGCGGTCCGCTCACCGGCATAGTCTCGGGACTGCGGCGGTCATGTTCGATGTGACTTCAACAACGGCCACGGAGCATCATCGTCGGGTCAACGCCGCATCCGCTGGCACCGGGCCGGCCTGCGCAGCGGCCCATAAGCACCTCCAGCACGCGATCGTTTCAGCCCAGTGTGGCAGCCCGATCCGGATGGCCGCGGGCTCGCACAGACCGGGCCGGCACTCCAATCAGCAGGTCAACGCCAACAGTATGCCTGGCCTGGCTTCTCTGACGAATCTGCCTATGCAGGTTTCGCTAACTCCGGTGGTCAGGCATAAATGTATGCCGGTAGCTCACGCCGAAAAGGAGATTTCATCATGAGCAGAGACAAGACGCTAACAGCGAAGATTGGTGTTTGTGGCGTGATGGTATTAGCGATCCTGCTGGGACCAGCCACAGCAGCGTGGGGCCAGGACGTCCATCGGTACGTCGACGCCTCGGCGCCGGGACCCTCTCACAACGGGCTGAGCTGGCAGTCGGCGTACCTGAACCTCCAGGATGCCCTTGATGATGTGACGGGTACGGCGCACTTCCAGATCCATGTCGCCGAAGGCGTGTACAGACCGGACCAGGGCGACAACGTCGTCTTGAACGATCGGGCGGCGAGCTTCGTCCTGAAGAATGACATGGAGTTGCTCGGCGGCTATCCGAGCGGCGGCGGTGTACGTGACTGGCGAACCCATCCAACGATCCTGAGCGGCAACATCAACCAACCCCTGCTCAGCGGTGACAACAGCTATCACGTCGTAACCACCAGCGGCACTGACCATTCGTGCAGGTTGGAGGGTTTCATCATCGCCCACGGTTCCGCGAGTCTTAAGAGCTCACAGCTGGAGGGCGGGGGACTGTACAACGATGGCGGCTCGCTTCGCATCTACGAGTGTGCTTTCGTCGACAATTACGCCTCGTCGTTTGGCGGCGGAATGATGAACCGTAACGGGGCAAATCCGCTGATCCAGTGGTGCGACTTCAAAGAGAACCAAGCGAACGGGGGCGCGGGGATGTACAACCTGGACAGCAGCCCCACGCTGGAGTACGTGCGCTTCCTGGGCAATGAGGCGACCGGTACCAACGCTGCCGGGGGCGGGATCGTCAACGGCGGTGCTTCCGGACCGACGCTTTACAACTGCATCTTCAGTGGGAACACGGCGGAGACTTACGGCGGCGCTGTGCACAGTTGGACCGGTTGTGATCCCACCTTTATCAACTGCACATTCTGGGCCAATTCAGGCGGCTATCGGGGTGGCGCCGTTCGTGATTATGCGAGCACGACCACGATGGTGAATTGCATCGCGTGGGGTAATACCGCGCAGCAAGGCGCCCAGATCGCCCTGGCCGTCGGCAGCGTGCTTACGGTCAACTATTGTGACCTGCAAGGCGGCGTGGGAGGCGTGTATCTGGAGGGCGGCAGCACGATTGCCGGAAATGTGGGTAACATCAGTGCTGATCCCCAGTTCCTCGATCCGGATGGGCGCAACAATCTGACGGGCGACGAGGACGACAACCTGCGGCCGTCACCCGGCGCGTCGTGCAACGACGCGGGCGACAATACGGTCGTGCCGGACCCTGCCTATGCGTCGGTTAACACGGACATCGAGCGGTACGGGCGATTCACGAACGACCCCGCCCGAGCCGACTCGGGCAACGGGGTGCCGCCGATCGTGGACATGGGCGCGTACGAACAGATTCGCCCGTTGTTCGTGGACAAGGATGCCACGGGGACCGACGACGGGTCGAGCTGGGCCAACGCGTTCAACCATCTGCAAGACGCATTGGCGCTGACCACCCTCATGCAGTTTCAGCGTGAGGTCATCTGGGTGGCCGAGGGAGTCTACAAGCCGGACGAGGACCACGACAACCCAACCGGCAACAACATTCGTGAACGTAGCTTCCCGCTGTACCAAGGCATCGCCATTTACGGCGGTTTCGCCGGTACGGAGACGAGCCTTTCCCAGCGGGACTGGCGGACCCACGAGACGATCCTGAGCGGCGAGATTCGGACCGGGTCCATCTACGACAACACGATCCACGTCGTTTACGGATGGGGGTGCGACGAGCACAGCGCGTTGGACGGCTTCATCATTGAGCGTGGCTTTGCTTACAGCGAGTTGACGGGAGAAAACAGTCCCGAGTGGCGAGGGGGAGGCATACACATCGTCTGGGGCAGCCCACAGATCCGCAATTGCGTCTTTCGCACCAACCGTGCCGAGCGGCATGGTGGCGGCATCTATGTGAGCACGAATGGAAGACCGGTGATTGCGAACTGTGTGTTCAACGACAACTTTGCGCGCGTTTCGCTCGATCCCTATCTCGAGGGATACGGCGGCGGGATTTACGCAACTGAGGCGTATCCGGTCATTGCCAATTGCACGTTTGTGGGTAACAAGGCCGACCTGGACGGAGGTGGATTGTACGCCCGGTACGGCCTGGCGACCGTTTCCAACAGTGTTTTCTGGGGTAATACGGCTGGATCCGGAACTCAGGACGTGGAGCGTCGCCAGATCCACGGAACCGCTGGATCGCTGACCGTGAGCTACAGTTGCATTCAGGGCCTCGACGCGTTCACCGGCAACGGCAACATCGACGGCGATCCGTTGTTCGTCGGTGCGGATCCCGGACCGGACGGCGAGCCGGGCAACTACGACGATGTCTACACCGACGTTCGGCTCGGGTTTGGCTCGCCGTGCATCGACGCCGGTGACAACGACGCCGTGCCTTCCGACGTCAACGACATCGACGAGGACCTGGACGTGTCGGAACCGATCATGGTGGACCTGTTCGGTCGCGAGCGGTTCCTGGACGACCCGAACACGGACCCGGATTCGGGCGATCCCGGTTCCGCAGGGCCGCCAGTGGTGGACATGGGGGCATACGAGTACCGCCCCCCCATCCACGTGGATGCCGACGCCCCAGGCAACAATGACGGTACGACCTGGGAGCACGCTTACCTCGACCTTCAGGACGGCTTGGCGGCGGCCGGCCCGGGTGACACGATCATGGTGGCCCAGGGCACCTATCATCCCGGAGTCTCCCGGTCGGACTCCTTCGTCCTCAAGAATGATGTTCGCGTGCTCGGTGGGTATGCCGGCTACGGCGAGGCCGACCCGTACGATCGAGACGGCACGCATTACCCGACGATCCTTTCGGGCGACCTGAACGGCGATGACCAGCCCGGTTTCGTCAATTACGGCGACAACAGCTATCACGTAGTGGAGGCCAGCGGCACGGATGCCACGGCCTGGCTCGACGCTTTCATCGTGGAGAGCGGTAACGCCGATGGCGCCAACCCCTACCATCGGGGCGGCGGCATTCATATGATCACCGGAAGCCCCACCGTCACCGAGTGCATTGTCCGCAACAACAAGGCCAACTACGCCGGCGGGTTATACAGCCGGGAAGGGAGCCATCCAGCCATCACACGCTGCTCCTTCCTGAACAACATGGCAACCTTCGATGTTGGAGCGATCGCTGCGTCCAATGATTGTTCCGCCACGATTTCCGATTGCCGTTTTGAGTCGAACACTTCCGCAGGCTACGGCGGTGCGTTTCAGAGCTACAGCGGCGGGCAGCCCGTTGTTGAGCGCTGCACCTTTATTGACAACTCGGCCGCTGATGGAGGAGCCGTTGCGGCTCGGCTGGGTTCCACTTGCATGATCAGCAATTGCACATTCCTCCATAACAGCGCTTCAGGCAAAGGAGGTGCCATTTTCGGAATCGGCAGCGTCCTGGAACTGTCGAATTCGCTGGTCAACGGCAACCAGGCGGCCGATGGCGGCGGGTATTACGGCGACGGAGACACATCGACGATGGTCAACTGCACGATCACGCACAACACCGCGAGCGGTCGGGGAGGTGGAATCCGTCTGATCACTTCGGGACATGCGTCACTTGACAACAGTATTGTGTGGGGCAACTCCGCCCCTCTGGGACCGCAGATCGCTCTCTATAACAGTGCTCAGATCGAAATCTCCTACTCCGACGTCGAGGGGGGGCAATCGGAGATCCTGGAGGAGACCGGGGGGCATGTCGCCTGGGATGTGACGAGTATCGATCTCGATCCCCGCTTCGTCGACGCCCGCGGTGCGGATGGAACTCCTGGAACCGAGGATGACAATCTGCACTTGAGTGCTGTCTCGCCCTGCATCGAAGCCGGTGATCCTGCCGGCAATTATGTCGATCAGACCGACATCGACGGAGAAGACCGCGTCTTTCTCTCGCGCGTCGACATGGGGGCAGATGAGCTGCATGACTCAACCGACTGCAACAACAACGGCACGATCGATCTGCTGGAACTGATTAATGCCACGAGCGAGGACTGCAACGACAACGGCGTCATCGATGAATGCGAGGCATTCCCCGCTACCCTGTTCCAGAACGACACGTTGCATGCGGACTCCGTGTTTACAGGTCCGCCAGACGACGTGTACGGTGGTATCGGTGGCCAGATCGTAGTCTTCGACTTCGGGCTCGGCCGGGTGTTGGACGAAGCAGGGGCCGACTTCAACATCTATGAGTTGGATGGAGGTGTCATCGAGTTCAGCAGTATTCGAGTCTATGTCAGCGACGATGGGATTCATTTTCAGGACGTAACCGCAAGTGAGGCTGCCGTCGTGCGTATCCCCGGCGACGATCTGTATCATCAGGATGACAATTACGCCCGATCTTACGATCTGGCAGGGACCGCGCTCTCCAGTGCACGGTTTGTGATGATTGACGGCAATGGGTCTGATCCGGGATCAGGCAACACGGGATTCGACCTCGACGCCATTGGAGCGATTCATTACATCCCGGCCGGGTGCGGCGACGTGACCTTCACTGACGTCAGCGCGGGCCTGACCGGCGTGAGTTCCGGCCCAGTGGCCTGGGGCGACTACGACAACGATGGGGATCTGGACCTGGTCATGGCCGGCTACACCGGTAGTTCGCAATTGGCCACCATCTACCGCAACGACAGCGGCGCGTTTGCCGACATCGGCGCAGGCCTGACCGGCGTGAGTTCCGCCGCAGCGGCCTGGGGAGATTACGACAACGACGGCGACCTGGACCTGGCGATAGCAGGCGCGTCAGGCGGAGGTCTGGTCAGCCAGATCCACCGCAACGACGGAGGCCTGTTCACCAACATCGAGGCGGGACTGACGGGAGTGCTTGCCTGCTCGCTGGCGTGGGGGGACTACGACAACGACGGTGATCTCGATCTGGCCGTGGCAGGACATGCAATCAACAATGCCGTGAGCAAGGTCTATCGCAACGATGCCGGGCTTTTCACCGATATCGGGGCCAACCTGGCAGGAGTCTACGTTTCTTCGCTGGCCTGGGGTGATTACGACAACGACGGGGACCTGGATCTGGCCTTGGCAGGTTTGTCCACGGGTGGGCCTGTCAGCCGCATCTATCGTAACGACGGAGGCACGTTTGCAAACGCCGGGGCCAACCTGGCAGGAGTCTACGCCTCTTCGCTGGCCTGGGGTGATTACGACAACGACGGTGATCTGGATCTCGCCTTGGCGGGTTTTACTGGTAGTACGCCCGTCAGCAAGATTTACCAGAACAGCGCCGGCTCGTTCACGGATATCGGTGCTGGACTCACGGGTGCCGTGGGCTCCCTCGCTTGGGGTGATTACGACAACGACGGCGACCTCGACCTAGCCCTCGCAGGTGAGGACTCATCTTCGCAGCCGATCAGCCAGGTGTACCGCAATGACGGAGGTGAATTCACGGACATCGGCGCGGTCCTCACGTCTGTGAACCAGTGTTCCGTGGCCTGGGGCGACTATGACAACGACGGGGACCTGGATCTGGCCTTGGCAGGCTCGACGGCCAGCGGCGAGTACGTCAGCAAGATCTATCGCAACGAGGGCGGCGTGTTCAATAGCAGCCCGACCGCACCGACCGCTCTATCAGCAGCCGCGGGCAACCCCGGCGAGATCACTTTCAGTTGGAGTGCCGCCAGCGATGCCCAGACGCCGGTCGCCGGCCTGTCCTACAACTTGCGCGTGGGTACGACGCCCGGTGGCCAGGATGTATTCTGCGGCATGGCGAACCTCTCATCCGGCTGGCGGCGGATTCCGGCCACGGGCAACGCCCAGAAGCGATTGTCGTGGACGCTTAAGGACCTGTGCGGCACGTTTTATTGGAGTGTGCAGGCGGTGGACACGGCCTTCGCGGGCTCAGCCTGGGCAGCGGAAACATCGATAGTGGTTCCCTTTGCACCGCCGGACTTCGACCAGGATTGCGACGTGGACGCGGACGATCTGGCGATCTTCGAAGCCTGTGCCTCCGGCCCTGCAATCCCACACAACGGCACGGAGACCTGCCAACAGGCGGATTTCGATTCCGACGCCGACGTCGACCAAGCCGACTTCGCCATCTTCCAGCGCTGCCTGAGCGGCCCGGACGTGCCGGCGGATCCGAAATGCGCGGAGTGAGGTCCGTCGTCCTGCAATTGCCGTGCCTCACGATGCTGCCGCCTCATCCACGCACCTCCGGAGCCCCTTCAAGATGGGTCGCCCCTGTGTCGGCGGCCCACCTGGGCGGCTGGTGTGGTACCCTCTCCCGGCCTGAATCACACTCGAATTCTCCCGCATTGCCGTGAAGCAGATAACC
>JAFGCA010000266.1 GCA_016932895.1 Sedimentisphaerales bacterium | reverse complement strand
CTGCTGCACGACATCGGGATGGCGCCTCTCGAGCGCCTGTATCACAAGGAAGAGCCACTCACGCCTGAAGAACTCCGGAAGGTGCAGCAGCATCCCATCGAGGGCGCTGCCATGCTCCCGGAGAAGATCGACCCCATGGTCCGTCTCATCGTCCGGTCGCATCACGAAAACCAGATGGCCAGCGGATACCCCGATCAGTTGTCGCCCGAGAAGGTCAACATCTTTTCCCGGGTTCTTCGCGTCGCAGATGCCTACAGCGCCGCCATTTCCGCGACCGCCTATCGTCCGGCCCGTTCGCCGCTGGTGGTGCTATACGAGATGCTTCACGGCCCTGCTCGTACGTTATATGACCCGGTGATCCTCAAGGTATTTGCCGGCGTCATGCAGCCGTTTCCCATCGGTGCGAAGCTCAGCCTGACAAGCGGCCAGACCGCGGTCGTCACGGGCCACAAGCCCGGCGACCCCTTCCACCCGAAGATTGTCGTCGCCTTCGATGCGTGCGGCGACTATCTGCCGCATGAGGAGCTTCGTGGGCCGTTCTTCCTTGGCGAAGAGCCCGATGTTCGCGTCGTTCGTTTCGGCGATCAGGATGTTTCTTTTCTCAACGAGCCCGACGATGCTCACGCTGAGCATGTGTCGGTCGAGGCGCCCGAAGACGACCTTGTCGCTTGTTTTTATCCTTGATCCCGTGGCTGCGGGAGTCCATCAGGAAATCACGGGCTTCGCCAGAGCAATCCCGTCTGTGTCGCGCCGTTGTTGACGGCTTCCAACGTTTCCGCGGCCAGGCGTTCCCCGTGGCCGTCGGCAAAGATCGCATTGACCGTTTGGCCGGTATGTCGCCCACCCAACGCGTCCTCCCATTGTTCGGCCAGCAGCGGCCGATCCTTGTTCAATGCCAGCCCGGGCACATAGGTCAGGTTCTCCGGCGTTGGCAGAAGTCGGTACGGCGGATATTGCGTTGCATGTATCCACTGAATCCGTGCATACCCAGCGTCGAGCAGCAGGAGCGTTTGTTCCGGCAGTTCCACATTGGATCGGCGTGTCTCTTGCAGTCCACGAACGTCCGGTCCGGCGCAGAGCGACTCGTTCACTGCGTAATTCCCCCAAAGCACCGCCCGGTCCCCCGGCGAATCCGTGATCTTTCTTGCCGGGCACCACAGAGCTTTGTTCGTGTCTTCCGGCGAGTGCGTGAGCACCTCAAACCACCAGCGACTTTCGCGCGGTTGTGTGCAGGACCCGCTCGTGCTGCTCGATGTTGTTTGTTCCACCGATGCCGGGTACTCTCCCTGCTGCACCTCGTACAGCGTCAGGCCGCATCCTAATTGACGTTGCCTGGCCTGGCACGTCACATCCCGGCCTGTCCTTCTTGCACTACGCAGCGCCGGCGCCAGCAGGCTCATCAATAGCGTGATCATGCCTGCCGCAACCAGTAGCTCGATCAGCGTATGCCCTTTGGGCCGCATGGCAGCCGACCTCGGCCCATGCCTTACGCAGGGTTTGCTCCGCCCTTTCCCCGGGGCACATGGTCGCCCTTGGGCGCAGACTCCGCGCTTGCAGGGAAGGAAGCGGCGAGATTTCGTCCGTCGGGCGCGCCTATGTCCCTCCTGGCGCACCAACGCACCACGCCGCCGGAAAAGAACTCCGCCTGCGGACAATCAACCGGGATCATCCCCCTGGATGTGGACGGATACCGTCTTCTTTTCCTCCTTTGGGCGGCGCCGACAAGCCCAGGCTGCCTCTGTCGGCGCCCATTCACTTCATCACTATACCACAAGCCGGTTCCCGTGTCAAGAACCTTCTCATTGCTTGTCTCCGCGATCCCTGCTAGAATAGGCCCCGGATCGATCTGTAGGGATCACACTGCGGAAAGGAACTTCGGATGCTGTTCGTCAATCGCCAGAAGAACGTCGAGGAACAACTTGAGAAGTATCGTGAAAAAGTCCATGAGTGCATTCGGGGCATGAAGAGAGCAATGCAAACCTACTGCGAGACCAACGACGCGGACCAGCTCCGCACCGACTACTTCGCGGTTCATCGCCAGGAAAGCCAGGCGGACGACATTCGACGACAGATCGAGTATATGATGTACTCCAAGACGATCTTTCCTGAGTCTCGCGGCGACATTCTCGGGCTTCTCGAGGCTGTCGATCGTGTTCCCAACCGCGCCGAGCAAGTGATCCAGATGATGATGACCCATCACCTGCGCGTTCCCGCCGCGTACGCTGAGGCTTACATCCATATCGCAGGCCTCGTCGTGCGCTGCACCGAGTCGCTGCTCGTCGCCATGACGTATCTCTTCACCGATTTCGTTGAGGCCACCTCTGCGGTTGGGCGTGTCGATGAACTGGAGAGCCAGTCCGACAACGCCGAAATGAGCCTCATCGGCCGCGTCTTTGACAGCGATCTTGACCCGGTGCAGAAGATCCTTCTGCGTGATCTTGTCGTCGCACTCGGCTCCGTCTGCGACCGCGCCGAAAACGCCAGCGACCGTATCCGCATCATCGTCGCCAAGCGAAAGGTCTAATATGCCGCCTGTGCCCCCCCTGTTCGCCGGCGCCTTTCTCGGCTATAACCTGGGCGCGAATGACTCGGCCAACGTTTTCGGCGCCGCCGTGGCTGCCCGTATCATCCCGTTCCGCACCGCCACCACGGCCTGTGCCCTCGCGCTTACCCTCGGCGCCGTCTTGCAGGGTCTGCCCGGCATCCAGACCCTGTCCTCACTGACAGACCATCTTTCCCTTGCGATCCTCACATCCATCTCCGTTTGCGCCGGCCTGACCGTGGCGGCCATGACATTCGCGAGGCTCCCGGTCTCGACCTCTCAGGCCGTCATCGGAAGCATCGTTGGAATCGCCCTTGCGACCGGCCATGCCAGAGAGGATCTGCCCTTGCTGACCAAGGTGGCCACCTGTTGGATCGCTACGCCCCTGACCGCCGCGACCTGTGCCTGCCTGCTTTACAAGGCTCTTGCTTTTCTGTTCTCTCGTATCGCCATGAGCATTCTCACTCGTGACAAGATCCTCTGGTCCGGCCTGCTCGTTGCCGGCGTCTACGGCTCTTACGCCCTCGGCGCCAACAGCGTCGCCAACGCCACGGGCATTCTCTCCGGCCGTCTGTCGGGCCTTTCCGATTCACACCTCGCCCTCATCGGCGCCGTCGCTATCTCGCTCGGGACCCTCACGGCCTCGAAACGCGTTATGTTTGCCGTGGGCTCGGGAATTACCCCTCTGGATGCGTTCACTGCTTTCGTCGCTGTCGCATCCATGTCCGTTTCCCTGCATCTCTTCGCCTGGGTGGGCGTTCCGGTCTCGACGAGCCAGGCTGTTGTCGGCGCGATTCTTGGCGTTGGTCTCATGCGCGGCGTCTACACTCTTCGTTGGCGCAAGCTCCGCAACATTGTCCTTGGTTGGATCTTCACCCCCGTCATCGCCCTGACTCTCTCCTGCGCCGCCTACGCAATCCTGTCCGGGTTCAGCCTCACCCGCTAGCCGGCGACACAAGCTGGAACACGAAGACCTGTTCTTGCGCAGGTAGCCCCCCATCAAGAGAATCCATGGCTGGCTCTTCTCTCGTCTTCGAAATCCGGACAGCCCCCAGCTTCGGTTTTTACTTCACGCTCGTCTCGATCTGAGGATGCCGATCCAGAAACCGATACAGAGTCGCCCGCCCCACCCCCAGCCGTTGCGCCGCTCGCCGCTTGTTTCCGCCGGTCTCTCGCAATGCCTGCTGGACCTGCAACACGTCGAGCTTGCCCCGACGCTGCAATGGCGCCCGCACGGGGTACTTCTCCAGATACGAGAGAATCTCCGGCGGCAAGTGCTCCGTGTCCACCATCTCCGCCTTGCATTTCACAAACGCATACTGAATCGCGTTCTGCAGCTCCCGAATGTTTCCGGGCCAGGAATAATCCAGCATCGCGTGCAACGCATCACTTGTGACGCCCTCGATCTTTCGGCCCGTGCTTTCGCTGAATCGTTTGACGAAGTGCTCCACCAGCAGCGGGATGTCATTTCGCCGTTTTCGCAGCGGCGGCAGCGTTACCGGCACGACACACAGCCGATAGAACAAATCCTCTCGAAACTGCCCTCGCCGCACCATTTCCCGCAGATCACGGTTTGTCGCGCTGATCACTCGCACATCCACCGATAGATTCTGCTCGCCTCCGACCGGTGTGAACGACCCCTCCTGCAGCACGCGCAGCAGCTTGACCTGCATGCTGGACGTCAATTCGCCCACCTCGTCCAGGAAGATCGTTCCGCCGTCCGCCAACGAAAAACGCCCCTTCTTGTCCCGAATTGCTCCCGTGAAGGCCCCTCGCACATGCCCGAACAACTCGCTCTCCAGAATCCCCTCCGGCAATGCTCCGCAGTTCACCGTCACGAACGGCTTGCCCGCCCGCCGGCTCTCCCCGTGGATCGCCCCTGCCGCCAGCTCCTTTCCCGTGCCGCTCTCCCCTTGCACCAGCACGGGACAATCGCTCGCCGCCAGGTCCGAAATCAGCTCATACACCTCCTGCATTTGTTCGTCCGCCCCGATAATTCCGTGAAAGCTCCGGATGCTCCGCAACTGACGCCGCAGGTCCGACACCTCCGTCACGTCGTGCATGGTTGCCAATACGCCCTCGAATCGCCCTCCGGCGTCCTTCATGGCCACCACCGACATTTCCACCTGCCGCTCCCGCCCATCCGGTCGACTCACCTTCAGTGGGTACCGGATCTGCTCAAAGTTCGGCACACCCTCGCGAAACGAACATCGCCCCCCGCACAGTCCCCCGGGAAATACTTCAGGACACAACTTGCCCAGAACTTCCTCGCGTCGCCGGCCCGTGATTCGCTCCGCCGCCAGATTGAACCACGTGATCCGGCGGTGAAGATCGTGCGCAACCACCCCGTCCGACAAATGATCCAGCACCAGCTCGCTGTTGTGCTTGAGGCTCACGAGCGTCGGCAGATACCCTCCCGCAAACAATTCCTCCACGTGCCCGCGCACTTCTTCGCGAACGGCCCGCATCCGTTCCCACGCTTCGGGGCTCTCTCCCTCCGGCGGCGCCGGGATATCCCATCGCACCAGGGCCGGCGCCCCCGGCAGCACCGACCGGTCGACGCTCGCCGTGCGACTCACCGCGATCACCAGGTCGAACGGCTTGGCCCACACCTGCGACACCGCCTCAACCTCCAGCCGCCCTAGGTCCACCCCCACTTCCGCCATCACCCGTCGCGCCCGCGAGTCCTCGATCGGCCCCTGCCCCCGCCAGTTCGCCACCGCCGCATACGCCATCAGCTGCCCCTCGGGGGCAACCTGCTGGGCGAATCCCGCCGCCATCTCGCTCCGGGCGCTGCTGCCTTCACTCAAGAACAGAACATGAATCATCGCCATTCCTCGAAAGAAGGACCTCTGACTTCTTCTCTCGCAAAACCTTGCCTGCCATGTTTCCCCGGGCCGCCCGTTCGCCGCCCCCCGCGAGGTCCCGACCTTGCCACCGCCCCACTATACCTCCTCAAAAATGTCTCGTCAATGAGAATTCTGTCTCATTATTGATACATCTTCGCCCCCATCCAGGCCTCGCAGAACCGTCAATAGCTTGCCGACAAGGGCTTTACATCCCGTCCTTGTCTCGCTATGATGCGCGTCGCGAAGAAAGGCCTTGATGGCGGCGTAGCTCAGCTGGTTAGAGCAGCGGATTCATAGCCCGCAGGTCAGTGGTTCGAGTCCACTCGCCGCTAGTTTCCCCCCGATTCCCCGCATATCCCGGGTTTTTGCCCCTGCGATCGTGCCGACCGCCCCTGCCGATCGGCCCTCTCATCGTCCGCGACGGCCCCCGCCACTCACGCATCCCCATCACCGTCCGACGCCCGCCTGCCCGCCAGCTCATTCTGCGTCGCACGCCGCACCAGTTGCGTCAGATTCCGCGCCCCGAGCTTTTTCATCGCACGATATCGGTGCGTCTCCACCGTTCGAATCGAACGGCACAACCGATCCGCAATCTCCTTGTTGCTCAGGCCCTGCAGGATCAACTCGAGCACCTGCTTTTCCGCCGGCCGTAAACTCCCCCCGTCTCCCGCCGACGGATCGAGATTCTCCAGAAGCGAACACGCCTGTGTCACCAGCTCCTCGGTGTCCGTCATCTTCTCCCAGAAATCCATCGCCCCCTTCTGAATTGCCCGCACCGCCGTCGGAATATCCGCATACGCCGACAGCATCACCACAGGAAGTCCCGGCCGCATCCGTCTCGCGTCCTCCAGCACCTGCAATCCATCCCCTTCGGGCAATCGTAGATCACAGATCAGCAGCTCGCACGGGCCCCGCTCAAGCTCCTCCATACACTGCGCCGCCCCCGTCGTCACCGAGACTTCATACTCTCCGTGCTCTCTGAACGTACGTTCAAGGAGCCGCCCGTACCCCAGATCATCGTCCAGAACGAT
>JAFGCA010000265.1 GCA_016932895.1 Sedimentisphaerales bacterium | reverse complement strand
GCATGCCAGTGGTCCGGCGTGGCGATGCAAACTGCGTCGATGTCCGCTCGAGCCAGCAGGTCGCGGAAGTCGCGATAGTCGACGCAAACATTGCCTCCGGGGGCCTGGTTGATGCGGTCGCGAAAGGCCCGTCGTCGGTTTGTCACCGGGTCGCAGACTGCGACGATGCGGGCGTCCTTTTGGACCAGGAATGCCTCGCGGTGGTGTCCGTTGATGTTGCCATTGCCGATCAGGCCCAGCGTGATACGCTCACTCGGCGCGACCGCCCCGTCAAGAGCCAGCGCCGTTGCAGGCACGATACAGGGAAGAAGTACACTGCTTGCAGTGGCAAGAAATTCACGTCGTGTTATCTTGCGTCGGTTCATGTCAATCGCCAATCGAATTCCAATCCGGTTACCGGGCTCCAGAACGCATGGGCAAATCTTCTCGTGCCCCGCTCAGTCCGGGTTCTTCCAGGGGCGCCGCTGCTCCCGCGGAGGCAAGGCGGGGAAGGGCGCGTGGGGCTCGCGCTGATACCAGTAGGCAACCGAGGCGATGTCGTCGGAGAGCCGTTTGTATTTGCCGTCCGAGCCCCAGCCCAGGGCTTGAATGGTCACGCGCAGGTCCTCCTCGTAGCAGATCGGATCGAGAATGTGCCAGCGGTACAGGCTCCAGTAGCCGGGTATTTCGGCATCGTTGCTGGGTAGGACGGTGCCGGTATAGGCCGAGCTGTACGCCTGCGGGAAACCATAGCTGCCGCAGAAGTAGTCCTCCGTTCCCGTCCCGCAGATGGTGGGGAACCTGGTGTCCCCGTCCAGGTAGAATTTGATTTCGCCTTCGCCGAACCATCCTTTCGAAAGCTGGGTCCAGGCCAGGAACGTCCCCACGTAGCGTCCCTTGCCTTTGACGCCGTCCAGGATGACATAGGGATTCTCCTCGCTCGTGTTGCCGCGGCGCCACTGGGCGTGAAGATAGGCAGCGTTCTCCGGGACCTGCGTTTCGGCGTAGTCGATCTGAAAGGCCAGCAGATGCAGGTCCTTGTCGGCCTCATTGGTGAAGGTGATTCGTACGTGTTTGCGGAAGGGCATCGGCCAGTAGCAGTTCAGCGCGTTGCGCGGATTGACCACGACCGCCTGGGAATTGACCCGGGCGAATCTCTCATGGCCCACCGCGAAGAAGTCGGGCACGGGGACTTCGATCGACGGGCTCGCTTCTTCGTCCCAGTAGACGCGCAGCACGTGCGCCCGGCTCAACCCCTCCACCATCCAGATGTGCTGAATGATTCCCGGCCCGTCCACGTCCATCAGCGTCACGGTCTCTCCGGCATTGACCCGCAAGAAAGGACGCACTTTCCAGCCCTGTCCGAGGTCGTCGGCGGCGCGGGCCGAGGCAGCCGGTTTCGGCTCGGCCGGATTGGGGATTGCCATCCCTCCTTTGCCCTTCTCGCCCGTCGGGTTCTCGGCCGAGATGGAGCGGGTGCGGGCCTCGGTCAGCAACGGGAGCGTTCCCATGCCCATCTCCAGGCCGCCGCTGGCGCCGAAGGATGTGCTCACCTGGCCGTTGTCCTGATCCTCGCTCGCGCACCCGGCAATCAGCGCCGCTGCGATCAAAGCAATCACTCCCAGAATTGTGCTCGAGAAGTTGCGACTACGCATGATGTTCTCCTTTCTCCCAGACCGACGCGACTCCCATTGCTTCTTGCCTTCTCAGATGCCGATGTGAAACGCGCGTTCCGTAGATCGGCACCCCAGGCGACACTACTTCCCGGCGTCTTCCTGGTGCGTCACGATAGGCACGTAGCCCACTTCCAGACCCTGGGGAGGCGTTACGAGCAGGGCCGGATCCAGGGCCGCCAGCGTCCCGCTGCTGGGCGGGGCCATGTAGTCCCTATCGATCCGCCAACTCGCGTGGATCTTCTCGATGAACGACTGCAACTTCGCCTTCTTGGCCTCACTCCACTGGTACTGCTGGAACGAGGGCTGATCGACAAAACGGTACCAGGAATAGGTCACGGTCGAGCCGTCCGCCAGATCGACGCGACAGGGCCCGCGTATGGGACCGGGTGTACCCCAGGCGCCGCCGGTCGGCGAGGTGTAGGGCTGGCCCCGGCCCGCCAGTTTGAACTCCTGCGTCAGTAGCTTTGTCTCGGGCGGAACGTCGGCGGCCGCCACCGCCACCCGATCGTCGCCGACGTGCTTGTAGTATTGCGGGAAGAAGCCATTGGCGCTGATATCGCTGTCGAACCACTCGAGGCCCCACACGTTCGGCTCGTACACCTTCGTGTCGAAGACCTTCTCGACGCCGGTCATTTTCTTGCCGGCCTGGTCGAAGCGGGTCGTATGCGTGGTCAACTTCGATTTCCAGGCGCCCTTCTCGTCGAAGCGTCCGGAGCAGGCCGGGCCGCCGTCCCGCCATACCTTGAAGGCGTCGTAGAGGGCCGCCTTCGAATAATACGTCACGTCCTGCACCAGGAGGCTTCGGCCCTGCTCGTCCACCGGGAATTGGAGCTTGGGTATCTTCGAGTAGACGACTCCGTTGCGGTCCTTACCCTCGAAGCGCGGCACGGTGTTGATCTCCATGGCGCCGCCGCCCATTCGTCCCGGCCGGGCGTCGAGTCCCCGCCCGTAGATGAACGGATAATTGAACAGCTTGCCGATCTTGCTCCAGGTCTCCGGGATGTAGTAGGCCATCGGTCCCTTGAAGTTGGCCGCACTCAGGAAGCAGGTCCATGCCTGATCGCCGGTGGGCGGGTCGCCCGTCGTTGGTTCGGTGAAGGGCAGAGCCATATAGGTGTAGCCCAGGAACTTGCCGTTGGGGTTGCCCTCGAAAGGCAGAGCGTCCGGCGGGATGAGCAGGCGGTTGCTCAGTTGGGCGATGCCCAATCGATTGTCCGGCAGGGCCTCGTTGCTGTAGAAGAACGACCACCCGGGCGAGCCGACCTCGTAATCGTAGCACTGCGGGGTGGCGTTCATGCTGAATTTCGGCGGCCCGTAGCGGAAATGATTGCGCGCCCAATAGCCCAAGCCGCCTTCGACGGTCTGAAACACGCTGCCCCAGGTAGGTCCTCGCTCGGGCCAGTTGTCTCGCGCCAGGGTGCCGACCGGAGCGAGCGGGGTGTCCTTGTTGTCGGAGTTGTCCGGCGTGATCCAGGCGCTGGGCAGGCCGATCTGGAAGTGGGCAATCGGTTTGTCGATCAGCGGCCAGACCGCCGCGTAGAAACCCATCCCCGCACTGTACTGAGCCCGGTCCGGCGGCCGGGACGCACTGTAGCCGATGTACCCATGTAGACCGCGCCAATGCGCCGTGACCGTGCCGGCTCCCGCTTGGCCAGCCTCATCTGCGAGCGTCGCTCTTCCTCCGCATGTACACAACAAGACCGCCCCGATGAGGACGAGGGACAACGAATCTCTCATGTCTTTCCCCTTGTTCACAATGGTTCCTGTTTCACTCACGGCCGGCGCCGAGACGTTCAAACAGACACGATTGTAAGAAATTTCCCGGCAGAAGCTATCACCGTCTGCAAAATACAACCGCTGAGTTTGCTCAATGAGGTGTAACAGCCAGGGCGACGCCCAGGGCCCCGTCGTGCGCTGACACACGCCATTCGAGCCCATGCGGATTGAGAGAGTATGGACATGTCGCTACACGCAAGGGGTCGGCGCAGAACGGTGGCAGAGAAGGCTTACCCCGCCTGGGCTGCTTCGGGTACGCCGAGTTGCTCGTAATCTTCGGGGATCTCGGGTTGGAACTGGCTTTCGTCCAGGCGCGCTCCGAAATCCCAACGGTCGTTGATCTCGCGGAGTCTCATTTTGCTGTAGCCCGTGATGAGACAGCGGTTAATCTGACCTTCGCCCTCGATTTGAATCGGCAGCCGCTTCTTCGGATCGACCCACATGCGCACGCTCAACGATTGGACGGAGAAGAAGAAATTCGCGATTCTCGGGTTGATGCCGAGACCTGTGAGAAAACGATCGTGCACGTCGGAGACTTCGAATCCAATCGCGTCGATGCCTTGTACCTTCCGGGGACCGATCTGGCGGTAGTCGCCGGAGGCCCAGAGCCACTCAAAGTAGTTCTCCGGCGCGACCTGGCCGGCCTGGTCGCGATACTCCGAGGAAACCTCCATGCGGTAGTATTTCTTGACGGTCGGGAACATGACGGTCACGGTGTCGCTGGGAAGATGGTAGGTGAATTCAATGATGAGCTTGCCCTCTTCAGTGAAGGTGCGATCGGCGTATCCATACGAAAGGGAGAACAGTTTCTCGACGCCGAGCTTGTGCGTAGGCGTTTCGTCGTCTCCGAAGAAGCAGTTGCGGGTGCCCGTTACGCGGACTTGCTCCTGCTCGACGAGGGCCTTCTGCACGTCGGCCCAGGCAATGCTCTCCGGTACGATACCGTTGCCGCCGGGAAACAGGAAAGAAAGGGCCACGAGAAGGACTGCAGCCGCAGTGACGTATCTCGTATATCGACTGGTCATGATGCACCTCCATATCTGCGCGAGTGAAATTCTCGGCTGTGGTTCCGTCGCGGCGAAACCCGTTGCCGCGAGCCTGGCTTCGTCGGGGAATTTCTCGGCCCAGCTTTCATAATCGAACCGGGCGGGCTCGCGCCGCAGATACCTGGCGAGCATCTCGTCGACCTGGTTGTCATTTTTTCTGTGTTTCATAGGTCGCCATCCCCGAAGCCGTTGGCCTTCATCGTACGGGCGATTCTCTTTTTGGCCCGGCGCAGCCTGCCGTTGATCGCCTGAGGCGACAGGCCCAGCACGCTGGACATCTGATCGTAGGTCATCGCGTTGTAATACCGCAGAAACACGACCTGGCGGAGATGATCGGGCAGCGCGCGCACCGCCCGAATCAGGGCCGCCTTCTCATTGCCGTCGTCTTGCGGATCGGGCGCCGCCCGGCCCTCGGCCGCCCGGCGAGACCGGCTGCGCTCAGTGAGCATGTCCCTGGCGATGTTGCGACAGATCGCGCCGAGCCACGATCCGAACCGTTGCGGGTTGCGGAGCGTCCGCAGCCGGCGACACGCCTCGGCGACGGCCTCCTGCGCCGCGTCCTCGGCTAAGTGCTCGTCGCCGGCGACGGCGTGGCCGATGGCCACGAGCGCCGGATAGTACCGCCGGCACAACGCCGCGAGGCAGGCCGTATCCCCTTCCAGAGCCCGCCGGACCAGGATCTCGTCGTTCGGTTCAGTCATTCGGTTTCATCGAAGAAAAAGGCCCATTTCTGAAACCACCTATAAGTCTCCTCCGCCGGACAAAATGGGCGCAGAAAATCACCGCATTTCGCGCGATATCGGGAGTATTAGACAAATCTCGATCCGTGCGATCAAACGCAATTTCGGTTTGGTTCCGCACGCGATGCGCTGCCGGATGTCGTCAGTTGCTGTGTTCGGAGCCGCGAGGCGCGGGCCGGCCGTAGACTTCGACTTCGACGTAGTGGTTGAGGTCGTCGGCCGTGCTGCCGTTGCTGTAGAGGCGGACGTACCGGCCGCAAATGCCCTTGGCGTCAAACAGCTCCCCGAAGTGGGTATCGACGTAGTGCATGTCCCTGCCCGTTCCGAGGCCGGAGGAGTTGTCCATGTCATTGTTGAAAATGGTCTTCACACCGGCTCCGAAATCGGGATCATCTGAGATGTGGACAATCACATCGAAATACACGCGCGGCTCCTGATGATAGTGCCACAATCGCACGGCGTAGATTTCGTAGTCGCCTTGCAGGTCGATCGAGACTTGCTGCAGGAGGGGCCCGAGCTCGACGAAGCTGCCGTCGCCCGCTTCCTTGTCTCCGTCGGTGATCATCTCCAGCTCGCCGATGACCGGCTCGGTGTCGCTGGACGAGACGGGCTTGCCCAGCGCGACGTTCCGGGTCCCGGGCGGCGCCAGGAAAGGCGGCCCTACCTTTGTCTGGACGGGCTTGATCCGCGGCGCGCGAATGTCCTTCGGCGTCCCGATGAACTGCTTCTGCGGCAGCTCCGTTTTGACCGGCACGAGTGCGGCCGGCGCGCCGGTCTGCCGCGTGGCATCGAACTGAGACGCTGTTACTACGGGCCGGGCCTTGGGCGGTCGAAGATCGCGGACGATGCGGAAGCCCTGGTTGTAGCTGTGCCGGCAGCCGGGGTCGTTTCGCATGTGGTTGGCCGAGCGCAGCCACCAGGCGGGGTTGGTAAACGAGCCGCCGCGCATCAGCGGAATGAAAAAGCCCGCCTCGACCCAGGCGCTGCCGTCGGTCGGGGCGCCGTGGTAGCCGTAATGCCACATGTCCCGGCACCATTCCCAGACGTTCCCGTGCATGTCGTAGAGGCCCCAGGCGTTGGGCTGTTTCTGCGCCACGGGGTGCGTACGCTGGCCCGAGTTGTAACGGTACCAGCCCATGGCGGCAACGTCGCCGGCGTAGTGGCCGGTGGTTCCGGCGCAACAGGCATATTCCCACTCGGCACCGCTGGGCAGGCGAATGGTCTGGCCGGTTTCCCGGGAAAGCCAGCGGCAGAAGGCCATCGCGTCGTACCAGCTCACGCAGGTGGCGGGGTGGTCGTCGGTTTGCGAGAAACCGGGGTTGCGCCAACTAATGTCCAGCTCAGGGTGCCAATCCCGCCAGTCGGAGCGGGTCCAGCCCCAGCCTTCCTTCTCGGCCTCGGTGATATAGCCCGTTGCTTCTATGAATGCGCGAAACTGCCCGCGCGTGACCTCGGTACGGCCGATCTCGAAATCATAGCCGATGGTTACCTCGTGCATGGGCTCTTCTTCGCCGTGGACGTCGGAGCCCATGATGAAGCGGCCGGCCGGTACGCGTATCAGGTCGAACTCCAGAGCGCCGGTGCAAAGCCTCGTGCCATTCGGCCGTGCTGCAATGCGGACGGAAAGTCCTGGTTCCCCGCCTGTGCGGCTCGACCGAACGGCGGCCGAGACGGTCCCCGCGGGGGGTGTTTCGCCGCGACCGTCCGTGCCCAGAACGGCGCGGAAGCCGGTGCCGCAATTGCGGAAATTCTCCGTCCCCCGGTAGCGATACGCCGGGCGCAACTGCGAGGAAGGACTGGCCCAGCAGCCGCCGCGCAGGACGTAGCGCCAGCCCACCTCGGGTATGTCCGGGTCGCTCCGACGCGCGCCGCCGTCGGCCGGGGCGTTGTCATACGTCGGGTGCCACACGTCCAGGCACCATTCCCAGGCGTTGCCGGCCATGTCGTAGAGACCCCAGGCGTTGGGACGTTTCTGCGCGACGGGATGGGTTCGTCCGTCGGCGTCGGCGTCATACCAGGCGTGCTCGCCAAGGTCCGCCGCATCGGCACCGCCGCGGGCGGCGTATTCCCACTCGGCTTCCGTGGGCAGGCGTACGGATCGCGCGGTCTGTGCACCGAGCCAGCGGCAGAAGGCCACCGCGTCGTTTCGGGTCAGAACGACCGCCGGATCATCCTCGCTTTGCTCGAGGCCGGGCGTGCGCCAGTTGAGCCCCCGGTCCGGTCCCGCCAGGTCAGCCGCCGGACACAGCCAGGCCCAGTTGCTACGCTCGGCGTCGGTCTGGTATCCGGTCGCTTCCACGAACGCGGCGAATTGTCGCACCGTCACTTCCGTGCGCATCAGGTGGAAGTCATGCGGAATGACGACCTCATGCGCGGGCCGTTCGTCGCCGGGGCCGGTGTCCGAGCCCATGAGAAATCGTCCCGCCGGGATGCGGACGAACGCGAACTCCACACCGGCCGTACGCAGTGTCACGTTCGTATCGGATGCCGCGTAGCTTGATGCCGCGACCGGGTTGTACCCGCACAATGTTCCGAGAACCAGTGCCGCCGCAACGTTTCGCAATGCTCTTTGGCGCGCATACTCTCCCCGTGCCATGGTTCTGTCCTCCCAAAGTCGGTTGGCATGAATTCGATCCCGTGCCGGTGCCGCGCACGGGCCATGTTTCGGCTACCGTGCCGCCCGGCCGTAGACCTCGACCTCGATGTAGTGATTCTGGTCGTCGCTTGTGTTGCCGTTGCTGTAGAGGCGGACGTAGCGGCCCTGGATGCCTCTGGTATGGATCAGCTTGCCCTCGTAGGTTTCGGTGTAGTGCAGATCGTCGCCCTCGCCCAGGCCGGCGGAGTCGTCGATATCGTTGTTGAAGACGGTCGTGACGCCCCGGCGGAAGCGCGCGTCGTTCGAGACCTGAACGGCCACGTCGAAGTAGACGCGCGGCTGCTGGTGGTAATGCCACACCACGATGGCGTAGATCTCGTAGCGGCCCCGCAAATCGATAGTCACATGCTGCAGAAACGGGCCCAGCTCGACGAAGCTGCCGTCGGCCGCTTCCTTGTCTCCGTCGGTGATCATATCCAGAGATCCGACCACCGGGTCCCGGTCGCTGGCAGAGACGGGCTTGCCCCGCGCTACGTTCGTCGTTCCCGGCGGCGCCAGAAACGGCGGGCGCGGTCCCCGCCGGGGTTTCTGCAAGTTCGGCACGCGGTTGTTCTCAGGCGTTCCCCGGAACGTAGGTTTGGGCAGGTCGATCTTGAGGGGCGTCAGTTTGGCGCCGGCCGGTTCGCCGGGCGTGGGGATCGGCATCGGTGTATCACCGGGGGTGCCGATGTAGCCCATCCGCATGTCGAGGACGCGGACCGACCGGGGCACGCCGAGGTCGTAGACGCTCTGTGGGCCGGAGGGCGGATAGCTCATGACCCATTCTTCGCGGGCCACCGCGACGCCCGCCGCGTCGCAGTGCTCGACGTCGGCCGCCACGATCCGATTCGTCTCGGGATCGGCCATCATTTTGATCCGCAGGGCGGTGGCAGCCCGGCCGTTCCGTGCGGGCCTCTCGATTTCATACGCACGGACGGCCTCGCCCTCGTAGCGATCATCCCACTGCCGGACCGTCACATCGTTCTGCGCCGCGAAAACCGCAAAGGCGTCCACGATCGTGTAGGCCGAGGCCGCTCCGAAAACACCGTCGGGCGAAAGCTCCGTAATCGCCAGCCTTTTGACGCGGGGACTGTACGCAAATTGCTTCTTATCGGCGCCGCTGTCCCAGCCCAACACGGTGCCGTCGGCGCGAACGACGTATGCTTTCTCGGAGGCGAAGTCGTACCAGTGCTCTTCGTTGCGGACGTCGCCTTTGTCGTAGTAGGTGGCCACCGCATGCAGCCAGGGCCTCTTTCGCGTGGCCTGGCAGATCTGCTGGGCCGTGGCGGGGCCCCATCCGGGCCCGAACGCCTTCCAGAGTCCGATGCCGGCGGCAACGACCACCACCGCCGCCACCGCCAGCTTCACGAGCGAGCGGCGCAGCAATGGGATTCTCTGCGGCCCCGGACGCTGCGTTGTCATTCGCGCCGGCCCCGCCGCGTCGGCGAAGGTATGCAGCATCTGCCGGCGCAGGCGCTCCTTGTGGGCCGGGTCCGGCGTGGCGTCGATGTGCAAGCCGGCGACGACTTTTTCAAAATCTCGTTCGTTTTCGATCATTTACTCGTCTCCACCCAGATCGCCTTGCAGAGCTTCCTTGAGCCTGCGCAGGATCCGGTGCAGCGTGACTCGAACCGTAGCCGGTCGCGCCTCGACGATCCGGCCGATCTCTTCGTAATCCATGCCTTCAAAGAACCGCAGCGTCACAATCGTCTGGTGCTCGGGCTTGAGGTGCCCGATAGCCGCGTACAACGTGGGCCAGTCCAACTGCGACCACTCATCGCCGTTTGGCTGGGCGGCCCTTCGCTGGGCCACCACGTTTTCCATCAGCCGCTGCCGCCGCGTCGTCTTGCGGATATAGGCGTTGGCCTGATTGGCCGCGATGGCATAGATCCAACTGCGAAAGTCCTGCTCGGTGTCGCCCTTGAACGTTCGCATGCTCCGGGCGACCGTCAGGAACACCGACGAGGTGATGTCCTCAGCCGTGGCCTTGTTGAACAACCGGTGCACGCAAAACCGGAAAATTCGTTCGTAGTACAGCTCGTAAAGCTGCCCCAACGCCTGGGCCTGGCTCTTGGCCGCACCCACCAGATCGTCGTAAGCCCTTTGATCAACAGGTTTTGCCATAGCACCAACCATCACCGTAATATGAATTGCGCCCGGGTGCCCCATGTTACACGCCCGCCCCGCCAAAACCAGCCAAAAACCGCACTCCGGAGTGAGTGCCGCATTCAGCAAATTCCCCCGACTGCGCGGGAGGAGATTGCTTCGTCGCTGCGCTCCTCGCAATGACATATACGAGTTCTACGTGTCATTGCGAGCGAAGCGAAGCAATCTACAGTCGCACGATTTGTGAAACACGGTACGAGGGGGAAGCGTGAACTGAGGGCCGGCGCGAGATACGCTTCGCGCAGAACCGCTTTGCGCTTGCCGGGTCAATCGTTTTCGGGTAAGCCATGTCCTATCAGGGCTTATGCGCCCGGCCGATCGGAATGAGACGGACGCCGGCCCGGGACGCGTTTTTTTCAGGTGACCTATGAAGCAGGCCGTTATCTGTCCCTTTTTCGGGCGACTGCGCGATCGTTTCTGCGAGTATGGCGAGGATCTCAGCGTGGTCGAGAAGCTGGAGCACATCGCGCGCATCCCGGGAGTCGAGGGCGTGGAAATCGTGTATCCCCACGAGCTCGGGGATGTGGACGGCGTCAGAAGCGCCCTGACGAAGCTGGGACTGGCCGTCTCGGCGGTCAACGTGAACGTCAAGTCCGATCCCGAGTTCGTGAAGGGGTCGATTACGTCGCCCGATGCGGCGGTGCGCGCGAGGGCCGTGGAGTACCTCCAGCGCGCCAAGGACGCCGCCGTGGCGCTCGGCGCCGAGCGCGTAACCTGCTGTCCCCTCAGCGACGGTTACGACTATCCTTTTCAGGTGCACTACGCCAGTGCCTGGGAAAGGATGGTGGAGGTCGTCCGCGCCGCGGCTTCGTACCGCCCCGAGATCACGCTGCACCTGGAGTACAAGCCCTTCGAGACGCGGGTACACAACTTGCTTTCTTCGGCGGCCCGGACGATTCTCCTCTGCCGGGCGGCCGGCACAGAGGGCCTGGGAGTGACCATCGACATCGGTCATTCCACCTTCGGCGGCGAGCCTCCGGCCGATTCGTTGATGCAAGTGGCGGCGGCCGGACTGCCCTTCTACGTCCACACAAACGACAACAACGGCAAGCTGGATTGGGACCTCATCGCCGGCGCCTGTAACATTTGGGAATTCGCCGAGTTCCTCTTCTACCTCAAGGAACTGGACTACGACGGCTGGATCACCGCCGACGTCGCGCCGTTTCGCCAGGACGCCGGTGAAATCTTCGCGCTGAACGTCCGGTTCACCGAGCAGGTCTGGAAATGGCTCGACGAGGTCGACCGCGACGTCATTCGCCAGTGCCTGCACCAGCACGATTTCCTGACCATCCGAAAAATGATGGAGCCCTACATCTTTCCCCTCGTGAAGCGGCAATCGTGAAGCGGTGGTTCTTCCGCGCGAGCGTAAGATGGGCTTCAGCCCATGCGGCCGAACTACGGCTGCGCCCAGCCGGGCAGAGACACCGTGGTTTGATAGTTCGAGTAGTTGTGCAGGGGGCTTCGGACGGGCTTGTAGAGTCGTCCCTTTCGCGGACTGTCGTGCTGGGTATAGACCCAAAGCTCGAAGGGATCCCACACGACGATCTCGTCCCGGCAATCGCCGGTCACGTCGAGCACGGCATTGCACATGTCCGGATGCCCGTCGGCGGGAAACTTCACCACGCACCGCCCCCGGCCGTCGAAGAGGCCGCCTTCCTCGGGATTGGCCGAGAGCAGGAAGTACTCTTGCGATGAGCCGGTCCAGTTGACCGGCAGGCACATGCTGCCATGCTGGCACGGCTCGCAGTCATGGTAGATGTCGCCGTCGGCGTCGAAGAAGTGCACGATTCCCTGGTTGCCCCAGAAATTGATCGACACCGCTTCCAGGCCGGGCAGGTCGTCGCGGAAATTGGCGATGGCGGGATTCTGGACGTGCCCGACGTAATGGTGTTTCAGGATGCGCCCCTGTAAGTCCGCGAAGAACATGCCTTCGTCGCTGGCGGCGCAGAGCAGGCGAAGGTCCGAGCCCGGTTTGAAGCGAACGAGGGCAACCCCGTCGGCGTGGTCTTTCAACTTTCCGTCCAGCGTCCAGAGCCGCGTGCCGTCGTCGTCGAAGAGCGAATACCCGATGGAAATCTCGTCCTTGCCGTCGTCGTCGATGTCACAGGCGTAGGGGTAGTGCCCGGTGTTGCAGGCGGCGTCCCACAGGACCTCCAATCGGTCGTTCAGCACCCAGAAGTGTCGGTACCGTGTTTTGATGATGATGTCCCGGGGATGGCCCGTGCCGCGCACGTCGCAGAAGTACAGCGAGTCGCCGAGGATGTGAGGGAATCTGTTGTAGGGGGGTCTTATATCGTCGGGCATGCCGGGCGTTTTGGCCTTGTACTTCGTTTTTCCGGAAGCGCCGTCGGCAACGATGATTTCCATGCCCATGCAGTACAGCACTTCGGTCCGGCCGTCGCCGTCGAGATCGTGGATCTGGAAGCCGACGTCGTTCGTGAGCCGGTCCTTCCACTGGTCGGGCTCGCCGATCTGCCAGAGCCTCTTGCCGTCGAATGTCATAGCGGTCAGACAACTGAGCTCGCTGTTTCTGTCCTTGGGGCCGTGGTGCAGGACCTGGCCGATGAGCACGTCGGTCTGCCCGTCGTTGTTCAAGTCCCCGAAACGCAGATTCCGGCCGACGCCGAAGCCTTCCGTGTCAATCTTTTTCCATAGGACGGGGCGGGGATTGGCCGCCTGGAGGCGGCGCAGCTCTTCGTCGCGTTCGGCGATGCGCTTTTGCAGATGCTCTTTTTCCGCGACAGTCGTCGTGACCTTGACGTTCCTGTAGCGGGTCGGTACGTCCGACATCAGGGCGATCCTGCCCAGGGGATACGTGTCGTCGGTGGCTTCCAGGCCGACGCCGTTGCTGAACGTAGCCTGGATGCGGTTGCCAGCGACGTCGATCCGCACGCTCACATAATTGCCGGGCGTCCAGGAGCACGCTTGCTCCGCGAGGACCTTCTCGTACGGTTGGTGAAACGCCGTGGCGTGACGAACCATTTTCAGAACGGCTCGCCGGCCGGCGACGCCGCAGAAGTAGTAGCAGCGGTCGTTTCGGTATCTAAAGACTACGCCGCTTTGACCCCGGTCCGTGGCGGGCGCGAAATCGGCCGTGATTCTGTAGTTGCGCCAGAGGGGATCTCCCGCTACGAGCATCGGATGGGTGTGCTTGAGGCTATTGTGATAGGCTTGCAGCATCACGCGCGTGCCGCCTTCTTCGATCACGCGCCAGGCCCGTTGCGAGCCATACGATTTGAAGGCGGAGACCGCCCAGTGGCCACGTTGCGAGGCGTGCGAAAGGTAATGGTATTCGGTGTGGGCGCCCACGGCGTCCAGGATCGGACCGGTTCGCAGGCCGGCGAAACCGTCCTTCAGCAGCACGGCCGGCAGATCTTCGGTAAGACCTGCGCCGGCGGCTGCAGCCGCCAACACACAAACAACAATCATCACCGCGCGCCGGATGAAACGCGCTCTCATCTGTCTCATCGAGACGACCCCATGTTCTCATACCATTTGATGTTCGAGGTAGCTGTTCCGACGGCAATCACGTCGAGTCGCCCGTCACCGTTGACGTCTGCGACGTCGAGGCCGGAGGCGGCCATGTCTCCCTCATCGAGAGGAATCCTCTGCCATTGTCTTCCCGATGAATCCAGGCACCCGTAGATGTACAGGCTCCGTCCCGCGCCGCGATAGCCCGCGATGATTTCGTCGGCGCCGTTTGCATCGAGGTCCGCGCAGATTAGCGCATGTCCTTCGTTGAACGTCGCATCGATGATCAGCCGTTGCCATGGTGCCTCCGAGTGCGGACCCGGCGTGTAAACCACGACCTTGTCCCCATGCCAGGGTTCGACGGCTGCCAGGAAGCGGCATCCGCCGGTGAGCCTGCCGAGGGCGATTTCGCTGGAGCCCCGCTTCGTCGGCTTGACTTGCTCGCCGGAGCCCAGACGTGTTTTCCGCCACGAGATCGTGTTGCCCGTCGGACGCGGTTGGAAGAGGTGAATCCCTTCGAAGCTGGCGGTGAGAATATCGTCGCGCCCGTCGTCGTCCCAATTCACGATGGAGACGCCGTGCACGACGGTCAGTCGGTCGTCGATGGTGAGGGACGTCCACGATTCCCTCGCGGGCGGATCGGGGACGGCATACGAAAGGAGCCTCACACCTGCATCCCACAGCGGAGCCTTGGCGCCGCGGCCCATGACCGGTGCGTTAATCAGCTCCTTGGCCCCATCGCCGTCGATATCGGCCCATTGTATGCGGTGAGAAGTTGGCTCGGCGCCGATGGCGTGCAGGGGCCATTCTGCCGCCGGGTCGGCCGGACACCGCAGCCAGTGCAACAGGCCGCCCGAATCGGTTCGGCTCATGCCGAATTCGTGGGCAATGGCCAGGTCGGTCCGCCCGTCGGCGTCGATATCGTGCGGGGCCACGTCGATGAAAGCCCGGACCCGGGACGTCAGAACGTGCTTCGTCCAAGCGGGATTCTCATACCAGGCAAGGCAGGAAGGATTCGTCGCCAGGCCCACGACGTCGGGTCGGCCGTCCCGATTGATATCGACGGCGGCGACTTTGTACCCGCCGGGCAGCTTGGCCACCAGATGCGCCCTGAATTCGGGAAACGCCACCTCTTGTCCCGACAGCGCCGCCGACGGATAAAGAAACGCCAGCGCCGTGAGAATGCCTGACAACAGACCAGTAGCGTTCGTCATAGCTTGGTCCCTTCTCTGCGGCACACCGAAGGTTCTCGGTGTCGTAGGAGGGGCTTCAGCCCATGCGGTTTCTTTTGGCGCGGTTTCAGCATGGGCTAAAGCCCATCCTACATGCTTCTGCGAGCCGCCCGCGCGGTTCTCAGTCGTAGAACGGGAAGATCTTTTTGATCTCCTGCTTTGACGGGCGGCGTCCGTATTCACCGATCTCGAACGCTTCGGCGTACTTGATTTTGCCGCCTTTTTCCTGGCCGTACCAGTCGATGAGCTGTTCTCGGAAGCGGTTGGCCGTCCCTGCGAAACGCCCGTCGAAGCTCCGGCGGACCTGCTTTTCGCGGGCTCGGCGGGCGGAGGCATCGTTTTCGGGGTACAGCTTCTCCGACCCCCCGCAGCCGCCTTCCAGGGTCTGCGAGGCCAGCGCCAGAGCCGCGTCCAGCTTCTTCTCGATCACCTCGTCGATACCGACAACGATGTCCGCCGTGAACGGGTAGGGCTTCTGGAACCGGTCCTGGTAGTACAGGAAGACCGGGTTGCGCCTGAGATACGGCGTGTCGGGACAGAAGAACGGCACGGTGACCATGTAGCCGGCGTCCCGGATGAGCAGCGCGACGTTGCGGTGGTCGGGATGATAGTCGTTGGGCCGGTGACACATCACCACGTCGGCTCCCCACTCGCGGATCAGGCGAACGATGGTCATGCGGTTCTCCAGTGTCGGCATGATCTCACCGTCGTGGATGTCGAGCACCTGCGTCTCGATGCCGAAGATCTCGGCGCAGCGCTCCACCTCGGCGGTGCGGCGCTGGGCCAGAGGCCCGCCGGCCATGCCCCAATGGCCGATGTCCCCGTTGGTGCAGGAGACGAACTTGACGTGATGGCCCTTCGCGGCCCACATCGTCGCCACGCCACCGGCGCGGAACTCGTTGTCATCGGGATGGGCGCCGAAGCAAATGACGCGCAGCTTGCCGTCGGTCGGTTCCGGAGCGGGCGCGGGCTTGGGCACGGGACCGACCGTCGCAGCCAGAACGTGCGGCGCGGCGACGACCACCCCTTCAGCCGCTTGGCCCGACGTGACGCCGAGCAAGCACGCAACGGCCACGGCCAACAAGACACCGGCAACCCATTGGACTTTCACAGATTTTCCGTTCATTGCATGGTCCTCCCTTCAATCTGGCCCTACGCTTTTGGCGGCTTGGCAAACTCGCGCGTGTATTGGGCGTTCTCCTGGATTTGATCCTGGTAGCGGGGATACATGCCGACGATCACCGCGTCGGTCGGCTTGAGATGTTCAAAGGCGAACTGGAACGCTTCCTTCACGGCCTGTTTCTTGTGACACTTGCGACCGGCGGCGAGAATCTTGAAGCCCAGGCACGGCTGGTCCACCTGCCGAACGACCTCGGTCATCGCAGCCGGATCGCCGGCAAAGAACGGATAGCCGATCTGCAGCGTCACGACCGGCGGCATCTTGTCCAGTTCCTCCTGCGATCTCGTGAGGTAGTAGAAACACGTCATGAAGAAATCGACCGGCCACCCTTCGTCGGCGATGCGCCGGATGCAGGCGGGATTGTGGGCCGAGACGCCGGCCAGCACCCCGGCGTCGCGAACGCGCTTCACGAAATCGCGGACCTCCCGGCTCTTACCCTCCCGAAACAATCGGTCGGTTACGCCGCCGTGATGGACAATGGCGATGGGCTGCGTGTCCCGGACCACCTGCTCGACGGATGCATGTCCCGATCCGGCGGCGTGGAGGCAGATGAACTTCATTTTCGAGCCGCGCCGGCGCAGCGTGCGAAAGACACCGGCCATCTTCTCGGGATCGCTGAACTGGTGTGTGTTGATCCCGGCGCGCTCGCAGCTCCACAGAAACTCGACCGTCTGGGCGGGCGTGAAGTACTCGCGCATGTGCCGGTCCATGATGGGGCCCATGTAGGAGTATCCGCTGACGGGATTCGCGCCGGCGATCAGGCGGGTGACGCGATGGTCGCCGAGTTGAATCGTCGGCAGCAGGGGCGCAGGCGAAGCCGCCGGTGGGGCCGCCGGTGCCCGCGACGTCGTGCCGATGGCCAGGGCCGAGCCGGTGACGGCCAGAGAAAGTCGCGAGAGAAACTCTCTGCGTCCGGTCGCGTTCGCGTGACATTCGTCCACACTCATGTCCACCTCCCAACGCCTGAATAAGGTATAGAATTGCCGAAGAGAACGCGGCGTTACTGGCGCACGTGCGGCCATTCTACCAGAGACACGCCTCGACAGAAAGGACAGAATCACCCGGACACAGACGCAGAAATTGAGTTTGAAGGTTGCTCCGGGGCGTCATAGAATCGGCCTTGCGTATTGTCCGGCGTGCAGGTTTCTCGAACGGACATCTGCAAAACTGCGGTTACAAGGAGAAGCTCCTGATGATGCCGAACCGATCGATAGCAATCATCGCGTGGTCTATGCTGGCGTTGTGCGGTTCCCACGCGAGTCGGGGCCTGCCGGCGGCGGACCTGGTCATCCGGAACGCCAAAGTCGTTACGATCGACCGGGACAATCCTCGCGCCGAGGCGGTCGCCTTCAAAGGCGAGACCATCATCGCCGTTGCCACCGACGGAGCCGTCGAGGAGTACGTGAAGGAGGGCGCGACGCGGGTGATCGACGCGCGGGGCAGGCTTGTCGTTCCGGGCTTCAACGACGCGCACATTCATTTCGACGAGGTGGACCCGGATTACATCGACCTGCGCTACACCACGGACCCGGCGGTCATCACGCAGAAGGTCAGAGAGGCCGTGGCCCGAGCGCGCCCCGGCGAGCTGATCCGCGGCGGCCGCTGGGAACACGAGATGTTCCACAACCGGCAATGGCCCACGAAGGAGCTCATCGATCCGGTCGCCCCGAACAATCCCGTGGTGCTCTCCCGTGCCGACGGACATTCGGTCCTGGTCAACAGCTATATCATCAAGCGGTCCGGAATCACCCGAGAAACGCCCGATCCTTTCGGCGGCGAAATCCAGCGCGATCCGCGCACCGGAGAGGCCACGGGTATTTTCAAAGAGAAGGCCCAGTCGCTGCTGAAATACGGCCGCGGCGCCGTGCCGCGGACTCCCGCGCAGGAACAAGCCGAGCGGATGCGCCGGTGGCAGGCGGCGTTCGATCTGGCCATGAGGCAAGGCGTGACGTCGATTCAGCTTCCGCCCGGCGGTGACTTTGACATCTATCAGAAGTTCAACGATATGGGCAGGCTCACGCTGCGCGTGACGGTCGGCGGGTCTTTGACGGCCGAGGCCGGGAAGCTGAAGCGCTATGCCGAGCTGCGAGAGAGATATCCCCGCGAGGGCAACTGGATACGCTTCGGTTACCTCAAGGGGTTCATCGACGGCACGCTCGGTTCGGGCACGGCTCTTTTCTTCGATCCTTACGAGGACGCTCCGGAGACCTGCGGCCTGCCTCAGATGCCTTACGAGAAGCTGGAGGAACTGGTGGTCACCGCCGACCGAGAAGGATTTCAGATTGGCATCCACGCCATCGGCGACGAGGCCAACTGCTGGGTCCTCAACGCGTACGAAACGGCGCAACGGCGTAACGGGCGGCGCGACAGCCGCCATCGCATCGAACACGCACAGGTGCTTCGTGATGACGATATCGCGCGGTTCGCGGCGCTGGGCGTGGTGGCGTCCATGCAGCCCACCCATTGCATCACGGACAAGCGGTTTGCCGAGAAGAGGATTGGCGCCGTGCGATGCAGGGGCGCCTATGCCTGGCAGCGCTTGCTCGATGCGGGGGCGGTGGTTGCCTTTGGCACGGATTATCCCGTGGAGCTGATCGACCCCCTGGAAGGTTTGTACGCCGCTGTCACGCGGAAGGACAGGCTCGGCGAGCCCGGCGACGGATGGTTTCCCGATCAGAAGCTCAGTATGGAGAAGGCCATCGAGCTCTACACGCTCGATTCGGCCCGCGCCGAGTTTATGGAAGATCGCAAGGGCATGATCCGAGTCGGCTATCTCGGCGACGTCGTGATGTTCGACACGGACCTGCTGACGGTGCCGCCGGACCGGATCATGTCGGCCAAGGTGGACTACACGATTGTAGGCGGAAAGATCGTGTACCGCCGCAACGCGCCGGCCGGCGCCGCAAGCGACGCTCAGTAGTCTTTGAAGCTCTTCATCCAGTCGGGCCAGGTCGGCTGCGGGGCGCCGGTCTCGAAGCTCCGGTGCCACTTCAGCCGCCACAACTCCTTGAGCCCGATCTTGCGGGCGGACCAATCGAGGAAGGAGCCGTTGACGTGTCCGTTGTGCCGGTTGACGGAATACGCGACCATGTAATCGGAAGTGCCGTAATAGGGCTCGCCGTCGTATGCCGGCGGATTGTCGGACAGCAGGGGATAGCCGGCATAGTACTGTTCACCCAGAAGAAGCGGCACGCGGTCGGCGCCCCGGACGTTGGGCGTTCGCCAGTTGTTTTTCGTTGGACGCGTGTTGCGGTCGGGCATCACCTTCATTTCTATCGGCGGATTGCGGACCCAGCCATTGATTCCGTAGCTGCCGGAAAGGCCCGCGAAGGAAGGACGCTCTTCGCCATAGACGCCCCAGGCGGCGAAGGGCTGCGAGCCCAATTCGGTCACAGGTCTCGTCGCGGTCGGACAGCAGAGGACGTCTTCGCTGCCATGGTAGTAAGGACGCAGGATCGCCACCCACGTCCCCGTATAGGGCTCGCCCGACCACCACCCTTGCTGGAAATAACCGTTATTGTCGTCCGTATACATCGAGAAATAGAGGCCCCACTGCTTCAGGTTGGACAGACAGGACACCGCCTGGGCCTGCTTCTTTACCACTTGCAGCGCCGGCATCAATATGGCCATCAACAGGGCAATGATAGCGATCACCACCAGAAGCTCTATGAGTGTGAATCCGCTCGATTTGCGCATCGTGTAACTCTTTCGTCCTTGTTTCAGCACGTTCGTACTACCGACCCCAAGATACCCCCACACGAAATTTTCGCATCGCCCACGGCCCTGGCGCCCGGCATGCCATCGGCTCACCGGGCGCTGAGGCCTCTTTGCCTTTCGCGGCCGGTGAGGGCTACGGCCACATCTGCGTTTCGAGCCAGCTTTCGGCGATCACGGTGTAATCCTTCAAGTCGACCCGGTTGTCGTCGTACGGGTTGGTATAGGGCGCGACGAACAATACGTATCCATCGTATCCGTTGCCGGAGGCATCGACAACTGTGCCGCGGGCGGTTTCATCAAGCTTGTACCAGGCCGTCGGCCCGGGGGCAGGCTCGGCGGTCGCCTCGGCCAGACCGGTAATATCGGTGGCCGAAAGGGCGTGCCCATAGATGCGGATGTCGTCGAGCTTGCCGTTGAAGCCATTGCCGCCGCCGGAGCTGGCGCCGAAGTAGATCCCGGGGGTATAGCGCTGCCAGTGCACGCCGGAAGCGGTCAGCACGTTCTCCTGTGTACCGTTGACGTAGACCCGGGTCTTGCTGCCGTCGAAGGTAAAGGCAACGTGGCACCAGGTGTCGGCGTCGAAGGACCGGGAGTCGGAAAACGCCAGGCCCTCTTCGTCGGACGCCATCGTGTCAAGCATGATACTGATTCGCAGTCTTCCGCTGCCGTCGATATTGTGAACCAAAGCCGGGCGTGCGCCGGGGGACGGTCCGCCTGCGCTCCAGTAGATCAGATCCTGGCGTGCCGAGTCAGTATCCATGACCGCGGCGGGGTTGAACCACAGCGAATAGGTAAACGCCTCGCGGGGAAAAGGGGCGGCCGGTACGAAGATTCTCTCTCCGCTGCCGTCGAGCTGGAGGCAACCGCCGCCGTCGAAGCCGCCGCTGACGTCCCAGACGAAACTTTCCAGCCAGTTCTCCGTCAGGATGCTCAGGTCTTCGTAGTCCACGTCGCAATCGCCGTCCAGGTCGCCGGCCGGCGCAAACTCAGGAACGCACCGTGAGGGATACAATCGGATACTGTCGACAAAGAGCGTCCCTGCACCGCCGGCGCCGTCGCCGATGCCAATAAACATTTTCTGCACCTGCGTCAGATCCACACCGGCGTCGCTGAATTCCTGGAGGTCGATGTTCCACTCCTGCCAGGCATGCCATACGACGGCGTTGGGGTCCCCATAGGCGACGGTCCCGCGCCTGCCGGCGTTGTCTTCGATTGCCACGTACATCCGGTCGGCCTGATTGTTGAAGTTGCCGTAGAACCAGAGCGACAAGGCTTTGGCGCCCGCTGCCGTCCAGTCCCATGGCGCATCGAAAGTGTGCTCGGCCTCGGAATGGCCTGTGTCGGCGTTGTTGTAGTACAAAGGCATGGACTGGCTGCCGCCGTGGACAACTTCGGTTTCCATGAGGGTCGTGTAAGGTGTGCCTCCCGTCCAGATATCGTGCCCCACGCCCATGCCCGTGCCGTTGCCGGGATGGCCGTCGGGGAAGAAATCGTCCGCTGAGTAGCCGTACCCGTCGACCCATGCCTGGAAGACTCGGTTGGGCGAATCGTTGTTGTAGGCCTCGAAATCGTCGACAACGAGCGACGCCAGCGCCGCAAAGCTCCACACGCTGCCTCGCTCGATGACGGGCGTCGCGCCGTCCTGTATTTCGTCGACGCGCCAGTAGTACACCTGCCCCAGGGCCAGGGCGCCCGGGTTGTACGTGTTGCCGTCTTGCCGGCCTCGACCGGGCAGCACGTCGGGATCGGACGCGGCGTTGACGTCCTCGAAGCTGGTGCCGAAGTACACGTCGTGCTGGATGGTGCCTTCTCCCGCAGACCAGCCGAGCGTCGCATCCAGTGGCACTTCCGTCGCTCCATTGGCCGGAGTCGGGGCCCACGCGTTGCTTCCCATAATGGCGGTCAGGACCGTGTCGGAGCCCACCAGCTCGACATTTACGTCGCCGCTGCCGCTATAGGCGGTGACCCAGCCCTTGGCGATATAGCCGTTGATGTTGGCGGTTTCATCGCCATCGATGACGAGCGTGCCACCGGTGAGATCCATCGAGACTCCGGGGCTGCCGCCCTGCGGGTCCATGAGGAACTCGTCGACCGTAATCGTTCCGCCGTCCAATTGGAGGTGGCCGCTGCCGTTTCTGCGACCGATGTAGAACGTTCCGTCGACGTTGATGGTGCCGCCGCTGACCGTCATCAACGCGTTGCCCAGGTCCGCGCAGCGGAACATCGCGGTGACGTTTACGGTGCCTCCGGTCATCGTGAATTCGCCGTATTCACCGCCGTGCAGACCCAGCGTGAACGTGTTTCCGACCGTGACCGAGCCGTCGCTCATGGTCATGTAGCCCTGGCCCGGGACATTTCGGGGCAGATAGACGTTGTCGGCGACGATGGTGCCGCCGCTCATATCCAAATACCCGATTCCCTGGTTGCCGATCCAGAGACCGGGACCGCCCGATCCGGTTTTGTGGACGGTGAGCGTGCCGCCGGTCATGGTGATTCGGCCGGTCTCGCCGTCGGCGTTGCCGAGGATCACGTCCTCCGCGTCGGCGGTCACGGTCGCGTCGATCAACGGACCCGGCTCCATGTTGATAATCGCGTCACCGGCATCCGTCGGGAGCGCATCGGGGCTCCAGTTCTGGGCCGTACTCCAGAGGCTGTCGGCGCCGCCATCGTCCCAGGTCGCCTCCTGGGCCGAGGCCGCACCGAACAGGCCCAGCACCAGGACCAACGAAGTTAATACACGAAGCTGCCTACACATGGTTTTCTCCTCCAATGTGCTCCTGTTCATTTCTGTCCTCCGGCACACAAGATCATCATCCGGACGATCCACGAATGTCCAAACACAAGCCCTGCGAGCTTGCGGTGCTGATTACGGCCACAATCCTTTCTCGCCCCAGTTCCGTCCCATGATTGCCAGATCCCGGGCGTCCAGCACACCGTCGCCGTTGAGATCGGGATCGCGCCCGTACACGGGGCGGGGCCGGGCAAAGTTGTCTTTCATCTGTCGCGGTAGGCTCCAGACGTTTCCTTTTCTATCGCAGAAGTACAGATTCGATTCAGAAACTCGCCGGCCGTGACCGTCGGCCCACAGCGCGTAGAAGTCTGGATTCGCGTTCACCGGGCGGCGGGCGTAGGTGTGATTTCGCTCGCTGTTTCTCGTGAGCGTTCTGACTTTGGTCCAGGTCTGGCCCGCGTCCCGGCTGAGCCACATCGCCATTTCACCGCCGGTATTGTATTCTTGCGGGCCCGTTTCGGTCGGCCCGATGATGCGCCACGTCGTGTCACTCTCGAGGTAGAGCGACCCCATGTCGTAATTGTTGTCCGAGGTGGTCACGGTGCGGATGTCCCAGCCCTCGCGCGTCCAGCGGGCCACTCTCCAGGTGCGCGGGTCGTTCTTCGGGCCCGATTCCCAGCCCCGGCTGGTCACGAAGAGAATCGCCGGCGCTGCCCGCTCATCGAATCGAATGTCCTTGAGGTAAACGTTCAATCCTTCCGCCTGATAGTCGTGGATGAGCGCGGGATTGTCAGGATCGGTCAGCGGCAGCGTCAGTGCCGTTTTGTCCGCGGCCCGCCAGGTCTGCCCGAATTCCGGGGTGGCGGAGGTTTCCATGTAGTACAAATTGGTGCGGTGGTTCAGGCCCCGTCCGTTCGGGTGATAGTTGAAGGCGCAGGCCGCTTTGGTCTCGGATACGGCGCTGATCTGGTAATGTCCCTGGTGCACGGCGGCCAGCCGGGTCCATTTCCACTCGACGCCATTGGGGCTGGTCATCAGAAAACTGGTGCGTGCGGCCGGGTTGCCGTAGTGCGTGAAGAAACACACGAATCCGGCCGACGGAACGTGCCACGTCTGCATGTACGAGAAGTTGTCCATGGCCGCACCGCCGTCCTTGGTCGCGGTGATGCGCTCGAAGCTGCTGATCTCATATGGTTTTGTGCTCTTGTGGATGTACGCGGGCCGGCCGGTGCCGTGCGCGGTTGAGAAAATCCAGATGTAGCCCTCGTCGTCCACCGAGATCACGGGATTGTCGTGCGCGTCGCCTGTCCCTTTGTCCAGCAGGATCGTAGGACGCGGTACTATTTGCGTTCTGTGGTCGTAGTACGAGACCATGTGCAGCAAGTGCGTGTTGCTGGTCCGGGTGGTGCCGCCGTAACAGAAAAAGGTCTTCTCGACCTTGTCGCAATACACGGCAAAAGGCGCGTGTTTGGCGCAGTAGGTTCCCAGCCCGCCGCTGTACTTGTACACGTATTCGTCGCCGGTGGCCTGATTCATGTACCAGATGCCCCGATAGCCGTCATCCCGGGTTGTGACAACAGACTGGCCCCGACACACCGACGGGACCGTAATGGCAGCCCACATCAGCAGCAAAACGGCGCCTCGAATGCTCCTCCTTTGCGTGCGGCGTACCATTCACTTCTCCGAAAAACAACAACTGCAGGCCGGAGACGGGCCGGAATTAGCTACAAAGTAAGCTCGGGGGATTTACAGATTGGTGCCTTTTTCTCTTGCATCTGCATCAGCCGGTTCTGAGGTTCAGACAACTTCACATTCTGCGAACAGAGCCAGGGTCTTTCCAGAAGGTTCATTATAGGGCATCGTGGGCCTTATGTTCAAGGAGATTCTGCGGCTGAATTCCCCGAGGCGCGGGGCGATCCGGTTTGCATCAGGCTGCCCGGCTCCCTCACTTCTACCTTGTTGCGCCGCCGCCGGCCGTCTACAGCAATGGTGTCACGGGCAGTC
>JAFGCA010000264.1 GCA_016932895.1 Sedimentisphaerales bacterium | reverse complement strand
GAGGGCATCATGGACGGCGACTACGTCGTCGTCAAGGCCGGCTCGACCATTGAAAACGGCCAGATCGGGATCGTTCTGCTGGACCATGAGGCCACGGTCAAGCGGGTGTTCGTCCAGAAGGACCGGATCGCCCTGAAGCCTGCCAACCGCAAGGCCGGGTACAAGACGAAGTACATCAAGCAGTTCGACAAGGACATTCGCATTCTCGGCACGGTCGTGGGGTGTGTTCGAACGATCGTCAAGTGAATCGGACCGAAGCCCGGAGTTCATGTCGTTGCGAGTCGCTGAGCCGCGTCGCGGCGGGTGTCGGGTGGAAACGCAACCGTTGCTCTGGGTGCCACGCCCAAGCGCAGCTTGAGCGTGTCGCGTCAGGCACGGACAAACGAGTTTGTCCATGCCACCCCATTTGCCAGTCTCCTGGGAGAAACGCCGCGACGAAGCGATCTCAATTCCGGGGTGGAAGATTGGCTTCGTTTCGCTCCTAAGAAAATGGCATCGAGGATCGGGTGGCAGCGGCAAGCGTCAGCTTGCCGATGGCTCTTGGGCAACTCAGGATGGAGACGCGGTCCCGCTATCGGCGGGAGCCGTTTGGAGTTTGAGATTTCGGTCCTTCGTGCTTGTTGACGTTCCCGCGAAGAGGGGGTCGGATTTCGTGTTTCGGATTTCGGATTTTCCAGGCGAAGGTCTCGCAGTTCGAGGCTGGCGTGTAGGTGAATAGAAGATGGTCTGTCCCATCCATATCGGCATCGCCGGGTGGTCCTATCCGGACTGGGACGGGATCGTCTATACGGACCGCAAGGCCGATCCGCTCGAATACGTCAGCGGATTCGTGGATTGCATCGAGATCAACAACACATTCTACCGTCCGCCGGTGGAGCGGATGACGAATTCCTGGCTCCAGCGGACGGCGCCGCGGCGGGAGTTCTTCTTCACCGCCAAGCTGCACCAGAGCTTTACGCACGAGGGCAAGATCGATCCCGTGATCGTGAAGCAGTTTCACCAGGGGTTCGCTCCGGCGCTGGGGGCGGGCAAGCTCAAGCATCTGCTGGCCCAGTTCCGCTACGACTTCGCGGGCACCCCCGCCAATCGGGAGCACGTGGTCAAGATCGTCCGGCAGTTCCAGGACGCCTTCCGCATCGTTCTGGAGGTCCGCCACAAATCGTGGGAAAAGCCCGAAATCCTGAGCTTTCTGCAGGAACTTGGGGTCACGGTGGCCAATCTTGATTACCCCACGTCGTCACAGTCATTCAATCTGCAACATTGCACGGTCGGCCGAGACGGCTATTTCCGCATGCACGGACGCAACGCGGAGAAGTGGTTCAGCAAGGCCGGACGCGACGAAGTCTACAACTACCTCTACAGTGAGAAAGAGCTGGCCGCCATCAAGGAACGCCTCGACGTGCTGGGCAAGGCCTTCGAGTCGCTGACCGTGATCGCGAATAATCATTACCGGGGAGCCGAGCTGGCCAACGCCATCGAGTTGAAGGCGCTGGTCAGCGGGCAAAAGCAATCAGTGCCCGAGGGGCTTTTGAAAACCTATCCGCGCCTGGCAACCATCGCGCTCGCCGACAAATCCCAGTTGTTCGCCTCGTGACGATTTGAGAACGCGGGTTATGGAGGATATCGGAGAATGTACGCGCACGCAGGGTACAAAGAGCGGGGACGCTGTCCCCGGACCCCTGAGATTTTCCGCTTTAGGCCGATAGCATGATCGAGCCAGGAGAAGGAGAATCCGGCATTCGCGAAGCACGTTTGTAGTGTGCCCGTAAGGGCATATCTTCAATCCTTGCTATGTTCATAAAGTGTAGAAGATAACGCCTTACGGCGTCACTACAAACGTTGGCCCAAAGCGATAAATCTCAGGGGTTTGGGGACAGAGTCCCCAGGATCGGACGTGGAGAATGTATGTTTCGGATCTCTACCGAGGGGATCGTCAATCAGCATCAAGCGGCGCCATGACCACGGCTTTGGTGCGCGGAGGGGATAGATAAGAATTCAGTGATGGATCGCTGGTTCGGACGGGGAAGGTATGCGCATCGCCGCATTGACCTGCCGGAGTTACTACAGCCTCCTGAGGGGGGCGGTCTCCGTGCAACGGTGGGTCGGGAAAGTCGCTGAGTACGGGTATGGGGCGGTCGCCCTGGCGGATGTCAATTCCATGGCGGGGGTCGTGGATTTGTGCCGGGCCGCGAAGGAGGCGGATGTCCTGCCCATCGTCGGCGTGGAGATCCTGACCGAAAGCCAACGGGCGATCCTGCTGGCCGAGGACCGGCAGGGCTACGGGAACCTCTGTCGGATCGTCACCGCGAGGAATCTGGCCGTGAACTTCGACCTGGTCGAACAGTTGCGTCTCGACGGCAGGGGCGTGATCTGTATCGGCTCTCAGCCGGGATTGCTGAACGAGTTGAGGGACATCCTTCCTCGGGATCGTCTGTTCGCCGGCTGCCGCGATGCCAAAGCGGTGGAATGGGCGACCGCCCAGGGCTTGGAACCGATCGTCCGGACCGGTGCCAACTGGCTGGAGGACGACGATATAGAAATCGCCAGGCTTCTGGCGAGGATCCGGCAATTGAGCGTGGTCGGCACGGGGCCCCAGGACGACTCGGGTTTCAACCCCCTTGTCCCCGCGCGACAGATCGCGGAAGAATTCCGGCGTTGTCTCCGGGCTTTGGCGAACGCGGATCGGCTCGTGGAGCGATGCAGCTTCTGCCTGCTGGACGGCAAGCCGATTCTTCCGAAGATCGAGTTGGTCCAGGGGACCACCAGCGACCGGGAGTTGGCCCGGCTCTGTCATGTGGGCCTGGCGCGGAAGTACCACCCCGCCAGTCACGAGGTCATCAAGCGGCTGGAGTACGAACTGGCGACCGTAAAGAAGACCGGTTTCACCGACTATTTCCTCGTGGTCCACGAGATCGTCAATTTCGCCAAACGAAAGAGCATCCCGGTCGAGGTCCGCGGCTCGGCCGCCGGCTCGCTGATCGCGCACGTGCTGGGCTTCACGCGGGTCTGTCCCATCGAGAACCG
>JAFGCA010000263.1 GCA_016932895.1 Sedimentisphaerales bacterium | reverse complement strand
GCTTTTGCCATGACTTCGGCCAGTCAGATCAGCGATGACGTCCTCTCGAAACAGGCCCAACTGCGGCATGCCTCGCTGCGACTGGCCGATCTGCTCCGAAGCTGCATGCTCGTCTGCGCCGCACCGGGCAACGACATCGCCGTCTGGCGGGCCGATACCAACGGGGACGGCCTGATCAATCTGGGCGAGCTGGTGTACCTGGAACGCGGCGACGGCCTCGATCGCGTGCAGATCTCCGAGTTTGACGCGGCCGAGATGCTGGTTCTGACCCTGGCCGAGCTGAAACTGCCGGGGAAGAAGGCGGAACTGCTGATGAGCCACAACCCCAGAATCGCGATCTTCCTTTCGACGTGCAAGAACGTCCAGTTCGATTTTGATGCGGCCCCGCCGTTTACGCAGTTCGTGACGATTACATTCGATTTGACGGAGGACACCACGGACCACCGTTATGAAATCAGCGCGGCCTTACGAAGCTGGGCCGGCCATTTGCTCAGCGCCACCGGAGAGGCTCTGGTTCCCGATGATGATTGACGCCGGCAGAAAAACAACACCATACGACCGCCGCCAAGGTGTGGCGCTTCTGATGATTCTATGCATCATCATGGCCATAGCGATCATCTCGCTGGGCTTTCTGAGCCGGTCCGATATCGAGCTGGCCAGCGGGAGCAACATGCTGCGGCGGGTCCAGATGGACCAGATGGCCGATTCGGCGCTGGAGCACGCCCGGGGACTGCTTCTCAATCCTCAGGAAGTCTCTTCGACATACTGGACCGGCGACACGTATCAGCAGCTTATCGGCGGCAGTTCCGAGTACTACGACGTCACCGTAGCGCGCGACGTTTCCGATCCGTACGACTATTGCACTTATTCGATCGATTGTGAGGCCTACCGGTTGGTATCCGGTGAGAAGGTGGCGCGCAGCGGGCTTTCGACCGAGCTGCGCTTCGACCCGTCTATCGCACTCTGGACCGGGGCGCAGACGACCCTGGGCCAGAGGTTCGCTCTCTTCGGCGATCTCTATTGTGCCGGCAGCGTGACCAGCCTCGGCATGATGCGCGGCGATGCGTTCTGTGAGGCGCTGTCCGGGACCTTCACCGGCAGGCAAAACGCCGCCGCCGAGCTGGCTCTCGCCTGGCCCGAGGCGACCGTGGTCGATTTCAGCACGCGCTACGCGACGCTGCCCTTGAGCGGCGGCACTCTGTCGGACTTCACTTTTGGTCCGTCCACTCCGGTCCGCGTCGTGTATCGTGCGGGCGACCTGACGCTGAACGGCAACGTCAGCATCGACGGCATGCTGCTGGTGGACGGCGACCTGGCGATTCGGGGCGCCGGCATCAAGATTGTGGGGGCCAAGAATCTGCCGGCGCTGTACGTCACCGGCGACATGACCGTGGGGGCGGTCGAGCGGGTCACCGTGCAAGGGCTGGCCGTGGTGGACGGCACCGTCACGGTAAGCGCCGCCGCGACCAAAGTCCAGATCACGGGCGCCCTGTTCGCCGGAGGAGCGCTGCGGGAGAGTGCCCCGGATTCCGCCGGGGGCAATCACGAGGGTTCCATCTATGGCGCTCCTGCCTGGCAAGCCGCCGGCGGCGCGCTCAACGGGGCGCTGGAGTTGGACGGCACCGGCGATTATCTCCGGACGGCGGATGACAACGGACTGCAACTGCCGGGCGATTACACGCTTTCGGTGTGGATCAAGCCGAACGCGACGCAGAGCGCCTGGGCCGGCGTGGTCGGCAAAACCAATTCCGATGATTCAATGAATCATTGGACGCTCCAGTTCAACGACGCCAGTCCCCTGCACCTGGTCGTAAAGCATCCGACCGAAACCTGGGATACAAGCATCGCGTTGACCGAGCTGAACGATACGCTCTGGCATCATGTGGCCGTGGTGCACGAGGCAGCGGGCCTGACGGCCTATCTCGACGGCGTGGTGAAGAACACCAGCGACCCCAATCATCCGATCGCCGCGCCCGGCACGGGGGTGGGACATCTGAATATCGGTTTAGATCGCATCGCCGGTCCGGCTTCGACGTTTGGAGGCCTGATCGACGATGTCCGCGTCTACAACAGCGCACTGACTGAAGCGGCCGTCCAGCAGTTGCATGCGAAACTGGCCGGGGCACCGCTGCCCATCGGGCACTGGAAACTGGATGAGATGGGGGCGCAGATCACGATCATTGCCGAACCGGTGACGTCGGCGATCGTCGTCTGGCCTTCCGGAACGCGCGAGCATTGGATGCCGGCGGCGGATGCCTTCTTCCGGAGCAGGGTCAGGCAATGAAACTCGACGTGAGTCAGACAGGAGGACGTCCGAAAATGTGTATTTGCTCGTCAGTCCGGCCGGAAAGAAACGGACGCACTTGTGCAGGCCGTTTGGCGGCACGGGCCGCGCCGCGAACGGGCCTGGAAGGAAAAGGACCCCTTCGTCGCGGGGTTTTGATGACGGCAAATCAGTCGATATTGGCGCAGGAAACGGGCCTTCGTCCCGGCGGCATCAAGGCCGACGCGGTCCGGTACGTCCGTTTTGCCTGCGGAACCGCCCGGGCAAGGGCAATGAGGGTGGGGGCCAAAAGACGTCCGGAAATGCTTACTTGACGCGAAGGTAAAGAGGCACACCGCAAGGACCGAAGAAGCAACGGAGGTAGGGTGAACTATGTGCCAGAACGCAAGAAAACAAATTGGATTCACACTCATTGAGCTGATGATCGTCATGGTCATTCTGGGCGTGGCCGCCGCGATCGCGGTCCCCATGATCTCGTCGGCCGGAGGCATGCAGATTCGCGCCGCCTCGAACATGCTGGCGGCCGATCTGGAGTACGCCAAGAGCGCGGCCATCAGCAGAGGAGAATACTATTCCGTTGTCTTTGACAAGACGGCCGAAACTTACGAGATCCAGGATGAGACCGGGACCGTTGTCCCCCATCCCGTCAGGAAGCAGTTTGACTATCGGGTCGACTTCCAGAACGAAGGGCGTCTCAACCGGGTCGATCTGGTCGATGCCGATTTCGACGGCTTCAGCGCGGTCACCTTTGACTACCTGGGAAGTCCGTTGGCCGGCACCCCGGGCACTCTCGCCGCGTTGAACAGCGGAGTGATCACCCTGGAGGCCGGAGGCATAACGAAAACGGTCAGCGTAGAGCCCGTGACGGGGTACATTACGATATCCGATTGAGTGACGTGAGATGTTGATGTCGAATTGGATGGCGATGAAGCAGAGAGTCCTTCCCATCGGGGTGGATATCGGCGTTCGCCGCGTCAAGATGGTGCAACTGGCGCAGGCGGAGGACCGTCTGAAGGTGGTGTGCGCCGAACGGGCGCCTCTGGACGTCGATCGCGACGCGTCCCAAGAGGAGAGACGGGACGCCGTGGTCCGGACGATCAAACAGCTTTTGGCACGCCGCGGTTTTCGGGGCCGCAAATCGGTCTCAGCGTTGTCCTGCGACGAACTGCGAATCACCTCCATGCGTCTGGCGGAAACGGAAACGCACCAGATTGAGAAGGTGTTGCGTAAAGAGGCGGTCCGCCGATTCGGGCTGGACGGAGAGACCGACACGATCAACTACGTGTTGGCCGGCAGCGTTCGCCAGGGGGACGAAGCGAAGAATGAGTACATTGTCCTGGCGGCGGACAACGAGGTCATCAAGAGTCACATTTCGCTGCTGGAGAACGCCGGTTTGCAGCCTGCCGGCATCGATGCCGCCCCCAATGCCTTGTTTCGCAGTTTCGAGCGAAGGTTGCGCCGGGAAGAGGACAAGCAGCGAACGATCATTTTCGTGGACGTCGGACACGGGCATACGACGGTGGTGTTCGGACGCAGCGGCGGCATCTGTTTCGTGAAGCAGATTCCTTTGGGAGCGGCTCGTTTCAGCGAAGACGTGGCGTCCACGCTGGGCCTGTCGGTTCCGGACGCGGAATCCCTGCGGCTGAGACTGCAGCGGGCCGAGCCGGTGGAGGCCTCGACCCGACGCTCGGTGGTCGACGTGGTGACCTCAGCGGCCGAAGCCCTCGCGAAAGAACTGTCGCTCTGTCTTCGCTATCATACGGTGACGTTCCGCGGCAAGCGGGTGGAGCGGGCCGTGATCGTCGGCGGCGGGGCGTACGAAAGCATTTTGCTGGACGTGTTCAGACGCCATCTGTCGGTGGAGATCGAGGTGGGCGAGCCCCTGCGCGGTTTCGACGGCGGCGACCGCCCCTCGGGTGAAGGCGAGACGTGCTCGTCTGCGGATTTGGCGCTGGCCGTGGGGCTGAGCTTGAAGGGCCGACGGCAATACGCCGGTGGCCACGGCGCGCGGCGCGCCGCACGCGAACCTGTGTTGGAAGGCGAACGGCTATGAAAGAAATCGACTTCCTTCCCGAGTGGTATAGAGAAGGCCGACGTCGGCAGGTGCATATGCGTCGACAGTATGCCACGCTGGCCCTGATCTTTCTGGGGATGATGACGTACAACGTGACCGTAACGCAGAAGACGGCTCGAGCCACGGCGGAGCTGGCCCGGTTCGAAGAGGAACGGGTCCAGGCCGAGAATATGCTGCATGAGTATAACGTGATCGCCAAGGCCTTGAGCGACGTGCAGACGAAGGCCAATCTGATCGAGCGCATCGATTCGAAAATCGACGTGGCGTCGTTGTTGGCTGAGATGAGTCACGTCATTGCCGAGACGGTGGTCTTGAGCCGGGTCGAGTGCATCAGCGAGCCGTTGCCGGGCCGAAGTCAAGGCGGAGCCTCTGGCGAATCGGGCGTTCGTACGGCCGCGCAGGCGGGGTCCTCGGGCACTCGTGTGTCGTTGGGCGATACGCGTTTCAAGATCATTCTGGCCGGTGTGGCGGCCACGCCGGCGGACGTGGCGGCGCTTGTCTGCCGGCTTGACGATTCCGTCTATTTTCGGGAGGTCTACCCCTCGTACTCTCGCAATACGGAGGTTTCGGTGCCTGCGGGAGACGCCCGGGTCCAGACGCCGGGGCCGGGCGGCGGATCGGCCGCACAGAAGAATGAAACGATCCAAACCAGCGAGTTCGAGATTACCTGCTATCTGGCAAATTATGAGGAAATCGAAGGGTGATGAACAAGATCGCATCCAAACCGGGGGCCCGGAGACAGCAGATGTGGGTTTATCTCATCGGCTTTCTCTTCGTGGCCGATTTCCTGTTCTATGGGTACATGCCCTCGCAACAGCGTTTGCAGTCCCTCAAGCAGGCCAAGGACAAACAGGTGCGCGCGATCAGGACCGCCGCGACGCAAAGTAGGGAATTGCCGAAGCTCAAGAAGCGTCTCCGTAAGGTCGAAGAGATTGTAAAGAACTATGAGACGTATGTTCCGGCCAAAGGATCGCTGGGTGCGTTTTTGCAGGATATCGCCCGCATCATGAATACGCACAATTTGACAGAGCAGAACATTATCCCGCAAAGCGATATCGAACGCAGCGGTGTCAACTGTATTCCGGTTCATATGAACTGCAAGGGCACCATCAAAGAGGTTTTTGGTTTCTTCCAGGACTTTCAGGCCATGGACCGGCTGGTGCGGATCGAGAAGGCCGTGTTGAAGAACGACAACGAATACACCGGACAGGTCAGCATGCATACGGAGGCGGTGATCTTTTACCGCCCGCAAAGGCCGTACAAGAGCGGTGACACGGCTGCCGACACGTCCCGAAAAAGTGTGACCGATGATGCGTAACCGAAGAAAACGTGTTTCCAGGGCAAGCTCTTCCCTGTGGTATTTGGCCGCCGATCGAAAGAAGACGGTCGTGGCGGTCTCGCTCTTTGCCATTATGACGCTTATGTGGATCCGTGTGCTCACGGGCAAGAAGCCCCACTCGGCAGGGGCGGCTCCCGCCTCGGCGGGCGCGCAAGGGGCGCCGACGCAACCGAACCCCAACGTCCGCTTTGTCGCTTTGCCCACGGTGTTGGGACGAAATGATACCATCGATCGAGATTTCTTTGCCGCACGCGACTGGGAAGCGTTTCGCCGGGCCGCGCGCGGGCAAACGGCAGATACTGGTACAGAAGTACACGTAGTCTCTTCCGATCATGCTCAAGAAGTGGCGATCAGAATTGCACAGAAATTGAGACTGGAGGCGGTGCTTTGGAGTGAGAATCCCCAGGCCTTTGTCAACGACGAATTGTTGTCGGTAGGGGACAAGCTCACTGCCGCAGACGGCTCGGACACATGCGAATTCGAAGTGTTACGCATTTATGAAGATGCGGTGCTTATTGGATGTAGAGGTACACAACTGACGCTGAGACTGGCGCAGTATCTTGATGTGAGAAAGTAAATGGAAATCGATTTGAAATCGTCAAATCCCAAGCGTTTTCAATAACGTGAATTTGAAAGAGCAGGAGTATGATTATGTATGATGACAAGAACATTAAGAGAACGCGTTTCAAATGGAAGAGCCGATGGCTCTGTGCCGTGCTGCTTGTCCTGATCGCGGGGCAGGCATGGGCGGCCGAACCGGATCCCTTTGCCAGCGCCGTGCCCGCGACGCCGGCGGCGGAAGGCATGGACGTGAACGAGCCGCAGGTGGACTTCTCCGAGGAAGGGGTGATGATCAAGTTCATCGCCTTCCAGAAGGAAAGCACCATCCGAGATGGACTGCGTCTGCTGGCGGCCCTGTGCAAGAAGAACATCGTGCCTTCGTCGCAGGTCAGCGGAGAGCTGACGGTCAGCCGGCTGTACAACGTCACGTTCGAGCAGGCCCTCGACGCCGTCCTGGGACACGGCTTCAAGTATCAGCAGGACGGGGATTTTGTCAGGGTCTACACGGTCGACGAGTACAAGAAGATCAAGACGGACCCCGAACGGATGACGCACAAGGTCATCACGCTGTACTACATCACGGCCGAGGAAGCCAAGAAGCTCGTCCAGCCCGTGCTCAGCGACAGCGCGAAGATCGAGACGAGCACGGCTGCCCAAAGTTCGATCTCGACGGCGGGCGGCACGAGCGGTGGAGGTCTCTCCAGTCAAGGCGGCGGCGACGATCCGGCCTTGAACGACATGATCGTCTTGTTCGACTACCCGGAGAACATCGAGAAAGCCGAAGCGGTGATTCGTGAGATCGACAGCCGGCCTCTGCAGGTCCTGGTCGAAGCGACGATCATGAGCGCGCTGCTGACCGAAGGCATGGAGTTCGGTGTGGATTGGAACTTCGCCGGCGGAGTCGCGCTCGACGGTACGGCCGCGACCGAGACCATCGTCACGGATATGGACATCGACCGCGGGAGTGAAGCGACTTATCCGATCAATACGATTAGCGATTTGGCCGGTGACGGAACACCGATTGAGACGTTCGGTTTCGCCACGCAGGGCGGAAACGGCTTACGCGTCGGCATCAGTTGCGGCGATTTCCGCATGTTCGTCTCGGCGCTGGAAAGCGTCACCGACGTGACCATTCTTGCCAACACCAAGATCCTGGCGGTGAACAAGCAGGAAGGGTCGGTCCTGATCGGTACCAACCTTGGCTATCGCAGCAGCACGACGATCGGCCAGGGCGGCGTCGCCACGTCGGGCAGCGTCGAGTTCCTGCAGACCGGTACGCAACTGATCTTCCGGCCGTACATCGCCAGCGACGGGTACATTCGCATGGATATCTACCCGAAGGACAGTGACGCGTCGTTGAATGAAGACAAGGTGCCGACCGAAAAGACGACCGAGCTGAAGACGAATGTGATCGTCAAAGACGGCGAAACGGTTGTCATCGGCGGTCTGTTTCGTGACGTGCTTACTTCCACGCGGCAGCAGGTCCCGGTGTTGGGGAATCTGCCTCTGGTCGGGACCCTGTTCCGGGGCACCACCGATGCCTCGCAGCGTGAAGAGGTCATCATCTTGCTGACGCCGCACATTATCGAAGAGCCTTCCGAGACCAACGGGGAAGACCGCATCGATGATATCCGGCTCAAGCGAGAAGGCGCCAAGAAGGCCATGCAGGCCATCGACAGGAGCCGACTGGCGGATGATGCCTATGCCAGAGGCGCCAAGTACTACCTCGAGGGCGATCTCGAGAAGGCTATGTACAACCTCAAGATCGCATTGATGATGCGGCCGACGTATCTCGAAGCCCTGCGCTTGAGGGAAAGGATTATCGCCGAGACCGATCCTGAGGAGTACAAGAGGATCGACAGCATCATCATGGAAGATGTGGACGGGCAGGAAGCCGAGAACTGGATCCGACGCTAATCGCCGTTTCGGTGATGAAAAGAGGCGTGTAACGGCCATCAACAGATTCGGAGGAGTTGTGTTGAGACGCCAAGAGAGCTTGGTCTGGGTCGCCGTCACGGTCGCACTGGGTGCACTGTGCACGGCGGCTTTGACCGGGCCGTACCATTCTGGCATCGGGGCAGGGTGGCGCAATCCGCTTGCGGCATTGTGCCTCAGTATGTACGCCGTCGGGGCTGTGGGCGTG
>JAFGCA010000006.1 GCA_016932895.1 Sedimentisphaerales bacterium | reverse complement strand
AGTACGGGCTGTCCACGCTCCAGATATCGTGGCCGACCACGGCCCCGGTGCCATTACCCAGATTCCCCGGTTCCGGCAGCGTGAAACCGACACCGTCGACCCACACCTCGAAGACACGGGAGCCGACCTCGTTGGTGTAGCTCTCGAAGTCGTCCACGATCAAGTGAGCCGGTATTGTGAATCTCCAGATCTTCCCGGTTCGCACGGTCCCATCGGTTTCGACTTCGTCGATGCGCCAGTAATAGTCCCCTCCACCGAACGCGACCAGACCGGCCAGCGAGAAGCCGGCACCCGGCTGATTGCCCCGGAACTCGGGGACGTTTCTGCCGGCGGAGGCCACGGCGTCCCTGTCGGTCCCGAAGTATACATCGTGCGAGACGGCCGTACCTCCGGCGCTCCAGCTCAGGGCGGTCGCGTCGCGAATATCCACCGTCGCGCCACGAGCCGGATCGGGATTTGCAGCCAGCAACGGATCGCCCCGCATCACCTCCTCGATTTCGGCCAGGCTCAAGGCCTTGTCGTACACGCGCACGTCATCAACCGCGCCCACAAGGTATCTGCTCTGCATCGATTCGATGCCGACCGTCAAATAGGGGGAGGCGTAGGCGTTGTATATCCCGCTGGCGCTGTTGGAGCCCTGCGACACGCCGTCAAGGTAGAGCTCGGTCGTGCCTTCATCAGTGTACACTCCCGCAAGGTGGTGCCAGTGCCCGTCCCTGATCGTCTTCACGGAGGTAACGATGTTGTCCGCAGCAGTCCAGATGCGCCATTCTACGCGGCCGTCGGCGTTGACATACAGCTCTTTGTCATGGGTGCCGTGAGTTGGATGGGCATTGGACCAGCCCAGGATTGATGCGGGTGCCTCCCGCGTCTTTACCCAGAGGCAGACGGTCTGGCTGGGCAGAATCGGGGCCATCGGGGCGTAGATGTAGTCCTTTCTGCCGTCGAATTCCAGGGCGCCACCGTCGTATCCGTCCACGCTCCACTGGACGTCATCCACCATGGTCGCGCGGTTGCTATGCCCGGACCAGTCGGCAGGACCTACGGCCCCCTGTCCTTCATCCATCGTCCACCACAGTACCAGATTGGGGTCATCCGCAACCGGTATCTCGGGCACCGTCGTGAAGCTCCAGACCTCGCCCTTGTGCGTTCCGGTCTGCGCGAATTCGTCAACACGCCAGTAGTAGGTCTTGTCGGGCTCCAGTGTTCCCGGATCATAGACAGCAGCCGCGGTCATCCAACCACCGGCCGGCATGTCTCTGACCTCCTCGAACGTCTCTCCGAAGTAGACGGTGTGGAACAGCGCCCCCAGACCCTTTTCCCAACTCAAATCCTGATCCGGGTCCACGTACGTGCCCCCGTTGGCAGGAACGGGGCGCCAGGCAATTTCCGGCCGCACCCAGAAACTCCAAACGTTGCCTTTCCACGGAGTGTCCGGATGGAGATCGTTGACCTCGTCGACCCGCCAGTAGTAGGTTGCTCCAGGGGTCAGGCCCTCCACCGCCAGTGCCGCTTCTGCCTGGGTGCTCCTGAGCGTGTCATCCTCACGCGTAGCCTGATTTACGTCGTCGAAACTCTCGCCGAAGTAGATGTCGTGCGAAACGGCGAAATCACCCGGCCTCCATGTGAGAAGCGCGGAGGTGCTCTCAAGCATGGCGCCATCGGACGGGTTGGGGGCCAGGGCAGAAGGCCGGGGCTCACCTTTCATGTCCTTTGTGATTTCGTCCAACGATAGAATTCGGTCGTAGAGAGCCACTTCATCGATGAGACCGGCGAAGAATTCCTGCCCCGGGTTTCTTGCGCCGACCATGATGGAGCCGTCGATTTCATCCACAACGGGAGGCGCCCCGCCTTCCCCTGCCTTCTCGCCGTCAAAATACAGCTCTACTCCACTGCCCACGTCGTAGGTCATGGCAATATGCGTCCAGTCTGTTGACAGCGGTACGGAGCTGACCAACCGCTGTGCCCAGGTGCCACCTGAGCGGCTCCAGACGTAGACGCTTTCGTCGCTGGCGTTGAAAATCACACCCCACATGAGCGTGCCGCCGGCGACCATGTAGTTCCACGTTCCCGGTTGAGTCGCTCCCCTTTGTACCCAGAATTCCACGGTAAAGGTTTCTACTAACTGCAGCGTATCTGTAATTGGAACTATGACATAATTTGTTCCATCGAACTCCAACGCGCTGCCGTATTTCCCATCGACCCACTCGGGACTGTTGACAAGTTGGGCTTCATGCCCATACATAGAAACGTCTTGCGGCTCTCCGCCTCCTTCGTCAAATGGGAGATTCAACACCAATGAGGGGTCAGCAGCGTTGGATACGCTCGCGCCAGATAGCGCCAGTGCCACAACAAGAGAAATTGGATACATCCATTCTCTGCGCATTGTTAGCCCTCCCTTATTGAGACTGAAGATATACGTGCCTTCGTTACACGTCGGTGGGCCCAAGTGCACGAACATTCGGATGTGGATCTAACTTGGTGCCTTGCCCGGACAAGACCGCTGCGCTGCTGGCGGGCAGAAGTCCGCGCCCCTGGCCCTTTGAATGAATCTGGCTGTTATGATCGCGCATCACCTCCTTTGGCCGCAAGCCTGGCTGCGAATGCGCAGCACATCTCCTGAATCCCCCAAGACATGTATACGAATTGTCCTCCGCAGTTGCATGCTCTTCCTTCCTCCAAGCCGATGATCACCCACGCCACGGTCGAAGCCCCTCACGGGCATGCTACACACTACCTATGATACCGAATCATCGGCTACGCGGCAACGGAAATTAAGCCGGTCGACCGATTGGGGCAGCGAGTGCGCCGATGGGCGGCGTGTTGTTGGCCGTACTCGTCGTGGTATCAGTCCCCGGCATTTCCCGCAGGCCCCGTGTTTCGGTGGACCCAAAACGCAAAGTCGCCGCGGACCGCCGTTCAACCACGACTCTGAGAATGGTCACTTCGTGCCTGTTCTCCGTCGTTACTTCGCTCTCCCGGATTGCGGGCGCTGTACCAGCCTGGAGAACGAGTTGCGTGCTTTCCTTGCGCTTGCGTAGATTGGCTCGATGCGACTATACTGGACCACGAAGTGCATGGACGACTCGAAGGTTCTGTGACGACTCCACAGTCGAGGTAGATTCCGGTGGGCATAGAAGAAATCATCTCGGAGAAGCGCGAAGCGATCCTGGCGCTGGCGGCCCGGTACGCGGCTTCGAACGTGCGCGTCTTCGGGTCGGTCGCCGACGGCAGAGCGGATGACGCCAACGACGTGGATTTTCTGGTAGACATGGAGCCGAGCCGCAATTTACTCGACTTGGGCGGCTTGCTCATGGATATTCAGGACTTGCTCGGCCGAAAGGTCGAGGTTGTCACCGAAGCGGGCCTGCGGGATCGTATTCGGCAGACCGTCTGCAATCAGGCGATGCGGCTATGAGAAGCGACCGGGAACGGCTCTTGCCGCGCCTCGAACCGCAGATCAGGAGATGACTCACTGAATAGCCCTGGATGAAAGCGTACGACCAAAAAACGCCTGACCTCAGCAGCGACATGTCCGCCGAATCTTGTATAATGAGTTGATACGAAACATGGGTGTCTGGTTGATGTATTGCAGCAAGAGGAGAAAGAAACATGCCAACGGTCAAGGATATCGTGGTGCGCAAACCCACGGAGGAAGAGGTGAGCCGGTGCAAGAGCTGGCCGATCTGGAGTTGCGATCCCAGCTCGTTCGACTGGTCGTATACCGAGAAAGAGACGTGTCTCATCCTGGAAGGGCAAGTCACCATCACCGACGGCGATGAATCGGTGAGTTTCGGGCCCGGCGACATGGTCGTGTTTCCCCAGGATCTGGACTGCGTCTGGAACGTGGAGAAAGCGGTCCGCAAGCATTACACCTTCGGATAATCCCGGCCGGCCTCCGCAATCGACATCCAGCCCACGGCGTGCGGAGCGCAATCTCACACAACATACTCCGCGGGCTTGAAGCTGAGCTTGCGCCCTGCCTCGGCGGCCTCGTTAACCTTCAGGACCGTAACCGCGGTCTCGTAGCCGGTCTTGGCCGAACAGTTCAGTTTGGCTTTGCCGCGAACCGCGCCGAAGAAGTTCTCTAGGTGCGGCTGATGAGCAGGCTTGTCCATGCGTATGGAGAGGTTGCAGCTCATCAGGGCCGCGCCGGTCGTCGCCGAAGGATTCGTGCTGATCGGAAGCGGTGACGGGTCCACAGACAGAGCCTTGGCAAGCTGCTGCACCGTCATGCGGTCGACCATCTCCATCACGGCTTTCGAGGCGGTGAGATATCCATCCTTGAGACCGGTTGCCCACTTGACTCGACCGTCCTGCTGCGCAGTCGGCTCGGGACAGAGCTGGCCGACAAAGGACCGCTCCGAGATGACCAGCGTTCCCTCATCGCCCATGAACTTCTCGAAATAGCCCAGGTGCCGGTTGGCCGTGAGGGTCTGGTACGAGGCCGTGACGCCGCCCTGAGGCACTTCGTATTCGTACACAGCCACGACCGTATCGTACCACTGGTGCGTCTTGTTGTCGTAGTAGTTCGTCCGCCCGCTGGCCAGGACCGAGGTGGGCCGGGCGCCGAGGAACCAGTTGTACACATCGATCTGGTGCGAGCCGAGGTCCACGATGGGACCACCGCCGAGGCCCTTGTACCAACGCCAGTTGCGGAATTGCTGCATCGAATCGTAGCCGTACTTTCCCAGCGTGGCCGCATCGATTTCATACTGCTTCGGCCAGCCGAGCGGTGTGTGAACCGCCCGGTTCCACTGGCCGTTGACCGCGACGATGCGACCCAGAAGCTTCACCTCCTTCAAGAGCTTTTCACAGCAGAAGATATAGCGCGGATTGCTGCGCCGCTGGTGGCCGATCTGTAAAAGCTTGCCTGTTTTGCGCGCCGCTTCCACCATCTGCCGCGCGCCATCGAGCGTGTTGGACATCTCCTTCTCGCAGTAGACGTGCAGGCCGGCGTTGAGGCACGCCACGGTATGGCGGGCGTGCCAGAAATCGGGCGTCGCGATGATAACCGCGTCCAGGTCTTTCTCCTTGTGGAGCATCTCTGCAATGTCTTCGTAGGCGTTGCACTCATGCCCGTAGGCCTTCAGACGCCGCGACACCCACCTGCGATTGAACAACCAGATGTCACAGACCGCGCGGAACCGCACGCCCTCGATGCGCCGCGCGGCCTCCAGCAGCACCTTGCCCTGGCTGCCCGCGCCGACCAGAGCCACGTTGATTTCCTCCGATGGCGAAACGCCCTGACCCTGTCCCAGCGCCACCGGTCCCAAGGCCAGCGCCGCCCCGGCGCCGGCCGCCGAACGAAGAAATCGACGACGATTCAATCTCAGTTGCGATCCGTTTGCACTCATGATTGACTCCTGGCAATCTGCGGTCGGAGGCCGCCCGCAATCCTGACGTACTGTGCCCCAACGGTTCAAGAGGAACTGCCGGTTGGCGAATCCAACGGTGCGTCCGCAGCCGCAACTCTGCTGTTCCACCGACACAATTGCGCGCGGCAGGACGGTGTTACAAGAATCCGGCGCCCCCCCGTCCTCCGCCAAACAGGGTGGCGCCGGGCGTGACATTTCAGTTCGCGTGTCGCCACAGGCGCGAATCGCGGGTGTCGCCTTCGGGGATGATGGCTCGCTCTTCGGGTTGCAGCGGCCAGGGACCGGCAAACGAGATGGGGTCGGCAACGCCGATGTCGTTTTGCCGAGCCGGCGAGCCGACGGCCAGGGAGAAATCCTTCGTCGCCGCAGCGGCGAATTGCGGATCGGTCCGGAGCGTGTGCGTCTCCTGGCCCGGTACGATCGTTTCGACCGTGTTCGCATCGGGCCGACATGCCACGTCGTGCGCGTTGGCCCAGAAGAGATTGTCCTGGAGAGCAACCGTCCCATCGGATTGGGCGAAGCGAGACTTGCTACCGATGTTGCCCAGGAATACACCGGTGGGATTGGCATAGAAGATGTTCCGGCGCACGCTGGGCGCCGACGCTCCGAGGACCTCCAGCCCCGAACGCTTGTTTCCCACGAACGTGTTGCCCTCGATCGTGTCGCGGTTCTGGAACCAGCAGGAGACACCGCACATTTCGTTGGCATAGAAGAGGTTGTCGCTGACGACGGCGGCGGTCTCGCCCGAAGCGTAGATGCCCGAGCGGGCGTTGCCAAAGATCAGATTGTTCACCACGCGCGGGGACGCGCTGTCGTAGCGAATGCCGTGCCAGGCGGCCCCCGAGATGCGGCAGCGCTCGATGCGCGTATCGTCGTTGCCTTTGCCAATGCGAACGCCCGCATAATGGCAGTTGCGCATGTCACAATCCTGGAGGCGCATGCGGGACGGCGTCCCGGCCTTCCCACCCACGGTGACCCCGGTACCCCACACGGCCGCCACGAGCGTTCGTTCGATCTCTGCGTCGGCCGCATTGAGAACATGAATGCCATCTCCCGGGCCGCCGATTACCGCACAGTCCTCGAATCGAACGCCGCTGCGAGCGAATATGACAATCGGCAAACTCATCGAGGTTCCCTCGACGTGCCCGCCGGGCGAGGTGAACTTGATACCGCGAACGACCACGTCCCGTGCGCCCTCCACGCGTAGCGCCGTCGGGGACACCCTCTCGGCCAGTTGCTTCCTCATCTGGGCGGCCATTTCCTCTCGCTGGGCCTCCGATTCGGCTTGCGACAGGCGTTGGAACATCATCCGCTGAATCTCCTCGAAAGACTCGACGACCAGCTTCTCCTTCATAATGACCGTCTTGTCCCAGCCGGCGCCCTCGAGCGTCAGCGGCTTGTTGATGATCAGGCTTTCCTTGTAGAGGCCGGGCTCCAGGCGGATCGTGTCACCCGGTGCCGCGGCGTCAATCCGCTGCTGGACGGGACCCGGTTCGGAAACCTTCGCGCCAAACAGGGACGCGATGGCTTCATCGTCAGGCGGAAAGCTGCTCATGCCGCGTTTCTCCTCCTCGTAGAGCTGCACCCACAGGGGCACGGGCCGGACCTTGCCGAGGCTCAGGCGAGGATTGCTGTCGATGGACTGCCTGACGACGTCGGCCTGCTGTTGCGAACGGACCTGTGCAACGCAAACGAAGGGCTTGCCCCTGCGAAAGTCGGCCACGCGGTTTACCGCAGCTTTCGACGGAAGTGTCCTGGCGAACTCGTTCCAGAGGGCGCCCGAGTTTGCCGGGGCGAAAGGTTCCTTGGCGGAGAACGTAATCGTGAAAAGATCGTCGGGATACTGTTGTTTGATTCGCGCCAGATTCCACGCGGCGGGCGGTTCCTTCTGCAGGACGTCGCGGTAGAGCAAGTATACTGACGCGGCCAAGTGGTCGTTGGACTCGCTCGCGTTGAGGTACTCGGCCAAGACTTTCTCGAACGGCTCGGGCGAGGCACGCATGGGCCCTTTGAGACCCCAGACGATGCGCCCGTAGAGGTTGTTCTCGTGGTCGGACAACGCCAGCTCGACGAGACGGCGCACGACCGGCTCGGTCTTGTCACGCACGACGGACAGGCCGTAGTAGACCGCATTGTAGCGCACATCCCGAACCTTGTCCGAGGCCAGCTCGAGCATCAGCGCGATCGCGTTGGGGTCCTGCTCCTGCGCCCCCCACACCCAGCGACCGCCCGCCATGCGCGCGACTTCGTTGCGGACCTTCCGGTCCGGATCAGCGCCGCACGCCTGAAAGGCCGGCACGAAGGAATCGTCCAGCAGCGCGGCGAGACCCTCTCGCTGAATCGTCGTGAAGACCTCGCGCCGGGCGCGGCTGTCGCCGGTCAGGAGAGTCTGTTTGAATTTGGGCAGGTGGCCGGCGAATTCGACCTTCGCCTGATCCAGGCGTTTCTCTTCCTTCCACCGGTCGAAGTCCAGCTTTCCCTCGAAGTGCTGCACGAGGACCGAAGCGGTTTCGCGCTTCTGCGGGTCGGCATCGTCGAGGTACGGCTTGATATAGGCGACGAGTTCATCGCGCTGCGCGCCGACGCCCCAGGTAATGCGCCCAACGTCTTCGCCCTGCATGCAGATCTCGGCCAGCGCGCGGAGAATGTTCGGCGTCTTGTCCTTGACGACCGAGAGACCGAAGTAGATCGCGTAATGTCTCTCCATCCCCACCGCGTGGTACATGATCTCAATCGCCTCGGCGTTCTGTGGATCCGCACCCCAAACGTACCGGTTGCCGATCCACCGCAGGATGTTCGAGCGATACTCCTTCGTCCGACGAAAGCCCCGGCGCACGGTCGAGAGAATCTCCTCGTCGCTGCGCCGATCCTTATCGACGGCCTTGAACAGCGCGTCCAACCTCTTGCCCCCCTCGGCATCATCGGGAAAGAACCTCTCCGGATCGGGCGCGACATAACCATCCGTCCGCTGCCAGGCGAAGGCCACAGCTTCGCGGACGGTGTCGGAGAGCTTGTCCCCGCGAAGCCAGGTCGCGACAACTTTGCCCTTGGGATCGATCAGTATGATCTGCACCTGACCGCCAAGTTTCTTGAACAGATCAGCGTTCCAATCGGAGCCGAAGTAGATCTGGGGCCATGCAATATTATGCTCGTTGATGTAGCTCGTCACTTCATCGCGCGTGTCCGTTCCGCCCAGCCCGATGATTTGCAACTGGCCTGTCTTTCCATAATCGGCGTGCAGTTCCCTGAGGCGTTCCAGTTCCGGATGGAACGTGGGGGACCAGAAGCTCAGCAGGACGTGTCGGCCGCGGTAGTCGGCCAAGCTGATGGCTTTGCCGTCGAGTGTCTCGGCCTCGAACTCCGGTACCGTGTCACCGACGTGCAGCGGATGTCTCATACTCAGCGTCAATTCGCCGAGGTCGAGCGGTTCGTCTGTGCTCACCTCGGCCATGGGAGGCACTTCCACGATCCCGTTGTAGCCGCCGATCTCTTCGGGCCGACCCTGGCCGGTGAAACGTTCCTCCAGCCAGACGTTCAAGTCGTATTTGCCCGGGATCACGTCTTCGATCCGAAACGAGCCGTCCTGCTGGATGCTGAAGCAATAGTGTCGCCAGTTCAGGTTGCTCCACATCGCCTCATAGAACGCCTCGGCCTCCGGCGTTTGGCGCCATTGGCCGTGCCATGCCTGTTGCTCGCGGCGGCTCATCTGATCGTAGTTCTCAGGTCGTGGCTCTTCGGGGCGCGACGTGCTCAGCGAGCGCAGCCCCTGGCCAAAGTAGATCGGCCCGTGATAGCCTTGCGGCGGTACGAGTTTGCCAATCACCGGGCGACCTTCTCCACCCAGCTTCATAGTCGCTGTCCGTCCGGAGTCGACCACAACCGGTGTCCGCGAGGTCACCGAAGCCGAACCACGCCCGGTGCTGGCCAGATATCCGACCTCGAAGCGTCCAGCGGGGACGCGCTCAAAAGCGAAACGCCCTTGGCCGTCACACTTGGTCTCGTACCGAAAGTCACATCTGTGCTTGCGCCATGTCGAATTTGGCAGGCCGCACATCGATATCTGATTCCCCTGTGCCGTGCGTCCGGACGCCAGTTGCCCTTCGATACGTCCCCAACGTTCCAGCCGGATCTCGCAGTCCTTTCTGAAACTCTCCAATTCGACCAGAGCAAATCCGTCGTCGTGTGCCGCGATTAGACTAAAGTCCCCCGGGGTTTCGCTGTCGAACCGGAACAGGCCCTGAGCACCCGTCTCGGCAATCTCCCCTTTCTCCATGTCACTGGCCCGGGGGTGGGATAGCCTCCCGTCCTGGATCGTCACATGAATCGTCTCCGTGCAAAACGCCACCTGGGCCCCGGCAACCGCCTTCCCGTCGGCATCGACCACCCGCCCGGCGATTCCACCGGGCGCCGACGCTTCATCCTGTGCCAGGTCCACCCACTTCGGGTCGGCGTCGTCGACATCTTCAGAGCCTCCGAGGTAGGCGTGGTTGGCGTTGGGGCTGATGTCGCGGACGATCTGGCCGCTACCCTCCTCGAACCTCCAGCAGGCGACGAGGTTCGGCTCGTTGCCGGTCACCGACGTCGAGCCGACGTAGCGCATATCCCCCATACTCAGTTCCTTGTTCCAGATGCGGATCTCGGCGATTTGGCCTTTGAACGGGAACCCATTGCGCACTACCCGGCCGATCACAAGCGGGCCCTCAGCCAGTACGTACTTTCTCCGTGCGACGTTGTCTCGGCGCAACTCGAAGTAGTAATGCGTCCAGCCCGGGCGGTCCACCTCTAATTGGTTCGTCCGGATGAGACCCGTTTGCGCGGCGTGGCTCGTCTCATCGACCACAAACACACCGCCCTCCAGAAACGTCGCAAATCCGCCCGATTGAAGCGGCTGTACGAGGGGACGAGAAACTGTCGAAGGAACGGGCCATCCGTCGAGCGTCTCCGTATTGGCTTTGCTGTCCAGGTTTGCGGGCCCTGCCGACTTGGGCGCGCGCCCCTGGCATATGAAGTCCATCGCGGGGTACGGGGCCTTCCTCGGATCGAAACGCTCTTGTGGAAGCACAGACAGATCGGGCCGGGCCCACACCTCAACGAAGAACGGCGGCTTCAACGTCAGCGACGCACTAGGCGGCACCACCAGACAGTCGTCGACGCCGTCAAAGGAGAGAGCATGCCCACCGAGCGGACCGGATTCCGGGTACCGCACCCTGGCGCCGACTGCGTCTTCCCCGGCAACACGTCTGATGCCGAGCTCTTTGCAGCGTTCGGACGATACGAGCACGACGTGGCCGTCCATGAAGGCGACGTAGGCGCCGCCGACGGACTCCGGTGCCTTTCTATACGCGATGGGGACCGCGTAGGCTTTGGCTTCGCGTTTGAGGTTGCCCTTGCCGACATAAGTGACGTTCGCGCGCATCCAGGCAAACTGCGCGCGGTCGGGGACGTGGCGTTCGATGTCCCTCAGTGTCGTGGGCAAGTCTCCTTCGTGATCGTGGGCGAACAGGACGACGCCCAAGGCTAATTGGCGCAGGTTCGCCAGTACATCCGCCGCCGGCTCCGTTTTGTCTTTGGAATCGCCTGCACCGGGCTTGTCGGAAACGGCCGACGACAACGCGACGGGTTGCTCGGGCGGCTTCGGTCGCAGGACGTCGATCATCTCCTGGACTTCTCGTTGCGTGTAATTTCCAACGATGAGTACCGCGTCTCTCACTGGGCTCATGACCTCGGGAGCGGCAACGACCCGGCCTTCAACGAGAATTGCCAGGACCTTCTTCACGTTCGCCTGTGTCAACGCGTGCAAGCGTTCGCCGCCCTTGTCGTCGAGCCACACCCGCACGGCAGGCCGGTCCATGGCGTCGGTGGCTGCCTTGACGCGTTCGACGGCCCAGCCCGGCCCCGCACGCATAACGTACGGCTCGCCGGTGCGGAGCAGGAGAAACGTCGTTCCCTCGCGTTCCAGCGCCACCAGCTCGGGCGACAATGTCACATTTGGTCGTACCTCAAACCAGGCATAATCACCGCCCGGTGGGCGTCGGTCCTCGGCAAACCCTTCCTCATACCGTTTCACAATCGCCTCGGGAACATCGGTCCGGCTCACCGCGACACAGAACGCCAGCGCGCTGGCTGGTTCATTTGCATGCGCATCCGGTGCGGAAGAACTGCGGGTTTGCATGGGTTCGACAGGAGACAGAGAATATGTGAGCGTGCAAGCCTCGTCATCGATGGAAAGAACCGTGATTACATACTGCCAGCCTTCGGCGGTGGTAACGGAGAAGGTCTCGGGCAGGTGCGAACCAATCTTGACGAGCCTCACGAGATCCGCAGGGCCACCCTCAGCCTGCCTGGACGTAGCTCCCCGAACCAGGATCAGGGAGCGACTATCAAGCACGATGTCTCCCTTGCCTAACTCTTCGATGGCTTCCAGGAGCTTCTCCGGCGGCCCAACCTGAGGTACCGGCACAAGCCGGCCACCGGCCAGATCGAGCATCACCGCCTCATGATCCACATCCGGCAGTTCAATACGCCCGGCGGACAAGTCCCTGTCCGGAGTCTCCGCAGTGGAGATGGCGAGTTCTTGCAGGCGGTCGGGCGAAAGAAACTCGACGTGAGGGTCGAGAAAGAGAACATTCGTGCCTTCACCCTGCCGGAGAAGTGTCTTGTCGTAGGCTACGACCACTGCCCTGTCGTCAAGCGCCCGGGCGCTGCGCTTGATGCCTCGGCCGATGTACTCGGCGTGCTCCCGGCACCACCAGAAATCCGGCTCGCTCATCTCGGCCCTGACTTCGCTCAACGCCAAGGGAAGCCGGTCCTCGTGGCCGGCCGCGTGAATCAGCAGAGCCATTCCTAATTGCAGCAGCTTGTCCGCCGATTCCGTCTTGCTCGCGGAGACGGCGATCCCCGGCGTCGACGCCTCCTGCCTTGTGGGAACCAGCTCGACCATCTCCGGAGACGTCGGCAGCATTGCTTGCGCCAACGGCACGCGTGCGATCCACTTCTGGCTCTGCTGGACGTCGCTCACGTCAGACAGGAGGGATCGGGACTTCACGTGCCCCGAATCCAGCACGACGACTTCGTGTGCCCCCGTCCTGTCGGCCAGGTACGCCACCTCCTTGCGGCCGCTCAGCGCGATGGAAAAAGCCGACTCTCCACGCGTCGACGCCAGCCTGTTCCCGCTGGTGTCATAGCGCAGTGTCGTGCCGCGACAACCGACCCAGACGACGCTGTGGTCGGAATCGACCCGCACGCAGTAAGGCCTGAGCTCGTCGAGGTCGAGGCGGTGCCGCACGACGCCGGTGGCGTCGACATGCCATAATTCGTTCCGGCTCTTCGGCACTTGCGAGTGGGAGGCAATCGCCACCCACGCCTCACCGGTGTGAGGGTCCGTGGCGACCGACACGGCCGCGTACCCTACGCCAGTGACGCGCGCGACGATCTGGCCCGCTCGGTCCACCCGGCAGATCTCCTTGCCCACGACCCAGAAGCTCTTGTCACGGGAACTGTATGCGATGTCATACCCCGGTATCTCGTACGTTGCCAGGACGTTGCCCTGGGGCGACACCACGCGAATCAACTCCGGCTCGGCTGCGACCCACACATTCCCGCTCTCCGGATCCACGGCAACGGCACTGGCTCTGAGGTCCGGAAAACGGCCCGCCACTTTGCCGGTGGTCAGGTCGAACTTCCAAAGCCGGTTGCCCGCGTTCTCGGCCACCCACAAGACCTTGCGGCTCTCATCGACCGCCATCATGTGAGCGCCGCCGATGGTCTCGCACAAATCCAACCCCGTGAAGATGCTGCGGACTTTGCCGGCGGCGTCGATCAGGTAGAGCCGGTCCTCGCCGCGATTGGCCCGGTCGGGGTCCCGCTGCTCCAGCAAGAACACCCCGCGATCATCGAGCATCACCGCCTCATGGTCCACATCCGGCAGAACGATCCTTCGCTGGCCTTGCAGCTCTCCGCTCGGCCCGACCTTGACTGCCAGATTGGTCGAGCCGCCAAGTTGCAAGGAAACGTTCTCAAATTCGGCCCAGATATCGGTCGCCACCTCGCAGCGGACCGTACAGGTCTTGCGGTTTTTGGCCAGAATCGCCTCGGCATACCAGATGTCCTTCCTGACGGTCCCATCGGCCGCCCATGCCATGTCGTAGCTTGCCTGGGTACGAGCGGAGGGCACCTTGACGGCGCCTCGCGCGTCATCCGGCACATGGGTGACCTGAGCGACAAATCCATAAACTGTCTCTCCGTCGGAAGGGTGGAGGACGGAACTGGCGGGGATCGAGCATGGAGCTTGCGGCAACGAACCACCGTCCGGCCGCCACCACTGCCTGTCCGCGCCGGGATACGTACAGACACCGAGCAACTCGACCGTCACGGCGTTGGACAACGTCGCAGCGAATCGCGATGGTCGAGGCTCGCTCGACGGAATCGGAACCGTAGTGTTCCCGTTAACATCCTCTTCGTTTGCCGCGCGGACGAATTTGCGCAGTTCAGCCCTGACCCGGGGCAACGTCAATCCCAGCTTGACGAGCATCTGCGCGCCCAGGCATTCGCGTTCGCGCAGGATGCCGAGGAGAAGGTGCTCGGTTCCAAGATACGCGTGGCCGAGCTTTGTCGCCTCCTGTCTGGCGTAGTTGAATGTGCTATCGACACGAGGCGTGCGTGGCAGCTTGCCGGAAGGTGACGGGGCCAAGCCTGGCTTAACGAGCTTGGCCATCTCCGCGCGCAACGTGTCAGCATCGACACCGAAGCTCGCCAAGACCCGGGCGCCCACGGCCTCACTGTCGCGTGCCAACGCGACGAGCATATGCTCCGTGCCGACGTAGCCGTGATTGAGTCGTCGGGCCTCCTGCTCGGCCAGGGGCATTACCATTTCAGTCCGTCGGGTCAAGGGCAGGGTCGTAGATTCGTCGAGCTGTGCCTCATCCTGTTCTCGAAGTCCCTGATCCACCGGGAGGCGGACTTCGACATTCGTTCCCCGACCGGGACGGAGCGAGACGTTCTCGAACTCGATCCAGGTCCACGGCCGGGTCTGGAACTGAAACTCTGCAATTTCGCTGAGAGAGATGCCCTCGAACCGGGACGTAGTCTGTCGGGCCTTTCCAGCCTCGCCCCACTTATACTTAGAGGCTTCGATGGTGCGGCCATCTTTCGCCATAGCGACCACGCGGCACGGACGTTCGATGATATCATCGGTCGTGGTGACACTGAGCGCGCCGTCCGCTCGGGCGCTTGCCTCGGAGAACATGACGCCGCCCAGGGCCGTTCCGCTGATGTTCTGCGCGGCGCCTGAGCTTTGGGCGAGGGTTTCCCAGGCTCCGGCCGCTATGCCGCAGAGCAACCGACACTGCCGAAGGTCATCCGGCAGCGTCGCTGCCAACCAGCGCAGACCTTCCACGCCCGGTCCCTGGGTCCGGGCACCCATCGGCTCGGTCTTCAGGGTCACGGCGGCCCCTTTGGGCAGATCATGCAGCCGCACCGCGAACTCATAGGTGGATTCCGACGTTTGCGCATAGACATGGACGCCGCTCTGACTACGGGGCGCTTCCTTCATCGTCGAGCCGTCGGGGTACCACCACTGCCTGCCCGCGCTGGGATGCTCGCAGACGCCCAACAACTCGACTGTGATCCCATTTGCCAAAACGGCCTTGGGCGTGGAGACCTCGGCCCCCAGAGGACGAAACTGAATGACGCATCCGTGCTCGTCGGCACGGATGATGCGGATGGCGAATCGCTTGTTGCCCCGCGTGGCCACGGTCGTTTCGAAAGGCATTCGCATCGGTGTGAGCGTAAGCGCCTTGTACTCGTCGGACACCGATTCACCGTTCAGGCCGGCGCTTCCCAGGAAGGTGATCCTGGGCTTGTCCTTTTCGCTGTCGTAGTAGTAAACGACATCTCCCTGGTCCTGGGGACCGGTCATGCGCAGGAGATCGCGCTCGTTCTGGACGGCAGGCAGCACGATAATTCTCTCGCTTGCGAAATCGAGCACGGGCAAATGCTGCCCGTTGATATCCGACAGCCGGACGGCGCAATTCGGCACAACGGCCAATCGGGACAGGACCGCGTTCTCCTCATCCTCTCGTGCCTTCGCCATGGGCAGCAGCACGGCGGCCAGGGCGAACAGCGTCAGCAGGCCGACGCCGCCGAGTTTGGCGGTCTTGGGGAAGGGGCGATTGAGGATGTGTTTGATGCGGGCGGTCAGGGCGCTTTTGGATTCGACGACGCCGATCAGGCGCAGGCTCAGGACGGGACGCCGCTTGAAGGCGAGCTTGGCCACGTTCACCAGGCTCTCCGGATAGTCGGAGGCCGACTCGCCCATGGCAACGAGGACCGCCTCGTCAACAGCCTTCTCGCGAACGCGACGGATCACGGCGTTGGTTAGCCAGAGCAGCGGATTGTAGAAATAGACGATTTGCAGCAGCGTCTGGGCGAGGCTGATCCACAGATCGCCCCGCTTGACGTGCGCCAGCTCGTGCAGCAGCACGGCGTGCAGATCGTGGCGGGAGATCTTCGGGGCCAGATTCCGGGGGATCAGAATCACGGGGCGCGCGAGTCCGCAAACGGCCGGGCTGGTCGCGTTCGGTGAGATTCTCATCGCTATGGCGCGGCCGAGGCCGATGCGGGCCCGGCACTCATCCAGAACGTTCTGCATCGAAGCGCTCGCCTCGGCGGCCTGGGCCACAAGGCCCTGCACGAACACCGCCCGCTGCAAGAGCAAAAGCAGGAGTGCCACGACGACGCTCGCCCACGCCAGCAGCGCAAAACCACGCCAGTCCAGCGCCGTAACGGGCGCCGCGGGAGCGGGAGCGGGCCTCTCCGCTTCCACCGACGCACTTACGGTGTCCGGCTGGATCGCTCTATCATCGCCCGCAACGGCCGGAAGAGCCAATGGCTCCGCTGTCGCGGCGCGGGGCTCGGGCACGCCCGCAAAGGGCTCGACCGACAGCGGAACCGGCTGCGAGAGGATTTGCAGAGCGGTCGAGGGTGGTTCCACCGTCGGTGGCTGGTCGTCCTCAAGAAGAGATTCCGCCGAGACGTGCAGCTCGTCGCCGAACCATCTGCCCACGCTGACCGGCGACCACAACGAAGGCGGTAGAACCAGCTTGATCAGCACGAGCACCCAGATCCAGTAGCGAAAGACCGCGCGTACCCGCTTGCGCAGGAGCGCGTCCACGACGAGCAGGACCAGGATCAGGACGGTGGATTGAACCAGCATGGGCAGGGCGAAATCCACGAACGCCCGCCCGACGGCATTGATGATATCAACGATTGCATTCATGATCGAACCTCCGCGTTCTAACGACGTCCAGCGGCTCGCTTTGTCACAAACGGATTACCGCTTTACCCCGGTTTTCTCGCGCCGGCGTTTTTTGCGAATCATGGCCTGCAGCTCGCCGATCTCCTCGGGCGAGAGCGTATCGCTGTCCAGCATGAACTGCATCATGGGCGTGAACGCCCCGCCGAAGGCCCGCTTGACCGTACGCATCAGCTCACCTTGCTGGGCGTCGGCCCGACTGACGGCGGAACGATACAGAATCAGATTGCGAATGCGCTCGGTCTCGAGTAGCCCCTTGCCCACCATGCGGTCCATCAGCGTCTTGACCGTGCTGTAGGTCCACTGCTTGCGCTCGGCCAGCTCTTCCTGGACCGTCGGGGCCGCACAGGGCTGGTGCTCCCAAACCACGTGGATGATCGCCCATTCCGCTTCGGTCAACTCACAATCTCTTTTCGCCATGAGAACCTCCTTTAACTCTAACGATGACAAGATTACTTTACAATTGTAGAGACTGCAAGAAAAAAGTGAATTTTTTTTCGCCGTACAGAGGAACAGCAAGAGAACGCGGGGGCCTGTTCAGCGCGCAGCCGACCGGCGGCGATTCGCCGCCCGCGCCGGTCCCGCTGTCATTAGGGGCCATCTGGAAAGGAGCTCTGAACGTGGCGTCCAAGTTATGGCAGCGGCGGCTTGTGCACGCGGATGGCGCGGATCGGCACGGGACCGCCCGTTTCGGCGACGAGCTCGAGGCGATGGCGTGTGTTGTCGATGCCCTGGATGACTGTGGTGGCGTACTCCCGAGCCGGGTCTTCGACCCGCGGCGGCTCGTACTCGTCTACGAACATCGGGACCACTTTCCACTTGATCTCGAAGCCGTCCGGCACGGGTTTCTTCGCGTACTTGCAGGTACGCTCCATATGCCAGTCGTTGGGATCGATCACGACCCGGCCGGAGCGGGAGACGAACCTCTCCCAACTGTTGCCCGCACCGTCGGGGCCAGTTCTGGAACCGACCACCTCAAACCGGAACTTGCTTCCCAGCTCGTCGCTCTCGGCAATCCGGACCGTCCAGTCTTCCAGAATCAGAGGTTTCTCCCACGATACGCGGATCACAGAGGGCCAGATGTTGTGAATCCTGCTGGGGCGCGTGATGGCGTAGGCATCGGGAAAGGCGGATGGTTTCTTGCCGTCAATGAAGACTTGCACCGGCGTGTGTTTGCCCGCGTCGGCGGCGATTACATCGACGCGGTTCCCGGTGAAATCCAACGTCAGCTTGCCGCTACTCCAACGGACGTCGCGGCCGACGACACAAGTCCTGACCATGCCGTTGGGGTCGGCGGCGAGCTGCGGCCGGTACACGAGACGGCGTTTGATGAGCTCGGCCAACAAATAACAGCCGTGGTCGTTGAGATGGACGCCGTCGCGGAGCAGGTCGGGCGGCGTGAGGCGGTTCTCTTTGAGGTACCGCTTCCACTCGGGCCGAATATCGACAGTTCCGCAATCGTACTTGCTCGCGTTCTCAAGGAGCCACTTGGCCATGAACGCCGTCCAACCCTCGTCAACATACTCCCCTGCCTCGTTCGCTTTCTCCCCGGCGGCGAGGTGGTCGGTCCAGATGAGAATTTCGGCCGTGGTCCGCCGGCGCGTGTTGCGAATGATATCCTCGTAGCGCCGGTGGTCGCCGTAGACGTGGAAGATCAGCAGATCGGGATAGTACGTGTAGAGGTCATGCTCGGCGATACGCACGAGATACTGCGATGAGAAGCCGCCGATGGCCCGGTTCTCGATCTCCAGATCGGTATGCGGAAAGCGCCGGCGCAGATCATCGGCGACGTTGCGCCACCACTTCTGTACGGTGATGGACTGGCCGTAGAAGAGGATCCTGACCTTGTTCTTATGCTCCGGCGTGCTCGTGGCCAGCAGTTGCATCGTGCGCTGAATTTTCGCGCCGAACTGCGAATCATCCGCCGCCGGCACCGGCGGCGGATATTCCGAGGCCGCCCACGTCGCATCGACCCCAAACAAGGCCAGCGCTAGCAGCGCAAGAAGGAACCGTCTCCAGCAGCCCCGGCGTGAAAGCCGCCGGGCCGAAGCCCCAGTCGCCACTGTCGTCATCGTCGTTGCCTCCCAGGTAGAATCAAAGGCCGTCCGGGGACACATCATAGGCGACGCAGGCGGGTTTCGCAATCGCCGGGCCCGCAGTATCTCAAGGCGATTCCCGAATCTGCGAGAACCCTTCCTCGCGTACTCCGTAGGAACAGCGAACAATGGAAATCGCGATTTCAGTATCGACGTCCCGATGAATATCGCTGAGAGAAAGGAAACGACGATGGCACAATTGAAGGTTGGGGACAAGGCCCCGGCGTTTTCCCTGGAGGACCAAACGGGCAAGAAGGTCTCGCTGGCGGATTTCAAAGGCAAGAAGTTGCTTGTGTATTTCTACCCGAAGGCGGACACACCGGGCTGTACGAAACAGGCGTGTAGCGTCCGCGATTCCGGCAAGGACCTGGCGAAGGTGAACGTCGCGGCGGTGGGGATCAGCCCGGACGCGCCGGACAAACAGAAGAAGTTCGCCGACAAATACGACCTTGCCTTCCCGCTGCTCTCGGATGCGGACCACAAGGTCGCCCAGGCCTACGGCGCGTGGGGCGAGAAGTCGATGTACGGCAAAACCTACGAAGGCATCATCCGCTCCTCGTTCCTCATCGACGAGAAGGGTAAGCTCTTGCAGGTTTCGTACAAGGTCAAACCGCTGGACACCGTGCCGAACGCCCGGGCCGCACTCGCCTGACACCGGCCCGCAAGCGGTCACAAGAATCAGGCGACAACGATCGCAAGAACGACACTCCGCGGCTCTTCGGGACTCGGCCGGCCCGTGGCCTGCGTCATGGAAACTGCATCGACGCTCTGTCTCTCACACCCCCCCAAAAAACGCCAATAGACGCGTAAGCCTTTTCAAAATAAATACTTAAAAAGAACATTTTTCCTCTTGACCCAATGCCTTACTGTGCTATAGTAATAGTACACTGTAATACTATTGTACCGTTTCATTAGGCAAATGGATGGAGCGTTTGAATGATTGAGTTCAAGCTGGATTTGAAAAGCGGGGTGCCCTTTCACCGGCAGATCGTCGATCAGATTCGCTACGGGATCGCCTCGGGCCGGCTGTTGCCCGGCGAGCAGTTGCCCACGGTGCGGGAGTTGGCCGTGCAGTTGCAGGTCAACCCCAACACGATCCGCAAGTCCTACTCCGAGTTGGAGATCCTCAAGATCCTGGACACCCAACAAGGCACCGGAACATTCGTCGGCCAACGCGAGGTCCAGATCGGCGAAGCGGAAAGAAAACGCATGCTCCGGCAAATCTGCGACGAGTTCGTCGCTCGGGGTCATCAGTACAACCTAACGCTGAAAGAGATCGTCGAGCATTTGCAAAGGAGACAGGAAAATGGCTGAGAGAAAAGAAGGCAAAGTCGCTCTGGCAGGCCTCGTCCGCGAGTACAAGGCCACGACGCAGTTGGAGGCCGAGGCGGCATCTCTCAACTGGGTCGCCGCACTGGCAGCCGCCACGGTCGTGCTTGCCGGCGCCGTCCTCAACCGGCTCACCGAAGGCACCTGGCAACACTGGAACATTTACATCATTATCGCCGCCTCCCTCGTGGCGAGCATCTGCTTCTTCGGGATCAAGATCGCCAACCAGTGGGAGCGTGCCATCGTCCTGCGGCTCGGCCGGTTCCACGCCCTCCGGGGCCCGGGGCCCTTCTTTATCATCCCGATCATCGAGAGTGTCACGCAATCGGTCGATATGCGCATCCGCTCGACCGACTTCAGCTCCGAATCGACGCTCACCAAGGACACCGTTCCCGTCGACGTCGACGCCATCTGCTTCTGGATGGTCTGGGACGCCAAAAAGGCGATTCTGGAGGTGGAGAACTTCTACCAGGCCATCGTGCTCAGCGCCCAGACCGGCCTGCGTGACATCATCGGCACGCATCAACTGACGGAGATGCTGTCGCACCGGGAGCAGCTCGGCAAGAAGCTCCAGGAAATTCTCGACGAAAAGACCAACCCCTGGGGCATCACGGTCCAGTCCGTGGAGATCCGCGACATCACTCTCCCGAAGGACCTGGAAGACGCCATGTCGAAGGAGGCGCAGGCCGAACGGGAGCGTCACGCCCGCATCATCCTGGGAACGGCCGAGACCGAAATCGCCGAGAAGTTCGCACAGGCCGCCAAACAATACGAGTCGAATCCCGGCGCGATGCACCTGCGCGGCATGAACATGCTCTTTGAGGGCCTCAAGGAAAAAGGTTCGATGATCATCGTCCCCAGTTCAGCCCTCGATACGATGAACCTCGGTGCCATCGGCGGCATGGCGGCCCTGAGCCAGACGCAGAGCACCGAAGACACCGACACCCAATCATAGAGCCGGCAGGCGGCCCGCACGAAGGCGTGGGCTATGGGAAAGGAGCAATCACAATGCTTCGGATAGACGCGACCACCATCTGCGGCCTGGCAGGCCGTCTGCTTCTGGTTGCGCTGTGTCAGGCAGCCGGATTAGACATCAGGAACCTGGGGGCGCGCAGGGATAAGCAAACGAATGAGGCGACCGCCGTACAAGCGGGGATTGACGCACGCGCGCCCATTGAAGAGAAGACAACAAGCGTACGACCCGGGGGCTGTCCCCGCGGGCAGTTGAGGCTGTGCAGCGACACACCCTTGCACTTGTACACAGGCCCCACGCTATGGACCGGCCCCAGCAAGGCGCGCTACGAGCCGGGTCACCGATTCCCGTACGGCGCGGGCAGATCGCCCCTGGCGCTGGACAAAGCCGGTTGGCCAGCGGAGGCGTTTTCCCACATCTCGACCGGTTGGTAAGGGCCGCTCCAGTTGGCGCCGATGAGATCGATATCCCCGTCGCGACCGATGTCGGCGGCCTGAATGTAGTGCGATCCTCTCGTAGAGAGAATCTGTTTATCCCACGCACTTCCGCCGCTGCGGTTGACGAAGACCATCACCTCGTCCGGATCCTTGCCCTGGTGCATCTCCGACGCCGCGATATCCACGGCTCCGTCGCCATTGAAATCGGCCGTCACCAGGCCATGGATGACGCATTCTATCGAATCGACGACGACATGCTCGACCCAGCCGCCCTGTCTCGGATCGGGCGGGGCCTCGAACCACGAAAGCCGGTACCAGTTGCCTTTCAATTCCGACGGCGACAGGACAACGTCCGCGCGACCGTCACCGTTGACATCGGCCACCTGAACGGTCGCACTCGGATGCCAGTCGGCGAACTTGTGCGCCGGCCACGCGCCGTTGAGAATCCGGCCATGGTTCTCGTACCAGATGCCGCCGACAACGATGTCCTCATCACCGTCCCGGTCCAGGTCGCCGAGCGTCAGCCCTTCGCCGTGAGGACAGGCAATGATCCTGTGCGACCACCTGTCGTCCTCATCCTGACGCCACAGGTAGACCTTATCACCGGCCTTCGCACCAAAATCGGACTGATCGCGCGTGACCATATCGAGGTCGCCGTCCTCGTCCAGGTCGGCCAGCTCCAGATCGTGGGTCTTGTGATCCGCCACCCGGTGGGCCTTCCACGAGCCCGTCCGCGTGGCCCGGCCACATGGAAGCGGGTTCTCATACCAGATCAGTCCGCCCATGACGATATCGAGGTCGCCATCGCCGTCGATGTCGCCGGCTTCGCCGTCTACGGTCCGGTAGCCGCCTTTTGCAATGACCGTCGGCTCCCAATCAGGATACTGATACCAAACCAGGGGCCCACTGCGCCCGCCGATGACGATATCCGGGAACCCGTCGCCGTCGATGTCCGCGACCATCTTGGCCCATGGGTCCTTGACACTGTCGTCGATCGCCGTGTGCCTGAAGGGGATCGCACCGGCATGCGCGAACGGAGCCGCCAGAATAATGAGAATACCCACCGCTGTGAGCATTGCGCATCGCCTCATGTGCCCTCTCCTGTGGTCCCCATAGAGCTTTTGTCTGAATGTCTTGGGCCTGGGCCTGCGGCCAGGTCCAGAATGTTGCTATTTGTCTGCGTACTGAATGAGGACCATGATACCGGGCCAGTTCACCTCCATCCCGTGTACCATGTGTCCGCCGATCTTCGGCGTCTTGCCCGTCTTGAGAATGTTGACACCGCCCTGGAATACGCCGACGTCGTCAAGCGTCACCCGGTGAAAGTAATACTGGTACTTCGGCCCCTCCTGATCGAACACTCTCTCACCGTTGATATAGATCCCGCGCATATACCCGGGGCTCCAGCTCGACCAGAGGAGGCGGGCGGCGGTGGCCTTTTGCAGATCGCCGGTGACAACGAAGCGTTCCTCTTTTTCGCCGCTGCGCGTCACCCATTTCTTGGGAATGTCATAGGGCTTGCACAATTCGACCGAGAAACCGTCGCGGTCGAGGCGCAAGTCCGTCACCGCCTCGGTCATGTAGATCATCCCGGTGCTGTCGACGATCCGGGCGGCCAGCGCCATCGGCTGCTCTTGATCCGGAACCCAGGAAGTATCCCAGGTCACCGCGTACGGCGTTTCGGTGGCAGTGCCGATGTGATGGGTGATCCGGCCATGGAAGAAATGATAATGCCATTGCGTGTACCGCCCGTCGCCTTCGTAATTGACGTCCTCGTAGTGACCGACGTACTCGGCCCGCTTGATCGCACCACAGGGACTCTCGGCCTCGACCTGTAGTTGAACGGTCTTGCCGAGCGCCGCTCCGGATTCGGGCGAGATGATCCGCCCTGTCGGGTGGGGCTTCTTCGCCGGGTCGTAATAGATGCGGAAATGTACGCCGTAGATGAGATTCTGCGGCCACTTCCAGGGATGCTCGGGGTCGACGCGCATGCGAAACCGGTTGCCCGCGCCGCTCTTGAGAAACGAAAGCGGCACCGGCACCACGGGATAGGTGTGATGCTGATACTGCCATGGCGGGTAAGGGATCGCCTCGGCCTCCGGGACCCGT
>JAFGCA010000262.1 GCA_016932895.1 Sedimentisphaerales bacterium | reverse complement strand
CCACCGATCAAGCGGAATCCACCGGTCACAACGGAAGATACTGATCAGCACGAACTATTTCATGCAGCCCTGCCGAAAGGACACGATCACAGCACGATGCGTGCAGGCGTGCGCAGTTCCGCCAGAACGTCGCGAAGGACCTCGAAGAACCTCTCGTTGTCCGGCCAGAGAATGCGGCCGTCCTGCGGCATGGGCTCGTCGAGCCCCTCGATGAACCGCGACAGAGCGGGCTCGCTGAGTCTCTTGGCCCAGGTCCCGAGACGCAGCTTCTGAACGTAGCGGGCGTTGAGGAGCTGTTCGTACTGCCCGGCCAGAGGCAGCAGGAGCATCTTCTTTCGCAGGTGCAGGCACTCGCTGATCAGCGAGAAACCCGCCGAGGCGATCACCCCCCGCGAGGACGCCAGGTCCGCGAGGAACCCTTCCGTGGAACGCTCTCTGAACATGCAGTTGCCCCGCTCGGCGGCCTTGTTGAAACCGTAGACTCGAAACTGCTGGTCCGGAAAGCGGCTCAGCACGTCCCGCAATCGCTCCTCGTTCGTGCCGGTCGTCCAGTAGACCGTGACGTGTCCGCCGTCGGAGGGCGTCAACGTCGTGATGATCGGGCGGACGATCGGCGGCGCCAGCACCGCTTTGTCGTTCGTCAACGGGGCCTGAAAGAAGCTGATGAGGATATAGGCCTTGGCTCCCACGTAGTGGAACCGGGTCACAAACCCCGCCTGGATGCGCTGGACGACGTTCTTGAGCTTGTGCTCGAGCTTGCAGAAGATCAGCGTGTGCTCGTTGTTGATGCTGATGAAGGGCACGCGATTCCGCAGCGCCCACCAGGCGCTGAACGGCTCGAAATCCGTGACCACGAGGTCCGGATCGAAGGGCCGGTAGACCTCGTTATAGAGCTGCTTGTTGACCCGCCGGCCGCCCGGAAACCGTGCGAGATTCTTCCAGACGGTGGCGACCGGATCGACGTATCCCTTGCTGTAATCGAACGTCAGGCCGAAGATCTCGCGGGCCCGCTCGCCGAAACATTCGCGCAGGTACAGCAGCGCCCGGTGCGACGTGGCGAAGATCACGTCATGCCCGGCGTCGAGGAAACGCTGGCCGATGAGGTGCGTTCGGCTCGCGTGTCCGAAACCCTCGCCTGCCACCGCATAGATGATCCTGGCCATCCGGTCTCTCTACCCTTGCACGGTCAAACGGCAAATCAGAGTCAGGTAGTGTACCAGATTCCCGCCGGTCCGCCAGTCCCCAACCATAGGGGATGACATGAAACGCGAGGATAGGCACGTCGAAGCGAAATTCCGAAGCACGAAGCACGAAATCCGAAACAAATTCAAAATTCAAAAAACCTCAAGGACCCAAACGGCTCCCGCCGATTTGCCAGAGCGTTTTGGCCATTTGGGTCTTTCTTTTTCCTGGATTTGTTTCGGATTTCGTGCTTCGGATTTCGAGTTTCCCGCGCCGGCGGGCTCACCAGGAGTGATCGTCCGATTCCTCCGAGTAAGGCTGCACGTAACGGGAGGCCGTTGTTGCGGCCGACCCGCCGGGCGTCCCTTTCGGCGGGACCTGGAGATAGGTGAGGGTCTTCTCGAGGATGACGGCCGCCACCGGGGCCGCGACCGTGCCGCCGGTGTAGCCTTTCTTCAGATCCACGTTCGGCCGGCGGATCGAGATCAGCACGACGACCCGGGGATTCTCCGCCGGCGCCCCGGCGATGAACGACGCGACGTAGGCCTTGTCCTGGTAGACGCCCCCCTCGGCCAACTGGGCGGTGCCCGTCTTGCCGAAGACGGTCCATTGGTCGAGCTTGGCCCTGGCGCCGGTGCCCTTGCGGTCGTTGACGACCGCGACCAGGGCATCCTGGACCAGCCATCGGGCCACGTCCGGCTTGATCACGTAGCCGACCCGAAGCGTCGAGGGTCGCATATCGACCACCACTCCGTCGGACCGGACCAGCGCCTTGACGATATAGGGGTGGACCAGCCGGCCCCCGTTGGCGAGCATGCAGAAGGCCCGCAGGATCTGCAGGCCCGTGACGGCGATCTCCTGGCCGAAGGGAATCCGCGTGACGCTGTAGCCAGTCCACTCGTGCGGCGGCCGAAGCAGGCCCTCGGCCTCGCCCGGCAGCTCGATGCCCACCTTGCGACCGAAGCCGAATAGCGTCAGTCCCTCATACATCCGCGTGGCGCCGAGTCGCTGGCCGATCTTTGCCATGCCGATGTTCGATGAAACCATGAGAATCTCGCGAAGCGTCAGATCCCCGAATCCCTGGCGGTACTCCCCGATGGTCCCGAAGCTCTTTCCCCGGGCATCCTTTCCCCGGTAGTGCCCGTTTTCGCAGAAGATGGTTTCGTACCGGTTGAGCACCTTCGTATCGAGTGCGATCGCCGCGACGAACGGCTTGAAGATGCTGCCCGGCTCGTACTGATCGGTCAGCAGCCGATTGGTGAAGACCTCGGGGTTCTTCCTCGCCGTCCTGGCCGTCTGGGTCGGATCGAAATCCGGCAGCGTCACCATCGCCAGGATCTCGCCGGTGTGCGGGTCGGCCACCATGGCCACGGCCGCCTCCGCCTGATATTCCTTGTATTGGCTGAGCAGCGCCTCGTGCACGAACTGCTGGATCGTGGCGTCCAGCGTCAGGATGATGCCCGACCCGTGAATGGGCATCTCGTTGTCGTCCTGCTCGTCTGCCAGGCAGAAGGCCAGAGGCCGACGATGGACATCGACCAGGAACGTGTGTCGGGCCCCCCGGCCGCGAAGGTCACGATCGAACGCATACTCGACGCCGGCCAGGCCGCGGTTGTCCTGGCTCGTGAATCCCACGATGTGGGCGGCGAGCCGGCCGGTCGGATACTGGCGGCACCAATCGTAATGAATCCCGATGCCGGGGACCTTGCGCGCCGCCTCGCACTCGGCGACGGTGGCATCCCGCTTGAGGACGGCGTACCCGGGATTGTTGCCGTCCACGATGAGCCTGCAGATCTCATGGGCCCCCGTGTCGAGGACGGGCGCCAGGCGGGTGGCGGTTTCTTTGGGCTCCTTGATAATCCGCGGCTCGGCGAAGATCGTGCGGATCTGGCTGCTGGCGGCCAGGACCCTCCCCCGGCCGTCCAGGATGGCCCCCCGCTGGGGCTCCAGGGGCAGATACGCCCTCTGCTGCACGAGGGCCTTCTGGGCATAGTGGTCCGCCAGGGTGCATTGCAGGTAGAAGCATCGCCCCGCCAGTGCGAAGAACCCCACGATCACCACGGACATCACCACGACGATGGTAGTCAACTCGCGCCCGCCGTCACCGCGGCCGGTCGTCGCCTTGTCACGAACACGCTTGCCGGCGCTATCCGATTGCATCGATCACTCAGAGGTCCTATAGGTCCTATGCGTCCCATTCGTCGCATAGGACCTATAGGACTTATAGGACCTATGGGACTCGCCCGCCCGCGAGACGCGAGACGTGGACGGGATCGGCCTTCATTCCCCCAGCCGCTGGGAGACCGAGGCCGGATTGATCAGACTCTCCACACGAAGCTGCTTCTGCCAGAGCTCCTGCTGGAGCCGGCCCTGCTCGATCTTGTACGTCCGCACGGTATAGAACACGCGGTGGTTGGCGCCGCGCAGATAGACGGCCACGATCAGCGTGGCCGCAAAGAAGAATACCACCAGAACGAAACTCAGACGTGATCCCATGGCCCGGTCACTTCAGCGGAAGTCGAATCGCCGTCCCCGGGCCCACCTTGGCCGGATCCTTGATGAGGTCCACGTTGAGCTTGAGGATCTCTTCATAGCGGGCCCCGGCGCCAAGCTGATTGCGGGCGATCTTCCAGAGATTGTCGCCCTCCTGGACGGTGTACCAGCGGCTCTCCACGCTCGGCACAGGGGTCTGGGCCGCCGCCCGCTCGCCGATCGCACGAACCTTCTCGAACAGTTCCTTCTTCAGGACGTCCGACGGATTGGCCGGATTGACCGCCGCCCGCGGCAGCGGCGGGATGACCAGCTTCTGCCCGGCCTTGACTTCGTGGACCGACGGGAGGACATCCCGGTTGGCCTCGAAGATCCGCTGGACGTTGGCAATCTTGTTGCCCTCTTCCGGGCCGTACATCCTCTTGGCGACGCTGGACAGGCTCTCCCCTTCCCCAACGACCGTGACCACTCCTGCCGGCCTGGGAGGAGCCGAAGCCGTCGCGACAGATCGGCTCGGCGTCACGGACGGTCCGGACGGCTCAGCCGTCCGCGCAACGGTCTCGGGCAGACGGATCTCCGACCGGGGCTGAGGGACCTGGATCGCCGGTTGTCGCTCGCTCCCGCCGGCCTGCGTTGCGACCGGTCGGGGCGGATCCATGTTGACCGTGGCGCCCTGCTCCCTCTGACTCTGCAGACCGGCCGTGAGGTGTTCCACCAGGGCCTCGATCCCCTGGCCGATCTGGTTGATCCTGGGCAACGGGCTGACGTAGCGAACGTCCTGGCCATCGGTCGCCGGGACCGGCTGCACCGCCGTCTCCACCGCCGTGTCGGGCTGCTCGACGACAGGCTCGTCCGTCTCGACGGCCGCCTGCTGATCGACCAACTGCTTCCAGTCCAGATCCGCCTGGGCGCGCTGCACGTTGTCCACGATGCCGCCGGGCGTCTCGGTCGGGAAACTGATCTCGGTGGACACGCCCGCGCGAGTCGCCTGCTGCGGCCTGAGGTTCGGCAAACCATTGATGATGAAGGCAATCACAAAGATGAACACCAGCCCCAGCAGCAAGCCGATTTTCGCATCCGACGTCATGGTTCCACTCCGTTCCTACCGTTCCACTCGTTCCTTCGCAGAT
>JAFGCA010000261.1 GCA_016932895.1 Sedimentisphaerales bacterium | reverse complement strand
TGGACAGAAACGGCCAATGGCGTCAGGTCTGGCCAAATGCCCGCTACGCCCCGACTTGAGGCCGCCAAAAACGCTGGTCACACACTCCCAGAGAGGGCGATTGACGAGGAGACGTTATCGAATACAATTCAGAATGTCGGGCCCGAAGATAGGTTACCGCTTACGAGCGATTTGCGCCTGGGACGGCCTATTCTCGTTAGAAGGACCGTGTTGGCGCCATCTTCGTTTTGGAGACGAGTGTATGTGCAAGTGCGATCCTCCTGTTGCGGCCGGCGGCATCTTTCAGCAGGCCAGACAAACACGGCGCCGACTGGAGGCAGACGAAGTGCTCTGGGGGACCTTCCTGGTAGAATTGGAGGCGTCCGGGGCAATTCACGTTTTGGCCCACGCCGGGCTGGATTTCGTGATCATCGATATGGAGCACGGCACTTATAGCCCGCCTCAAGCCCGGCGGCTCATCGAAGCGTCGCGAGCAGCACCCATGGCCTGCCTGGTCCGCGTGCCTCTCGGCGACCGGGGCACGGTCACCAAGATGCTCGACGCCGGCGCCGATGGCATTCTCTTTCCGCAGGTGCGGACGATGGAAGAGGTGCGCCAGGCGGTCGCCATGACCAAATACCCGCCGCTTGGGTGCCGAGGAGTGCATCTGTTTCGGCCGCATCTGGATTTTGCGCCCCGTGTGAGCGCGAAACAGGTTTTTGCCGAGGCAAATGCGTCGATCATTACCGCGATTCAGATCGAGACTCCGGAGGCGGTCGAGCTCATCGACCAGATTGCCGGCACGGTTGGGGTTGATATGCTGTACGTAGGCCCCGGGGATCTTGGGGCGCTGTTGTGCAACGGCGAAGACGGAGACCAAGCCAAGATCAATGAGGTTATGGAACGGGTGGGCCTCGCTTGTCGCGAGCACGGCAAGATCGCCGGGTGCCACGTCGGATCCATCGAATCAGCGGCAAAGTGGATCCCCCTGGGGTTCCGCTTCTTCGGCGCTTGGGCTGCATTGAGGCTGCTATTTCATGGCGCGGAGGCATTCATCGCCCAGGCGCGCCAGCTATCCGGGCCTTCTCAGCAGGAGCCGTCGTAGCCGGGACCCACGCGCTTGCGTAGTCGTGCACGGCTTGAACCAACGCTTCGAAGTTCTCCGGCGGCACCGAATCGGAAATCTCGTGGCTCGATCCACACACGTAGCCGCCCGCGGGTCCGAGCCGTAGAATGTGTTCCCGCACATCACGTCGCACGTCATCCGGCGTCCCGCGTGAAAGAACGCCGGCTAGATCGATGTTGCCGCAAAGGGCCAGTCTTCGCCGCATGTATTGCTGCAGTTCGTAGATGTCGAAGGCTCCGCCGCAAGGTTCGACGGGATGAAGAAAGCAGAATCCGAGATCAACAAAGTCATTGATGAACGCTCTATTGTCACCGTCGGAATGGAGCCCGACGGCGACGCCTCGCGCATGTGCCGGTTGCAAATACTGCCCGACCGCGTCGTGCAGCAGGCGTCGGGTCAAGTCTGGATGGACAACTGGCCCGCTGGCGAAGCAAAGGTTCTCCGTGACGATCAGGTAGTCGATTCCCGCGTCAATTGCCGCTTCGATCAAGGGTACGTGGAATTCCACGGATGCGTCGATAATGGCCTTGATCAGACCAGGAGTGTCAGTCATCGCAATGCAGAAGTGCTCGAGTCCCATACCTAATTGGGCAATCGAGATTGGGGCGCGCACGGTAAACGCCACCGCCACGTCATACTTGCGCCCCAGCGCGAGGAACTCGTCGAGACGTGCGAGAATCGGCTCCAGAGGAGGGCGCCGAGCCCGGCGCACGTCCCCACGGCAACGGATCGAACCGCCCACGTACACGGGATTGCTGCCCGGTCGATCGCGGTAGACGCGTCCCAGCTCCCACATGAAGCCGGGGGTCACGCATCCGATCCCCAACTGCAACGCCACCTCGAAGGACCACTCGGGCGGCAGGTTGTAGGCTGGAATCGTGACCTTGGGCCACTCTCGGTGAACACGATCGCCCAGCAGGCGTGCCAAGTGGTTGCGGCTGAACGACCAGTCGAAGTAGGGAACGGGCCCGGGCAGCCCGAGGGTCACGGCGTTGTTGAAATCGCGCCGAGCCTCGCCGGCCGACGGGACATTCACCAGCTTCATATCGTCGTTCTTTCGGTTTGGCGTAGAAGCACAGACGCCGAGGGGTGATTACTTCATGGCGCTAGCCATGATCGGCTTGCTCCGCTGGCGCTCGACGGTTTCCAGGATAGCTGGCTGCATGCGCATGGGCGGCAGCCCGCGGAGTATCATCTCCAAATCGTCAACCACCATTCTTCCTACCTCGCGATAGGTTTCTGGCAGGCCTCCGGCACGGTGTCCGGAAAGGATCACATTGTCGGTGGTGCGCACGCGGTCGTTGGGTGGGACCGGCTCTTGTGGGAATACGTCGATGGCCGCGCGGATACGGCCGGAACCGGCGGCATCGAGCAGGGCGTCGAACTTCACCACCTCTGCCCGCCCCACCAGCACGACAATCGCACCCTGGCGCATCGTGGCCAACTCTTGTGCTCCCAATTGGTGGCCGTTTTCAGAAGTGGCGGCGGAAAGGATGAACAGGATGTC
>JAFGCA010000260.1 GCA_016932895.1 Sedimentisphaerales bacterium | reverse complement strand
TCGGAACCGGGAAATCCGAAGCGCGAAGCTCAAAACTCGAAACAAGCTTAAAAGGCAAATGATCCAAACGCACGGGAAATGCAAAACGAACCCAATTGGGTGCCACCGACGGTCGGCCTTGTCAGGGTGGGTGAGGGCCGCCACCGTGGTTTCGGTACGCGCGCGGAGGGGGGCGAGAATGAGAAACAAAGCCAATTTCGCCGTTCGTGGCCGAAAAATGGGGGCGGGTGTGGAAAACGAAGCCAATCTTGCCCGGTCTCTCGCGGGCGAGGCCGCTCGGAACCGGGAAATCCGAAGCGCGAAGCTCAAAACTCGAAACAAGCTCGAAAGGCACGGGAAACGCCAAACGAAGCCAATTGGGGGCCGCGGACTGCCGGTGGGGCGTTGTCAGGCCCGATGGGGGGCGGTAGTATGGTCTTGGCGTTTCTCGGGCGGGAGGAGTCCGAAGGGCTCGACGCCGCATTTTGCGGGTTCCGCCACTATGCGGGAGGAGATTGCTTCGTCGCGACGCTCCTCGCAATGACAGATACGAGCCCTCCGTGTCATTGCGAGCGAAGCGAAGCAATCTATGGTCGCAAGTTGGTGAAACGTTTTATCAGTGGGGCATGTAGACGTCTTTGAAGGGGTAGGTCTTTGAAACGACGGGATTTTCTGAGAGTTTCGGGTGCGGCGGTGGCGGGTTTGGGGGCGTCGGGTGTTCTGGACGAGAGGCAGGCCGGGGCGGGCCCGGGTCGCTCGCCGGCGGAGCGGCCGAATATTCTGATGATTACGTGCCACGACATCGGGCAGCACATCGGCTGCTACGGCGTCGAGACGGTGCAGACGCCGAATATCGATGCCCTGGCGGCACGGGGGATTCGGTTTGCGAACTACTTCGCCACCGATTGCGTGTGCAGTCCGAGTAGGGGGTGCATTCTGACCGGCCGGTATCCGCAGGCCAACGGCTTGATGGGGCTCACGCACCAGCCCTGGAACTGGCGTCTGAACGAGGACGAGCGGCATCTGGCGGCGATCCTCAAGGACGCCGGCTACGCCACGATGCTGGTCGGGCTCCAGCACGTTACCCAGGGCGATCCGCACAAGCTCGGCTACGACAAGGTTTTATCGAAGAAACGCGTTGCCGAAGAGACGGTCGAGGCGGCCTGCGAGGAACTGGGGCAAGCGCCGAAGGGGCAGCGGCCGTTTTTCATGAAGGTGGGATTCTTCGAGGTGCATCGACCGTTCAAGAACGGCAAGGATGCCGAGAAGGGCGTCGCGATTCCGCATTATCTTCAGGATACGCCCGAGATTCGGGAAGACCTGGCGATGTTCCAGGGGACGATCCGCTACTTCGACACCTGCGTGGGCCGGATTCTCAAGGCCCTGGAGGCCAGCGACGTTGCCGACGACACGCTCGTGATCTTCACCGCCGATCACGGGATTCCGTACCCCGGCGCCAAGTGGACGCTCTTCGATCCGGGCATGGAAACGCCGCTGGTGATGTACCGCCCCGGCACGGCGATGGAAGGCGGCAAGGTCTTCTGCCAGCTCATGAGCAACGTGGATTTTCTGCCCACGCTGCTGGACCTGGCCGGCGTGGACAGGCCCGGGAACCTGCATGGATACAGCTTCAGGGCGGTGATCGAGGGTCGCCGGAAGGAGTCGCTGCGGCGGGAAGTCTACGCCCAGCGGACCAGCCACGCGCTTTATGACAACCTGTCCCGGTGCGTGCGGACCGAGTGGTACAAGCTGATTCGCTATTTCGAGCCCGGCCGGACCGTGATCTACCCCACCGACGCCGTGCCGCAGAGGGTGGCCGGGCACGTCGAGCGGCCCCGGCGCAAGGGCGGCAGGCGGCCCGTCGTCGAGCTGTACGATCTCAAAGCCGACCCCCACGAGCGCAACAACCTGGCCCAGCGACCCGAGCACGCGGATACTGTGCGGGAGCTCTCGGACAAGCTGTGGACCTGGATGGGCCGGGTCGGCGACCCGCTGCTCGAAGGCCCGTTGCGGACGCCGTACTACGAGGAGGCCATGCAGGACTATCACCAGCGCTTCCGCCGCCGATCCACGGGGCAGTAGTGAGGATTTGTACTTCGATTGCGCACAAAAAACAGGTCTTTCTATGTGCCCCATAATCCCTATATTCACATACAGTGTTCACGGCAAAAGTTGCCATATTCCGGTTTGTGGTTCCGCCGGCGTGACGAAACGGTCTTGGCCGAGAGGGACGCTCGTAGTCGTATTTAGAGGTCTCAGCGGGATTTACGGTTTTTTTTGCGACGCTTTTTGCTTGACTTTGGCCCGGGCAGGGTCCATAATACAGTTGCTTTTTCATTTGGCCCCTGCTTTTTCCTCCCACCACCTCCTCAAAAGCAGGGGTTCTCTACTTGTCGCTGCTGAGCGGCACGCATTGCGTGACCTATTTGCCCTGGAAGCATGGTGGGGACACCGACGGCCTCGCTGGCGCCGAGCTTGTGCGGTGGCGCCGGTGACAGTAGACTAAGGCGGTCATTGTCGCCTTTGGGCGAATCGGTGCGTTCTAACGCTTGTGGACAAGGGAGAAGTGAATGATGGCAGGCAGGATTTGGATCATTACGGGTGTTTGCATGTTCTCACAGATGGTCTCGGGCGCCGGCGGTATCGTGGTCCAGAGCCCCGACGGACAACTCGTCACGACGGTGGCAAGCAGTGAGGCGGGACAGTTGACGTACGCGCTGTCGCGGCCGGGCCGGGTGGTGATCGAGCCGTCGCCGCTGGGGGCGACCATAGACGGGGTGCATCTCGGCCGGGGCGTCTCGGTGGGCAGCCCCGATCGCTGGACGGTTGATGAGTCCTATCGAACCCGCGGCGTACATTCGCAGGCCAGGAACCACTTCAGCGGGGCCCGAATCCCGGTCATGCACGTGCAAAGCGGAACGAAGTACGTTCTGGAAGTGCGCGTTTTCAATGACGGGGTCGGATTTCGCTACGTCGTTGACGGGGACGGGACGCATCGTGTGGCCGGGGAGGACACCGCGTTTGAGCTGCCCGAGGCGAGTGCGATCTGGTTCCAGACGAATACGGGCAGTTACGAAGGCTTCTACCAGAGGCTGCCGATCGCGCAGGTGCCCGGGGACGCGCACATGGGCCCGCCGGTGGTCGTTGAGCTGCCGGCCGTCGGCTATGCCATGTTGAGCGAGGCGGCTCTGTTTGACTATTCAGGCATGACGCTGCGTCCCAGCCGAGAAGGGGCGCCACGGCTCAAGGCGGTTTTCGAGGACGACGAGCACTGGGATCTGAAAGGGACGGTCAAGAGCCCCTGGCGCGTGATTGTGGTTTCGCCCGATCTCAACGGGCTGGTGAATTCGGACATCATCGGCAATCTAAACGAGGCGCCGGCTCCGGCGCTGGCTCAGGCCGAGTGGATTCGGCCGGGCCGGGGCTTCTGGCACTGGTGGTCGGGCAAGATCGGCAACTGGGACAGTGTCGCTTACGACCGGCAGGGCGCCTGGGTCGACCAGGCGGCGGAGTTCGGTTTCGAGTACTATCTCGTCGACGCCGGCTGGGAGCATACCTGGAAGAAGCCGGGCAAGGACAAGTGGGATCTCCTGGCCGAGCTGACCTCCTACGCCGCCGGCAAGGGGGTGGGGATTCACGTCTGGAAACGCTGGAAGACCGGCAGGACCGAGGGGATCGACATGGAGGGATTGGACGACCCGGGGAGCCGGCGGGAGTTTTTCCGCCTCTGCAAGAAGGCCGGCGCCGTCGGTATCAAGATCGACTACATGGACTCCGAGTCGAAGGAGATGATCGACTTTTACACCGACGTGCTCAAGGACGCGGTGCAGTACGAGCTGATGATCGACTTTCACGGAGCGAACAAGCCGACGGGCGAATCGCGGACGTACCCGCACGAGATGACGCGGGAGGGCATTCGCGGGCTGGAATACAACAAGTGGTCGGAGCTTCCGCCGCAGCATTACGCGTCGCTGCCGTTTACGCGTTTTCTCGCGGGCCACGGAGATTTCACGCCCTGCACGTTCAATCCGGAGATGCTCAAGGGGACCACGTTTGCGTTGCAGTTGGCCACGGCGGTTTGCTTCACTTCGCCGGTGATGTTCTACGCCGACAAGCCCGAGCTGTACAAGAGGAGCCCGGCGTTTGACGTGATCAAGGCGATCCCGTCGGTCTGGGATGAGACGGTCGTGCTGCCGGGCAGCCGGATCGGCGACCTGGCGGCGTTGGCGCGCCGCACGGGCGATACGTGGTTCGTCGGGATCATCAACGGCGCGTCGCAACGATCGTACGATCTGGATTTGTCGTTCCTGGGCAGCGGGCGGTACGTCGCGGTGCAATTAGCCGATCACGCCAGGGGCCCGGATCGCTTCGTTCGCACCGAAGAGGTCGTGTCGGCCTCGTCGCCGCTGCGCGTGCGCATGAACGCGGGAGGCGGTTTCGTGACCCTGTTGAAACCCGTGAAGTGACATCGCGTGACATCGTCGCCGCGCGCAGACGCGCCGTCACGTCGTGATGGATGTGCTTCGAAGGGCGTGACACGTGGGGCAGGAGTGTCACGCCGACGGCTGTTACTGCTCGACGGCGAACTCTTTCTTCCGCGTGTTCATCTGGGCCTTGAGCCGCGCGACGATGGACGAGTGCATCTGGGAAACGCGCGACTCGGACAGGTCGAGGGTCGCGCCGATTTCCTTCATCGTCATCTCTTCGTAGTAGTACAGCACGATGATGAGCCGCTCGGCCCGGCTGAGTCCTTTGGTCAGGAGGTTCTTGAGGTCGCGTTTCTGGGCTTCGAGCAGGGGGTCCTCGCTGCGGCGATCTTTGATGACGTCGATCTCGTAGACGTCCTTCTCGCCGTCGTTGTCCCCGCATTTCGTGCTGAGTGACACCAGGCTCGCGGCGTTGGCGTCGCGTTGGAGCCGGCTGAATTCTTCCATGCCCATGTTGAGCTCTTCGGCCAGCTCCTCCTGACCGGGCTTACGGCCCAGGTGCATTTCCAGCGCATGGGTGGCCCTGGCCAGTTGATGCGCCCGGGCCCGCACCAGGCGCGGCACCCAGTCCATGCTGCGCAGCTCGTCCAGGATCGAGCCTTTGATCCGGGGCGCACAGTACGTCTCGAACTTGACGCCGCGCTCGGGGTCGTAGGCGTCGATGGCATCCATGAGTCCGAAGATGCCCGCACTGATCAAGTCGTCGACCTCCACCTTGTCGGGGAGTTTGGTGTGAAGCCGTTCCGCCGCGTACCGCACCAGGTCGCGGTAGTGTTCCATCAAGAGATTCCGGTGGTAGTCTTCGCGCGTCTTGTGAAAGGCATCCCAGATTTCTCCAATGGTGAGCTTCTCATCCGATGCCGTTGCGTGCGGTGTCTTCACAGGTTGCCTCCGTTACGTTCTGCCGCATGGCTCCTTCTTGTTGCTCGGTACTGCACGTGTGTCCTTTCTCATCATCTCACCGTCCTCCGGTGCTCCGGCGGGATTCCAGGGGAAGCCCGCATAGGTCTTTATCGGCCTTGTTCGGCCGGACTTTAACTCAACCACCGAATGAGTCGGCCGAAGAAGCTGCCGTCGGCGTCTTCCGGGTGGTCGGTGCCGCCGAGGCGAGCTGCCAAGGTGGCGATCGAGGTACTGATCGGGGCCTTGGGATAGGCCAGGACCACCGGTTTTCGGGCCCTCACAGCCTCACAGAGCCGTTCGTCCTTCAGGAGCGTGCCGGCGTAATACAGGTCGCGCGCGAGGAATCGCCGCGCCACGCCGGCGATGCGCTGGTGGGCCCGTCGGCCCTCGGCGATGTTGCGGGCCATGTTCACCACGACACTTATCGGTCCCTGGTATCCTTTTCGGACCAAGACCTTGAACATGCCGTAGGCGTCGGCCATGGCCGTCGCTTCGGGGGTGGTGACCACGAGGACGTGATCGGCGGCCAGACAGAACCCGACGACGCTGCTGGAAATCCCGGCGGCCGTGTCGACCACAATCCTGTCGGTCTCGTGCTGGAGGGCGGAAAGGTGCCGCAGCAGGCGGTTCTGCTGGCCTTCGGTCATGTCGGCAAGTCTGTCGAGGCCGGACGCGCCGCAGATGATGCGCAGCCCCCCGGGGCCGGCCTGGATCACTTCCTCCATCGTTCGGTCCCCTCGAACGACGTGGGAGATATTGTATCGGTTGCGAATGCCCATAACGAGATCGAGGTTGGCCAGGGAGACGTCGGCGTCCATGAGGAGCACGCGCTGGTTGGCCGCGGCCATGCAGATGGCCAGGTTGGCCGCGATGTTGGTCTTTCCGACACCGCCCTTGCCGCTGGTCACGGCCAGGACGCGCGCCGAAGCTCGGCGGCTCCCTGAAAGATGTAAATCGGCTGCTTGATGTCCCATCCGTCTTTTTCCCTCTTCCGGTCAGTCTGTCATATTCGGGCGAGAAGACAACTCGGTCGGACGGTTCGCCGCCGATGCCGCTTCCCAGCCGGGTTCGTGCAAACTTGTGGTCTTGGAACAACTGCGTTTCAAAAGCTGTAGCGTCACCTGGCGGTTGAGCGAATTCTCCCGGAGCTTGCCTCTTTGCAGGGCTACGTATTCATCTGGATTTGCCTGGCGCAGCGTCCGGGCAATCTCGTCGGTTACGGGTCGCACGTTCATGCGGCCGTTTTCGCAAAAGGTGATGTTCGCCGTGTCTCGAAACAGAAGCCGATGGCTGCGCAGGTGCTCGACCACGGCCTCCTCCAGGATCTCGGCAAACTCGCGGACCGGGAGATCGGCCGGTACGTAGCCGGGAGTGTCCGCCTCTTTGATGTTCTGGTGCAAGACAACACTGCGCAACGCCGAAAACCGAATGACCTTCGTAAGGATTTCGGTAATGTTGTCGGGAATCAGAGATAGCAAATCCATAGACACTTCCTTGGCTTACGGTTTCAGGTTCTCATGAGACGCGACTTGCAGCGAAGGGCGGGGCAAAGTCTGACGGTCTTCACGCACCGGCCGGAGAAGGGGCTCTCGGGAAAGGGCAGGGGGGCTACGCGGATACACGAGGCGGTACGCTCGGCCGTATCCGGCGACGGGGCGTGCACTACAACGGGACGGCAGAGGCTCGCATCGCAAGCGCCCTGCGATCCCGCGACCATTCCTCGCTCCGGAAACCCGCCGCGATTCCCTGCGGTCGAGACGGCAGGCCCCAAGAACGAAGCGAATGAAATACTACCTGCCAAAATCGAAGCTGTGCGTCTCATCCCTGATCCTCTCAGTCTTCCCTGACTCTCCACGAAAAAGCGAATGAAGTTCCATCAGCGCCTACGTGGTTTCGATCTGCCGACACGCACTCGGATTAGGTCGTCATGGGCATTAGTTCTCTCCTTCTCTGCCGTGCGAAGGGGGTCGATAGGGTCCCTTCGCGTCGCGTCCGATCGGCGGGGCATCGTCCGGTGAGCCCTGGCGAGGGCCGGTAGCCGCCGAGACGGCATCCTCCTCACGCAGAATGCGACGGATTTCTGTGAGCGTCTTGTTCTTCTTGAGTTCCATGATCCGGGAGAGCCGGTCGAATACGGTCTCGTCGTACAGGCGATGGCCGCCTTCGGTCCATTCCGCTTCCCGGATGAGCCCCATGATCGTGTAGTTGTGTATGGTTTGTCGGGAGAAGGGGCTGTACCGAACGAGTTCGCCGATGCGATA
>JAFGCA010000259.1 GCA_016932895.1 Sedimentisphaerales bacterium | reverse complement strand
TCGCGATCCAGCTTGAAGTTCGTGTGCAGCTCACCGCCGGCAACGGCGCGGTCCTTTCCCGAGGCGAACACCAGCAGGAAGCTCTGTCCGCCGATGACGACATCGGGCAATCGCCACGGTGTCAGATCCTGCACGTCGCCGGACAGATACCAGCCGCCGATGGAAACCGGCTCCCGCTCGGGGTTATAGATCTCGATCCAGTCGCTGAAATCGCCATCCTCGTCACGCAGCGACGCGTTGTTGGCCGCCATGAATTCGCTGATCATCAGCCCGTTTGCCCGCAGGGCCGGCGGGGAGATGATAAGGACAGACGCAAAGGCTGCCAGCAGCAGGGACTGTTTCAGGGTGTGATTGCCTGTCTTCATCACGTCTCTCCGACGGTACACTCACACCCGGAATGCTCCCAAAACCTGGGGCCTCCGATACCTGATGCTGGAGCGGAGCACAATATGCGCTCAACACGTTCGCGGCCAGGGGGGCGAGCTACGGATTCCTTCTTGGCATTTACCTGTGACACCATCTACTACGATACAATATGCCGGAGCCAATGTCAATGAAGCCCCCGCCGCGACCAGACGGTGCTTGCTCTGGCGTTTCCGTGGCCACAGCCCTGTCCATAGAGGCGGGCGAATAATCATTCGCCCTCTTTACAGACCGGCAATCCCCATGGATACTACGGACAGAAGCGCCAGAACGGGTTCATTGCATGCGGGGCCATAGGTGCCTCTTCGGCCAGGTCAGCGGTGACGCCATGCAATTGAACGCGGCCGGCCGCGTGGTCGCAGAATGCTGGCGTCAAATCCCCGCGCATTTCCCCCAAGTCGAAATCGACGAATTCATCGTCATGCCCAACCACGTCCACGGCATCCTGATGATCGTGGGGTCACCCGTAGGGGCGAATAATCATTCGCCCATTCCCTCGGTCAACGACGGCCCCCTCGACGACGTCGACAACCCTTGCCCACCCGCGAACCAGGGTCCCCCCGCATCGGACCCGCATTACCACCCAAACGTCAGGGCGAATGATTATTCGCCCCTACGGGTTCGTGGCACGTCCAAGACCATCGGATCGATCATTCGCGGTTTCAAGGTCGGCGTGACCCGATGGATGCGAACAAACGTTGGTGTTCACACGGTCTGGCAGCGCAACTACTTCGAACACGTCATCCGCAACGAGCAATCGTTACACCACATCCGCCGCTACATCGTCGACAATCCCGCCTCCTGGCCCCAGGACCCGGCATACCCCCAGGCCGTCCCCCAACGCCACGCCCCCTCGTAGGGGCGAATAATCATCCGCCCTTCTTGACGACGCCAAGCCCGCGCGCTATGCTCACCTGCGACCGGGGGGGCAGACGCGGCCATTTGAGACGTCCGACGGGAGACAACCGAGATGATCCGATACATCGTTGTCAGTGTCGCCAGTGGTGTTCTGTTCGGGGTCATGGACGGACTGATCAACGCCAATCCCCTGGCCCGGCGGTTGTACGCGGTCTACGAGCCTTTGGCGAGAAAGTCCATCAACATCCCGGCCGGCTTCGCGATCGACCTGGTCTACGGCTTCGCCCTGGCCGGAATCTTCCTGCTGTTGTACGCCAGCCTGCCGGGCCCATCGCCCCTGGCCAAGGGCCTGTCCTTCGGCCTGCTGGTCTGGTTCTTCCGCGTCGCGATGCAGGCCGCGTCGCAGTGGATGATGTTCACCATCCCCACCAATACCCTGCTCTACACCCTGGCCACCGGCTTAGCCGAAATGCTCGTCCTCGGATTGCTCTACGGCCTGACCTTGAAGCCTTCGGCGTGACCGGAATGGTCCGGCCTCGTGTCCACCGATAGGCAATCAATCGTCAATCATCCCTAATCAATCGCCGCGGCCTCAACTGCGTCATCAACGACGACCTCCCGCAGCGGTTGGTCCGGGCGATTATTTTTCGTGAAGTCACACCAGGCGGGCCGTACAATGTAGCTATGAGAACGGCGTACATCGAATCCACGGTTGTCAGCTACTATGTCGCTCGCAGAACGAGGGACCTCGTCGCGGCCGCACACCAACAGATTACCTCGGAGTGGTGGGAGAGGGCGTTGCCGTCGCTGGAGCCCTACGTGTCCCAGATCGTGCTCGATGAAATCTCACGCGGCGACGCCGATGCGGCTCAGCGACGGTCCGCGGCCGTTCGCGGGTTCGGGGTTCTGGAAATGACCCCCCAGGTGGCCGCGCTCGCCGATCTCTACTTCAATGCCTTGGCGATACCGGACAAGGCCAAGAACGACTCGTATCACCTGGCGCTGGCCGCGTATCATGGCATGGACTACCTGGTCAGTTGGAATTGTGCGCACATCACGGCCGGCCGCGTGAGGGCCGTTGTCGAGGCCCTGAATGATGAGAGGGGCTATCAGACACCGATCATCTGCACGCCGGAAGAGTTGATGGAGGTTTGAGATGAACGACCCGATTGTAGAAGAGACGCGGCGCATCCGCCGGCAGATCGAGGAAGAGTTCGGCCACGATCCCCAGAAGTACCTCGACCACGTCTACGAGGCCCAGAAGCAGCACGGCGACAAACTCGTCCGCCGCCAACCCAAACCGCTGCGAAAACGCCGCGCCGTCTGAGTCCCCGCCCCATGTGGTTCCCAGCCGAGACCGGCTGGCCTCGTTCGTAGTGGCGTCGTAAGACGCTGGCTACGCAGTGTCAAGTGTCAGGTGTCAGGTTGGACGCCTCAACCGCGCCCCGGCCGCACCAGCCACTTGAAATCTGAAGCTCCCTTAGCCCCTCACGGGCCCACTACAAGCGAATTGAGTAAGGCGTCGCCGGAATTACGGGAACCTCATTCTGGATGAGGGTTTCAATATCGGCGAGGACAAGTTCTTCTAACGGCTTGCCAAACGGATGCACGGCGATTTCTCCCTCCCGCTCTCATACGTATCTTGGCCCTCGTACAATACTCACGTGAATCTCACGTCAGTCCGACCTTCTGAATGAACTCATCAATCGTCCCGTCAAACCACCCTGATGGCGCTCGATGTGGAGCAGCCGGACTTATCGGGCTTGTCAGTCCGTTGTACCCGTCGAGCAACTTATATCGGTCAGCGGCTAACTTGTGTGTCGTGCATTTCAGTTGGTGCCGTGTGAGCGTGTCAAGTCTGAGTCTCCTCAGGTTGGTCGGATGAAAGCCAAAGCCTAACAGGAAGACCCTCGACGATTCCCTGAGCAGGGCGGTCGCCTCTTTCAATCTGTCAGTCTGGTCTATGTTCTCGGAGATGATTTGGATGTTACCTGCGGCCGCAGTCAGTCGGCTCATTTCGGCAGCGACTCTCTCTTCCTGGGTGTTGAAGTGCTCCTCGCCCCCATATGGGATGGGCTCGCGTAGAGCCTGTTGAAGGCGCTCGTCGACCTCTTCCCAGGGCAAATAGCCCAGTTTCCCGTGAACATGGATGATCTTGATACCGCGGAGTTTTTCGTAGCATTCGTCCTTGCTACGTGCGCGATACAGGTGTTGCAGGGCCGTCATGAGGTAGTATTCAAGCGACCGATCATAGTTGAACGTGACTACGGAGAGGTTGTTGTTGGCAAAATCATCAAAGGAGCACCCCTCGGTCAAGAGAGCGAACAATTGTCTATACCAGTTTGCCCCCTGCGCCTCGAAGGGTTTGCGCTTGTTTTCCATCGGCAGGAGTGCTGCAGCGATGGAGTCCTTGCCTAACCGGAGAAGGTCTTCATTCTCTTTCTTCTCAAGAAAAGCATCGACAGACGTAGTCCCTGAAAGAACTAGTCTCTCGGCGAAATCCTCCCACTGCCCCCGGTGACAGCAGCGAACACGTTCAAAAAGCCCCGAGCGGTTCCTCAACCCATCGACAATACCGCTCACAAGCTCTTCGCCAGACGGGAAGTCATACGGAGCACTTGCCCCTGCCCCCAATACCAAAACCGTCTTCTTCACGAACATGGGTTTGTAGGGTGTGCCTCGCACACCGCTCCTTTCTTCCTTCGTCTCGGAGTATGCGCTCTCCCTGGCCATGGCACTGATACCCTATTGTAGTCCGGATTTGTCGCCACTACAAGAGAAAAGCGTCACCATTTGGTGCGTAGCGGGTAGGGTGAGGCCTTGACCCGCGCGGTTTCCGACCCGCTGTGCGCTACCGCGTGGGTTGAGAACCCACCCTACGCGATCGCATGTATCTGCATCGCAGCGGCCTCAATCGGACGGGGTCACATCTCGAATTAGGACTTATTCTCAGTCATGTAGGATGGGCAACTGGTTTTGCCCATGCGGTTGTCTGTAGCCCAGCCGCCCTCGGCTGGGGATGGGAAGGAGGCCTCAGCTTTCGCTGAGGCGGCACATCTACTCACCCCCGGGGCGGGGGTGCCACATTTGCCGAGCAGAGCCAATCGGCGGTCGGGGGATGATAGGGCCGTATCTCGTCGTTCGTGTCTCGTATCTCGTTGTTGAGTCTGTACTTATCGGCCATTGGTCCCCTTCGAGAAATCTCGGCTCGCCCAAAGAAAAAACGGGAATCGAGGCGGTTTTCTCTTTGCGGCCAGACGGAGGTTAGTCTATCATATAACAAAAGATACCGAATAGTATGGTGTATGATGATAGACGACACTTCAGAAGCGAAGGGAGGAAAGGATGGCTGGGCGGACTTGTCACAATTGTGTGTTTGCGCGGGTGGATTCGGAGCAGTGGTTGCGGTGCCGGGCGGCGGGCGAGGCGATGTTGGTGAGGTGTGCGAATCATCCGTACTGGCCGGGAGAGCTGCACGAGGTGCCGGGTACGGCGTGCGCCAACTACAAGCCGAGAACGCCCGAGCCGAAGGGGAAGGTCAAGCGCATCCCACTGTCGCGCGGGCAGTACGCGCTCGTGGACACGAGCGATTATGAGTGGCTCAGCCAGTATACGTGGCAGATGTGTGCCAGCGGATACGCCCTACGCATCGAAAAGGGGAAACGGGTCTACATGCATCGCCAGATCATGGACCCACCGAAGGGGATGATCGTGGACCACATCGACTGCAATCAGGCGAACAACTGCCGGGCCAATCTGCGGCTTTGCACGCCGGGCCAGAACGGGCGCAACCGAAGCAAGCAGGTCCGCACCAGTTCCCGGTTCAAAGGTGTCTCCTGGCACAAAAAGTCCGCCAAATGGCGAGCCGGCATTCGCTTCAAAGGTGAGCAGATCTGGCTTGGCTATTTCGTCGACGAAGTCGAAGCCGCGCAGGCCTACGACGCCAAGGCGGTCGAACTGTTCGGTGAATTCGCGCGCCTGAACTTCCCGGGAGAATGGCCTGCCGAGCGGCGAGCCGCTGCGTTGATGAAGGATGATTGATTATTGGAGGAGACGAGGCGTCGAAGTTGGAGTGACCAGCAGAAGTCCGATTTGACAGCGCTCAACGCTTCTACGCATCTACGCTCCCACGCTTTCACTTCGCGCGACGCGCGACGATTGCCGGTGCGGCCGGGGTGAGAAAAAGAGATGGGCCCGCCTCGTAGAGGGGCGAATGCGGGCCCGTGTCCGTCATCTGAGCGTGGTGACTCAGACCATGTCTTTGAGGCTCTTGAGCGGGCGAATCTTGATGACGTTGCGGGCCGGCTTGGCCTTGAACATGGTCTCTTCGCCGGTGAAGGGGTTGATCCCCTTGCGGGCCTTGGTGGCGGGCTTGCGGACCACGGTCAGCTTCATCAGGCCAGGGACCGCGTAGACGCCGGGGCCGCGCTTGCCGAGGCTCTTACCCATCTGGTCGGCCATGGCGTCGAACACCGAGCTCACCTGCTTCTTCGTCAGTCCGGTCGTGTCGGCGATTCCGGACACGATTTCGCTCTTGGTCATTGCTTTTGCAGATCCTTTGCTTGCTGTCGTCTTTGGCATAATCCATTCTCTCCTTGACTTGGCCGGACCGGCGATATCCGAGTACGCCACGGAATCGGCCGATTCACCCTTGTATTGTGAGCATGGGTATGAATTTACGCCGCATCTGTCAAGCGAAAACACCGCGAATCATCGAGGAATCCCTGTATTTTCGGTCGCAGCAGCGCCAGCGCGGCGCTGGCATCGCTGCGGAGCGGCTCGGCGCCGAGGTGTTTGCCGGACCGGTCGAGCCTGTCGAGGATCATCCACATCGTCTCGGGTACGAGTCCGCTGTCCTCGTTGCGCCCGGCGGTCCGGCATCGCGCCGACTAGCTCAGCCGCCGTGGATGGATCGCGGATATCCACGATCCGGGGGAGACCATGTTGGCGTCCTGGAAGCCGCTGGTGTGGTTTAGTCCTATATCCGAGCGCATCGGCATCGTCCGGTGTCGTCAGGGGATATGTCGTCGTGAACGTAAATGACTCTAAACACAGGCATTATGGCCCTATTGCCGTATCGTTCCTATGTGGCGGCAGGGGGGATTTGTCGAGAATCCTATTGCATGCAGACGACGAGACTGATATAGTAAAATTGTTGCATAATATCCAGAGGTCTTATCCGGACCATGATGGTTCCGGAACTCACAGGAATAGCCTTGGGATGATCTTGTGGGCAGGGTCGGAGGCCCCGGGAGCAACGGGTCTGGGCCGCACGTAGGGGGAACGTGCGATGGGCAGATGCGCGATCCTGCCATGTGCCGAATTCGGTGCATCTATGTTGGGTGGAGCAAGAAGTGTGGGATGGAGGTGAGGTCGATCAAGTCTGCTGCCAATTCCTGCGTGAAAATGCCAAACGAGCTGGCTAACGGCAGTCCCCGTACGCGAAAAGACCAAACCATGTGATCGCACGCGGAAAGAACGAGTACTTCGCCACGTCGTCGGGCGATATTGATCCGGTAGTCAGAGAAGGAGGCTGGTAATGACATACAGGCAGTTGATTACGTACCTGATATTGGCCCTGGCGATGTGTAGCGCACAGGTCGCACAGGGGCAATTGATCGTCAGCGTAGAACAACGTCAGAGTACCAGCGCTGTGCCGCAAATCGTTGCCGACGGGCTGGCCGAAGGGGTCCTGGTCTTCACCGATCGGACGCACCAGTATCGGGAGATTCCTGAGTTTTTGTTGGGGGCCGAGTACATCATGCTCGGCAACAACGACAAGACCAACGCCAGCTACGAGTTGGACGTGACATTGGCTCGCCCCGCGACGCTTTACCTGTTCCTGGACAATCGTATCGGTGACGATAACGTAGACAATCCGCCGACCGTGGGCACCGTGATGCCTTGGGTCGTGAACCTGGGATTCGAGAGCACCTTTGAGCAGATCGGCATCGACGAGCACGCCGTGGGGGCGCCCGATGGGTGGTCCACCGTCTACCGTCTGGACGTTCCCGCCGGGACGATCACGCTCCTTGAGCAGAACAACGGCGGTAGCCGAAGGATGTACGGTATCGCGGCATGGGCTGCGCGTATTGCCGCCGGCGATCCGACGCCGGAGGATGGCGCCGTGGATCTGCCGATCGACTCAGTCTTGAGTTGGGCGCCGGGAGCGGAAGCCGCTACGCATGACGTTTACCTCGGCACCGTTTTCGATGATGTCAACGACGCCAGCCGAGCCAATCCGCTGGGTGTGCTCGTC
>JAFGCA010000258.1 GCA_016932895.1 Sedimentisphaerales bacterium | reverse complement strand
GGCCGCACTCGCAGTCAGCGCCGATGATAAACAGAAGCTCGGTCAGATGATCCTCGTGAATCAGCTCTCCCTTGAACATGGGCCCGATCCAGCGTCCGCGGCCGTAGAAGATGGCTGCGTGCGGCGCGTTGACGTCTTCGGGCTTCAGACCCATGCTCCACAGCAACACCTCCTCACGCAGCAGCGATTGCCGGTCCGCCACGACAAGCTCGGGACCGTGTGCGATGGGCTTGGGCAGAAACTCCAACTGCTCCTCGATGCGGCCCATCGCCGTGGTAATGGCCGTCCGGGCCTCCCTGTTGCTCTGGGCATCGGGCCCTTCCATCAGAAGCACAGCCCCATAGCCGTCGGCCGCTTTCTCCAGAAGCTCCTGGCGCGCTGGCGAGTTGAGAATCCCCTCCAATGCCGCCGGCAGCGCGGTCTCGAGAGAATCGATGGGCGTGCCGCCGAGGACGGGACGCGACTGGCCGTCCGGCGAAACCAGGATCGCCGCCGGGATCTCGGTGATCTTGTGCCCGGTAAGAAAGCTCAGGGCCGGATGATTCGCATCCGCGTCGGCGGAGACGATCTCGAACCGGATATTCGTGTTGAGAAGCGTCGCTTCAACCGCATTCTGAAGATCTGTGACGACCTGCGTCGGCGTATCCTCAGCGACGTATCCGAAGAGATGATACGGCTCGATACCGAGGTCGATGAAACCCACCTCGCGAACATTGTACCGGCAACCGTACGCCGGCCACGCATGCAACAGCAGGCCACACCCGATGGCCGTCAGCAAAAATCGCAATCTTATCACGCCAACGAACTCCTACAGATTTTCGGCCAGACACCCTCTCCGTGCGAGTCGATACGGCCCGGAAACAGTCCTTGTTCAGAACCGGCTCAGATCGCCCCCGGCGGACCGTTACATCGACGCCTGGCGAACGCGCTGCCCCCCAAAACAAAGGACCGTTCCATCGACGCACCCGGCAATCACCCTGCCGGAGCCGTCCACGGCCACCCCCCAGGGAACGACCGGCTTGGGCAATGGACGCTGCCAGAGCGTGCTGCCGTTGGCCGGATTCAGAGCCACAAGCTTGGATTCAGCGGCCACGACGACCGCATTGTCGCACACGGCCACGGCGTCGGCCTTGCGGCAGTCGAAGCTCCAGCGAGACGTAGCCTTCGGAGCCAGTCTGGCCCAGCTCACGTGGAAGCAGTTGCCCGGATTGTCGAGCTTGCGGGACAACCCGCGCCGATCGAGGTCCGTCAGTCCCATGACGTGCTGCTCGTTCTGCTCGCAGGCCCACACGATCGCGGTATCTTGCACCGAGCTCATGAAGACCCTGCTGAACACCGTATTATCGTACACGTCGTGCGCGGGATGGGCATAAAACGGCTTGCCGCAAGCGACGACGTGGTCGGCGAGCATCGACAGCTCCCAGCCGCGCGGGCTGCGCGAGACGCATTGAGCCAATTGTCCCGACTCGTTCAGGCAGCGGCCGGTCGCGGCATCGTACACCGCCGGCGAGATCGACGTCCCGCCTGCCAGGTACAGCTTCCCGTCGTGCAGCAGAAGGTGTCCCTGGACGCTCACGCCGGTGTGGGCGTCGCGGTCGAGATGGCCGGAGGTGCTGTTGTGCCATTTGACCGCGCCCGTGCGAGCGTCCAGCGCGTAGACGTAGGTCCCGTCGAAATTGGCGATGCCGGCTGCGAAATACGCAACGCCGTCTTCTACCAGGACCCCGCTGGTCACCGGCCAGTTCGACATGAGTGCGCCGTAGACGGGAATCCGCCGCTCGGCGGGAGCGGCGCGGAATCGCCACAGCAGCCGGCCCGTCTTGGCTTCGAAGGCGTACATCCAGCCGTCGCCCGATCCGACGTAGGCGCGTCCCTCCCAGATCGTCGGCGGCATTCGTATGGCTCCGCCGGTGTAGGCCTTCCAGGCCAGGGCGCCGGTGCCGGCATTGACCGCTCGGACGATGCCGTCGGCCCCGCCGACGAACACGAGACCGCCGGCCGCGACCGGGGCCGTCATCCGCTCCAGCCCGGGCGGCGACGGGATTTCGGCGTCCACCTCCCACAGCAAGCGCGGCTCGCTTCGCACGGAAGCCGCCGTCGTGGCGGTACACGTGTTGTTGGCGCGGAAGGCAGGCCAGTCGCCGTCGGAGACAGGCAGGGCAACGGGCGCGGCGTCACTGCTTTTTTCCAGGCGTGCGGCCTGCGTGACCTCCGGCGTGAAATCGAAATCGCCGGCCGGCCCCAGGCTCGTGATGCCGTAGAGCGTCAACTGGCAATCGCATACCGAAGGCCACCAGTACAGCAGCCCGTTGGCGATGGTGACGCCATCGTGACAGTTCGGCCGCATCGGCGAGACCCACTGCGGCCGGTTCGAGGCCGTGTCGAGTCGGATGGACCCACCCTCAGCCCGGCAGAAAATCGCATCGGCCGATCCGTTCGGGCGCGTGCACGCGCGACGGTGCATCGCGACTTCCGCCAGCACTTCGCCGGTCAGTGGATCGAATTTCTTGGTCGGATGTTTGTCAATCTGCCCGCTGAGGCCGTAGAGGCCGTCGTCCCGCAAGACAAGTTGGAAATTGCTGTACGGGTCTTCCCACAGCATGCTCCCGTCTTCGGTCGAAACGGCCAGCAGTTTGCGAATCGGCGGCCCGGCGAAGTACAACGCCTCGTCGCTGCACTTGAGATAGCACGTCGTCCGCCAGTTGGTGCGCCAATCCTGGCGGTTCTGGTATTCGCCGAGCGATGCGAACAGTTTCGGCGCATCCTGCGGCGTTCGGCGCCAGAGCGGCGCTCCCGTTTGGGCGTCGAGACAGGCGAGATAGGCGCCGAAGCGAAAGATGTAAAGGCGCCCGTTCTTCATGCAGATGGCCCGCCCGTCAATCGGCTCGGCCTCGCGATGACTCCAGAGCACTTTCTTGGTCGCCGGATCGATGGCCAGGACGTTGCGCCCATATCCCCACGGTTGCTCGGGTTGGTTGAAACCTTCGGAGATCGGCGCCCAGGGCCAGCCGTGCACCTCGCGCTGCCACCGCTTCGTCTCGTCCCTCTGTTCCTGCTGGCCCATCAGAGCGTAGAGAACGCCGTTTTCCAGGGCCATCCATTTCCAGAACGTCCCGCCGGCAACGTCGGCGGGCAGGATGATCTCGTCGACCGGCTCGCCCGTGACAGTGTCGATGACTTTGCAGGATTTGTCGTCGCCCACGTAGAGCCGCTTGGGCGTGGCGATCATGGTGTTGCGGTGAATCATGACGCCCTCGGCCAGGTCACGCTGCCAGAGGATCGTCCCGTTGTAGCCGTTGAAGGCGACGAGCTTGTTGAGATATGGCTCCTCCCGCGTCTTGAACGCGACGTGTCCGAAGGCCTTGAAGACGCGGCCCGCCGAGGCCACCGTCACCTGGGGCAGCGGCGCATAACGCGGCTCGGCCAGAAACTGCGTCAGGTACGGCGCGACGACCACTTGGTCGGCCGACTGCGGATTGTTGTCCGGGCCGTGGTAGGGATGGCTCCAATCATCGACACCCTTCGGAAACGGTTTAGTCACGACGCTGTCGGCGAAGATGAGCTTTCCGCCCGGGCGCAGAACGCGCAGCAATTCGCTTCGGGGCGTACCGCCGAGACCCGCCGGCACCATCACCGCGTCGGCTAAATTGTCACCCATCTGGATCCGGCGCGGATCGCCCTTCCCGACGAAGATTCGGCTTCCGTAGAAACCGGCGTCGTCCGCTTTCCGGCAGGCCCGCTGATACGCGTCGCCTTCCGGCATCTGCGTATAGACGATGAATTCAGTCTCCCTGGCCATGCTGACGGCATACCGGCAGTCGGGCCCCCCCAGGACGACGCAGATGCCGCCATCGGCGCCTACCGTTTCGACGACGACTTCGGGTGACAAAGCCGCCCCGAACGCCGGCTCAAGGAGAAACAGTGCCGCGGTAAGCAGTAGACTCATGAATTGCGTCTTGCTCATGGTGCCGCCCTTTCCTATACAGGTCACCTCTCGATTCGGCGGTCGGACCCCAACCAAACCTGTTCGGCCGGATAGAATATACCCGGCACACGGCAGGACTCATCATAGCGGGCCATCCAGGACCCGTCAAAGGATTATGGTCTGCGGTCAGAAGCGGGAGCATCAAATGGACAAGCCGACCTTCTGAAGGAAACGGCTGTAGGTGTCGTCCGTGATCCTCGATTGCTGTTGGTCGAGGCCCAACCGGACAATCACCATGTTCCATGCGGGAATGACGAACATGTCATTGTTGTTGTAGCCGCTGGCGGCATACGTGCCGGCGGGCGCATGGGGCCACCGGCGTTTGCCGTCGGCATTCTTGCCGTTGGCCCACCAGTTGAAGCCGTAGACGCCTCGCCCGTCGGCCCCGCTGTCGCCCCAGAGCGGCAGTGACGCGGGCACGTGAGGCCTCGTCGCCAGCGCGATCCATTCGCCGCTGATGAGCGGACGTCCCGCCCAGTTCCCACGATTGAGGAACAGATACCCGAGACGAGCCATCTGCCGCGCGGAGATAAAGACGTGGTTGTTCGAATTGCCCGAACCGCCGTTGACGGTGATGTCGTCAATCGAGCCGAAATCGCCCCAACTCCATTCATCCGGGTCCATACCGATGGGATCGGCGATCTTGCGATTGAAAAGGTCTTCCATGGGCTCGCCCGCGATGCGCGTCAGGACGTTGCCGAACTGGTTCATGGCCGAGTCCCAGTAGGCATATTGCGTGCCCGGCGCGAACAGGGGCGCGCTGCAGGGATCGAACGGCGTGGGGCTGGGCCCGTGCCGGTACCCGCCGCGTGGCTCGTCGCGGGCGGCGCGATAGCCGCTCGTCATGGTCGTGAAGTGCCGCAACGTGACGTCGGGGTAGGCCGCCGCCATTTCCGGAACGACGTCTTTGGCCCGCATATCGAGCGTCGCTTTTCCATCTTCAATCAAAAGCCCCAGCACGGTGCTCGTAAACGACTTCGTACACGACCAGATGCCGTGGACCTTGTCGACCTTCGGCCCTTTCCAGACGATGTATCCGTTGCGGATGATGAGCAGTTCATTCACGCCGTCCGGGCCGGAGTTCTCCCGCAAGTAATCAACGGCCGCCTCCAGCCGCGCTGCATCCAATCCCTGCGACTCCGGCGTTGCCTGCTCCCACCGCCCCGCCGGAAAGACCGCCTTGCGCTCCACGAAAAGCACGCCATCGCCCTGAATCGGGCACGCGAACCGGGTCGGACCGCCTACGACCTTCATTTCGCCTTGCGCGGACTCTCGCCCGGCCGTCGGATCGAACCACTCGTACGTGAAGGTCCCCACCGGCAGGTTGACGTCAACAAAAACGGGCTTGCCCGCGGGCTTGTAGACAAGGTATTGGCGCCCCGGATTGGCGAGGCAATAGCCGGTGGAGGCTCTTGTCGTCGTCGGCGTGCTCGCCGCCAAATCCATTCGGCGGGCGAACCGACGCGTGTACCCCATGCTGCGGCGAATCGGGTCCCACTTCGGATCGAAGGGCTCGCCCAGCACGACGCCGTCGTACGGATCCATGAAGATCGGATTGTGGCCGCGGGTGAAGCTCTTCCAGACCCACCCCTGGTTACCTCCGATACCCCAGAGATGGTCGGTGTCGGTGATCACGATCTTGCGGGGGACGACGACGGGTGGATTGTCGCGATAGCCTCCCTGCGGATTGGGAGAGACCCAGTCGGCAGGGCTGTCGAACAACGTCTTGTTGGAACCGCCTTTATACTGAAACGTCATGCCGACGGGGTGCCGGTGGGACTTGGTCTTCTCGTATTTCTTGATGAACCAGATCATGTGGTACTGCCACTCGGTCGAGGGCGGGTGGTTCTCGTTCGATATCTCGTAGAGAACGTTGTCGAACTCGTTGACGGTGTCGATGACCTTGCGGACGTACGCCTCCTGAAGGGCGGTCACAGCTTGGTTGCCCAACTCGTGCACCTCGACGCCCTTCCCGTCACCGTTGGCGTCGCCGTCGATGCCGTTGATGTTGTTCTTCGGATGGAACGGATGCCCTTCCCACGCGCCAGGCGAAAACTGCAAGCCCCAGCCTTCAAAGAGCATCACCGAGACGTAGATCCCGCGCTTTCGAGCCGAGGCGACGCGCTGTCGGAGCCGCTCGAAATAGGCGGGATCATACTTCGTCAGGTCGAACTTCGGCTTGCCGTCCAGGGCCATGCCGGGTCCGGTGCGCGCGTACGGCACCGGGCCAACCGTGTGCAGCTTGTCGTGCCGGTTGGCCTTCGTGTCCCACGTCACCAGCTCCCACGTCCAGAGCCGCATGAAGTTGTGATCGAGCTTCGCCATCCAATCCACGGACGCCTCGAAATCGAAACGGGTCGGCGGGTCGGCCGGTCCCATGTCCACCAAATTCGCCCAGGTGTGCGAGCCGGTCAGGTACACGACCTGCCCCGTGGCGGCGTTCTGGAAGTAACGCGGATTCTCCGGATGCCGCACGAGCGGACCCATCGGCAGAAATTCGACGCCCTTGCGTATCGTTTCAGCCTTCACGGACGGATGCGGATTCAGGAGGGCAACTGCAAAAAGGAAGACAAGACCGGCTCTGACGTAGCGCATGACAACTTCCTTTCCTCTACAGGTTCGTCTCAGGTGCGGCCGCTCGGCAAACCGCTCGTCACAGCCGGCCGCTGCGAATAATGGACAGCACCAGCCAGACGCCGATGATGGCAGCCATGACGTAGCCGAAAATCCCCATCGACTGAAGGCTGAACAGCCCCAGCACGCTGCCCTCCTGGGGCACCAGCATGCTGGAAGCGACCAGCAGGGCCGCGATGATCAACGCGAAACTGATCCGGTTGGAGCCCTTGTCCACCGTCTTGGTCAGGTTCTCCAGGTGCTCGTGATGCACGCGGACCTGGAATTTGCCTTGGCGAAATTTGCGCAGGATCACGTCCACGTCGTCGGGCAGGCGCGACGCTAAATCGCCGGCGTCCTGCACGACGCGGCGCATGCGCTGGAACATCTCCTTCGGCTCCAGGCCGCGAAGGCTCGCACGCCGCGCGTACGGCTTGAGTGCCTCCATCAGGTTGAACTCGGAATCCAGCGACCGGGCGAAGGACTCCACCGTCGCCATGGCCTTGAGCATGAGCGTGAACTGGGCCGGCGGCTGGACGTGATTCGAGCGGAACAGATCGAACGCCTGGGTGACGATCTGCCCGAACGGAATGTCCCGCAAAGGCAGATAACGGAACGAATCGAAGAGCTGCTCGGCGCCCGCCGTCAAGCGGCCGAAATCGGTCTGCTCGTGGAGCATGCCTTCGCGCTCCAGGCTGCGGACCAGACGATCGGCCTCGTCGTCCACGATACCCAGCACGATCTCGTTGAAGATACGGCGGTCCCGGGACGACAACCGCGCGACCTGGCCGAAATCGATGGGCGCCACCACGTTGTCCGGCAGCAGAAAGAAATTCCCCGGGTGCGGGTCCGTGTGAAAGAAGCCCAGATCGAAGATCTGGTGCAGGACGAAATCGGCGCTGCGCCGCGCGATGACCTTGCAGTCGAGCCCATGGGCTTTGACGACGTCGGGATCGCCCGGCTTGACCCCGTCGATAAACTCCATCGTCAGCACGCCATCGGTGCAATACTGCTCATACACACCAGCGATGTGAACACCCGGGTCGCCCGCGAAACAGCGGCGAAACCGCTGCAGATTGCGCCGTTCGTTGGCCAGGTCGGTTTCCTTCGCCACGGCCTCGGCAAACTCCTTGACCATCTGGCGGGGATCAATCGTCTCGTGCCCGAACAGCGTGATCTTGAGGATGGCCGCGAGCTCCTCCAGAATTTCCGACTCGGCCTGGATGACCTGAACGATACCGGGACGCCGGACTTTGACAACGACGTCCTGCCCCTCGCGTGTTGTCGCCCGATGAACCTGGGCGATACTGCCGGCGGCGATGGGCGCCATCTCGAAGCTTGCGAAGATGTCCTCAACCTTGCCGCCCAGTTGCCGTTCGAGTTCGGCTTGAATTCGCTCCGGCGTATCGGGCTTGACCTGGTCCTGCAACCGCTCTAATTCGTGGATGTAGTCGCCCGGGATGAGATCGGGGCGGGTGCTGAGCAGTTGCCCGAACTTGATGAAGGTCGGTCCCATCTCCTCCAGGGCCAACCGCAGCCGCACCGGACGGCTATGGCCTTCCGCCGCCGGCTTGACACGCAACGGCACCGCCTTTTCCCCCAGGCGCACCAAGACCCGGGAACGGAACGCCTCGGCCACTTCCTCCAGGCCGTACTTCATCAGGACGGCCATGATGTGCCGATAACGCCGCAACCGCTGCAAACGGCTCTTGAAATGCAACCGTCGCACCGTCGCTGACCGCTATCCTTTCGCGCGTGCGGCCAGCAACTGGTCCAGTTTCTCCTCCAGCCGCTGCACGTCGGCCTTGCTGGCCAACTGGAGGTTGTCCACCGTCTGCTGGACCTGGTTGGACACCAGCTTCTCCAGCTCCGACCGCGTGCGATCCGCACTGTCCATCACTTCCTTAACGAACCCGCTGCGCGACTCCCGGGCGGTCTGGCCCTTGTTGACGTACTCGTCGAAGACCTTCTCCGCCCGTTCGCGGGTCATCGAAAGCGCGCCAAGACCAGCCAGCATCATCTTGTCCAGTGTCTCAAACATAACGTCAGCCTCCAAACAATCGAACGAAATGCAAACGCCTCTCGGCGGTATCCCATCAAACACGATCATTATCTTAGACTCATCGGCGGCAAATACAAGCTTAACCCTTGTCCCGGCGGGCAGGAATTCGGAAAGTCGCCTTTCCCGCCGGAAATAGTGAACTCACAGCAACGCCACCGCATAGTAGATGAACACGAATTAGGGCAACTTCTTGTGCAACAAGGTTCTGTCATCCTGAGCCGGAGTCGAAGGATCCGGCCTGCGAACGCAAAGTATTTCAAAGCCGTAGCCCGGGCCCTTCACTTCGCTGCGCTACGTTCAGGATGACATACGGGCCGGGCATGAATCAGAATCCGTTTTTCACGGAATGTCCTTTAGAATCAGAGGTGAATGCATGCCTTCCCGACACAGAAAAGTCGCTGTCATCGGCGCCGGTTCGGTGGGAACCACGTATATCTACGCCCTGCTCCAGACGGGCCTGGCCGACGAGATTGCCCTGATCGACCTTGATGCCAAGCGCGTCGAGGGCGAGATCATGGACCTGTCTCACGGGCAGCCTTTCATCCCTCCGGTGACGGTCAAGGCGGGCGAATACTCCGACTGCGCCGACGCGAGCCTGATCGTTATCACCGCCGGGGCCAAACAGGCGCCGGGCCAGTCGCGTGACGAGCTGATTCGCAAGAACGCCGAAATCGTCAAGTCGATCTGCGGACAAATCGGCCGATATCAAAGCGAGGCCGTGGCGCTGATGGTCACCAACCCCGTGGATACGCTGACGTATTTGGCGCTACAGTACCTGGGCTGGCCGCGGCAGCGCGTCATCGGAGCGGGCACCGTCCTCGACAGCGCCCGGTTCAAGTTCCTGCTGAGCCGGCACTGCGGCATCGACGCTCGCAACGTGCACGCCTACATCCTCGGCGAGCACGGGGACAGCGAGGTCGCCGCCTGGAGCCTGACCCACATCGCCGGCATTCCGATCGAGCAGTATTGCCGAATCTGCACGGTCGCCGACTGCAAGAGAGACCACAAGAAGATCGCCGAGCAGGTCCGGGATTCGGCCTATCACATCATCGATTACAAGGGATCGACGTTCTACGGGATCGGGCTGTCGCTGTTGCGGATCTCGGGCGCGATCCTCCGCGACGAAAACAGCGTCCTGACGGTATCGACACTGCTGCAGGGCGAATACGGGATCGAAGACCTGTGCCTGAGCGTGCCCTGCGTCATCGGGGAGAAGGGCGTGGTGCGCATCATCGACGCCCCGCTGGCGCCGGCCGAGCAAGAAGCCCTGAGCCGCTCGGCCCAGGCGGTCGCCCGGGTCCTGGCGTCCGTGAAACCGTAGGCCGGACCTGCGCCCATGGCGCGCGGGTCGCTCTCTCAGGCGACGGTGATTTCTTTGGCCAGGTACACGTCCTGCAGCGCCGACAGCAGGGCGACGCCCTCTTTCATCGGTTTCTGGAAGGCCTTGCGGCC
>JAFGCA010000257.1 GCA_016932895.1 Sedimentisphaerales bacterium | reverse complement strand
TCAGTCGTCCATACGATCCGCTAGAAGTGCATCAGTCGGACGCCCGTGTGGCGGGTTTCGGGTTCTTCTTGCTGTATGGCGGTTTCCAGATCCAGGGGAGGACTTCGGCGCGGCGCGCCCACTTCTCCCACTTGGCTCTCATCGCGGCCGCCCGCTTGGGGTGTTGTTGGGCCAGGTCGTGCTGTTCGGTGCGGTCGCGGCCGACGTCGTAGAGTTCCCACGGGCCGGCCGGCCCCTTGGCGACGAGCTTCCACTGGCCTACGCGAACAGCGCGGTTGCCTTCGTGCTCCCAGTAGAGGGCGTCCCGTTCGATCGGCTTGCCGGCAAAGGCGTTGACGAGGCTCTTACCCTCCAGCGGGCGAATCGGTTGCCCCCCATAGTTGGCCGGGTAAGTCGCGCCAGCCACGTCAACGCACGTGGCCATCAGGTCGACGACCTGGCCGGGCTGATGCTCGATCTGACCGAGGCGGTGGATGCCTTTGGGCCAGTGGGCGATGAGCGGCGTGGCGATACCGCCCTCGTGGACCCAGTGCTTGTACTCGCGGAACGGCGTGTTGGAGACGTTCGCCCAGGCCTGGCCGTAGCCAATGTAAGTGTCGGGGCCGCCGGGCATCACATCGGGGCCGCCCAGCACCGCCCGCCCGTCGCGTGTCTGCATGGGCGGCCAGATCTTCGGCTGGAGGTCGTCGGGGCCGAACGGTTGCAGGTTCTCGAGGTGCCACTTGGGGTTATCCTCCCGGCCCATCGGCTCGGCACACCCGCCGTTGTCCTGGAGAAACAGGACGAGCGTGTTGTCGCGCTGGCCAAGCTTGTCCAGCTCGGCGACGATCTTGGCGATCCCCTCGTCCATGCGCTCGATCATGGCGGCATAGACTTCCATGCACCGCGCTTCCCAGGCCCGATGCTCGACCTCGTCCCACCGGCCGGCCTGCTCCGAGAGCTCCCACGCCGGATCGATCATGCCCATCTGCCGCAATCGTTCGAGGCGGGCGCGGCGAATCGGCTCGTAACCCTGGTCGTACCTGCCTTTGTACTTGGCGATGCACTCCGGCGGCGCGTGCATCGGCCAATGGGCAGCGGTGTAGGCGACGTAGAGGAAGAACGGCTGATCGCCTTTGGCTTGGGCGTGGTCGGCGATGAACCTGGCGGCGTTATCGCTGATCGCGTCGGTATAGTAAAAGCGCTCCGGCTTGTACTCCGGGTCATTCTCCGGCGTGATCATCGTATCGTCGCGGGTCAGCGTGGTGGGGTCGTAGAAGCTGCCGCCGCCGGTGATCGTGCCGTAGAACCGGTCGAACCCTCGCTGGCGAGGCCAGTTGTGCGGGGTATCGCCGGCCTGGCCATGGTTGGACACGTGCCACTTGCCGCACATGTAGGTTGCGTAGCCAACTTCCTTCAGGACTTCAGCAATCGTCACGGCCCGTCCGCTCAGATCGCCCTGCCAGGGTTCGCTACGCTTCTCGTGCTTGCCGGTCATGTGTCCCATGCCGGCCTGGTGCGGGTGCAAGCCGGTCAGCAACGCCGCGCGCGTCGGGCAGCATCGGGCCATGTTGTAAAACTGCGAGAAGCGCAATCCGCCCTCAGCCAGCCGATCGAGCGTCGGCGTGCGAATCTCACCGCCGTAGCAGCCGAGATCCGAAAAGCCCATGTCGTCGCTCATGATGATGACGATGTTGGGGCGCGACGCACGCATCGGGGTCGGCGCCGGGTTTGTGATGTGAGAGCAGGCGAGCAAGACCGGCAGCATCGAGAGGATGAGACAGCGGAATGCGCTGGCGGCCTGTCTCCTCACGTGTTCTGGCGCAACGGGTGTGTGGAACCGGCATCCTGCCGGGTACGTGTTTAGCGAATGCATGCTTGTTTTCCGAACCGCGACCGTGAGAGTCTGTCGGAATACCTCTCTGTCAAGGTAGTCCCGGGGGCTTTTCGGTGGCGGATCGGCCGCTGTTTCGTTTACGTCACCATTCGGGTTTCGCCCGCGCCCTCCGGTGATCCTCCCCAGCCCCTGTTCTTTGCCTTGTTGCGCCGGGGCGCAGCACTCCCTGTCTTACGCCTACAGTGTTTTTTGCACCTCGGCCCAGTGAGCGAGCAGAATGCTCACGTTCACGACCGTGCAGATCAATGACCATTCCGTTCGGACCCCGCTGCGGCCCCGACGCATAAACCGCCGGATGCCCAGTCCACGCTTGATGTAGCCGAAGCGGGACTCCACCGTCGGGCCTCGAAGGCGATAGCGTGAACGACCCTCCTCCGTGTTCATCCTCTCGCGCATTCGCTCCCGATGCCCTTCATATTGATCACGGCTCACGATCCGCCCCTGGCTCGGATTGCTGCAGCACATCCCGGCCCGCGGACAATGGGAGCAAGCCGGGCATCCACCGTACTGCATCCGATCGGCTGTCCCCCATCGCTTCTGGTCCTTGCGCTTCTGAAGGAACCCTAGCACCTCACCCATGGGGCAGCGGTAAACGTTGGCCTCGTCATCGTACCGGAATGCTTCTTTGGTAACGCGCCCCTTGCCGTCTTTCGGCAGCGCTTCCCATTGCTCATCCGTCAACGTCGCACCCGACCGCACTGCCGCCAGGGCCCTCGTCGCCGCCGTCTCAGCTCGGTCCGCATCGCTCGGCTGGCCGTTGTCCGGCAGGCAACCTTCGACTTCCATCTGCTCCAGGGCCGCCAGTTCCGGACCCGTGTTGTACTGGCTGTCCGCGCTGGCTTCTTCCGGAAGCGACCCGCAGTTCTCCTCCACCTGCCCCAGGAGCGGCGTCATCTGGCCGCTGTCTTCCGTGCGATCGTTCACGTCATGCGCCGTCACCATGCCGGTCTGCGCATCCGCCGCAATCTGAGCGTTGTCATTCGGCTTGGATTTGCCCTCCTTGTCCGGCATCACCCGGCTGTCCGGGTCCGTCACCGACGCGATGGGCTTGGGAGCCCGGCCAACTTCATTTTCTTCTCGACGACGCGCCATCGATGCCAAGGCCTCTTTCAAACGCTTCTGCTGCGCTTTCAGGCGGGCCAGTTGCTCCTTCGCCGATCCGCCACCCGTCGGGGCCCACGGAACTTCCGGACCGAACAGGCTCGCTTCCCGCGCCTCGTTCTGAGCCCACTCTGTCTCCAAGGCCTCGATCTTCTGATCCACCGTCGCCAACTGCGAAGCCATCGTCGCCTCGCGATGCACAGACCCCTTGCCCGCATCCGCCTCGATCTTCGTTCCGTCGATCGCCACGTGCTCCAGCTTCACCAGTCCAGCCCGAAGTCCAACCTCCACGGTATCCCGGAACAACTTCCGCAGCTTCTGGCCATGAGCCGTCACGAACGCCGCGATCGTCGAGTGGTCTGGATGCTGGCCCGACATCAGCCAGATGACATCCAGACGGTTATGCGTCGCCGCCTCCAGCTGGCGACTCGAACGGATCCGGTTCAACATCCCGTAGATGTACAATCCGCTCAGGTCACGCGGGTGATACGGCGGCTTGCCTTCCAGGAGAACATAGTCCGACGCCCACTCCCGGAAACGTGCGGCGAAGGGTTCTGACTCCAGCAGATACGTCAAATGACGCACCGGATGGTCGATCGGAAGGCTATCGTCCAGCTTCTGCGACCACAGCACCATCTGCTCCCGGGGTATTTCCGGCTTGCGAAACCCTGCCACAGTTCTGCCTCCGTGCGATAGACGACTGATCCGTATCAACCCACCCTCAGGGGAACGATTTTACGGACCAGCTGTCCTGGCAATACCCGTTCCAGGTATTCCGACAGACTCTGACGG
>JAFGCA010000256.1 GCA_016932895.1 Sedimentisphaerales bacterium | reverse complement strand
GGTCCAGTTCTGAGCCGGTGTGAAGGTGCGGTCGGCCTCGGAACGGAAGGGGGTGACCGTGTTGTCGTAGTAGATCGGCATGGCCTGGGCGCCGCCGTGAACGTTGTCGATCTCCATGAGCGTGGGGTACTGGCCGCTCCAGATGTCATGTCCGACCATCGCTCCCGTCTCATTGCCCGGGGTCTCCACCGGCTGGGTGAAGCCGACGCCGTCGACCCATTCCTCGAAGACGCGGGAACCGACCTCGTTGGTATAGCTCTCAAAGTCGTCCACGATCAGGTAGTCCGGTATCGCAAACCTCCAGAGATTGCCGGTCTGCACGGTGCCGTCAGCCTCGACCTCGTCGATGCGCCAGAAGTAGTCGCCGCCGCCCATTTCGACCAACCCGGTCAGGGGGAAGCTGGTCCCCGGCTGGTTGCCCTGGAACTCGGGGGCGTCTTCGTCGGCCGCAGCGACTGCATCTCTATCCGTGCCGAAGTAGATGTCGTGCGAGGCCGCCGTATCGCCGGCCTTCCAGCTCAACGCCGCTGCGTCCCGGACATCCGTGATCGAGTCGTGACTCGGTTGGGGAGCCCAGGCCCGCTGCAGATCGATGCGCATGACCTCTGCGACTTCATCCGCCGTCAACGGCCGATCATAGATGCGCAGATCGTCGATCACGGCGGTGGAGTACACGCGCCCGCTGCAGCCGGGATCGGCACCGATATACAGATCCTCGTCGCTGTCCCACGGCAAAGGCACCGAGGCACTACTGACCTCCTGGCCGTCAAGGTAGAGCCTCAGCAAGGTGCCGTCATAAATCGCGGCCACGTGGACCCAGGCATGTGCCTGGGCGGGGGCCGAAACACCGACATAGTCCTCACCATTCGCTTCACGAACGCCGAAGACGAAATTGCCGGGCACGGTTGCGATGCCGGGTTCGCCGCCGGCGACACCGAGGAACCAACTGGCCCAGGTGGAACAGCCCAATCCATGATAGAGAATCACCTGCTGGTTGGTATTCTCCAGCTTGATATGGAGGGCCACAGAGTAGCTTCCGCTGCCGGTCAATTTCATCTGATCGTTGTTGGCAACGGTTACGTAGTTCCTGCCGCCGAACTGAAACGCAGCCCAGTCGTAGCCATCCTGCGTCCACAACGCTTCGCCCGCAATGGCGCCGTGGTTGCCGTGTCCGGACCAGTCGAGGGCCATACTGCCTTCCGCCTCGTCGAGCCGGTACCAGAGGGCCAGGCTCGGGTCGCTGACCGGTATGTCCGGCATCGTCCGGAAGCTCCAGACCTCGCCTTTGACCGTACCGGTCATGGTGAACTCATCGACCCGCCAGTAGTAGGTCTTGTCTAATTCGAGATCCCCGGGATCGTAGCTTGGGCTGGCTGTCATGAAACCGCCTGCGACGGCGTCGGTGACCTCGTCGAAGCTCTCGCCCAAGAAGACGGTGTGAAACAACGTGTTCATACCGGCGTTCCAGGTCAGGGCCTGGTCTGGGGGAACGTAGTTGGCCCCGTCGCCGGGAGTGGGACCCCAGGCAACATCCGGTTGCACCCTGAAGCTCCAGACCTCACCTTTCCAGGGGCTGTTGGGCTCCGCATCGTTGATTTCGTCAATGCGCCAGTAATAGGTCTGGCCGGGAGTCAGGTTCGTGACGCTGAAGGTCGTTGCTGTCTGACTGCCCTGAAACAGAGCATCATCCGGAGCGGCTTGATCCACCTCGTCGTAACTTTCGCCCAAATAGATGTCGTGTGAGACGGCGAATTCACCGGCCCTCCACTCAAGCGTGGTTTCCGTGGCGCCAATCATCGAACCGTTCTTCGGCGCCATCGCCATGGCGAATGGCCTCGGGCCAAGTCCCCCGGGAAGGATGAAATCGATATCGGGGTCAAAGCCGCCGGTAAACGTCGAGAACGCCACCGCGTCGTACTCTCCGCGGATTTGGCGCCCGCCGTCGACCGATGGGTGACGGATATTGCCCCACGAAATCAGCGTCGTGATTCCCTGGGGGGAACCGTTGCCGCTCTGGAAGATCGCAGCGCCATCCAAATAGTAGTCGATGGTATCGGCGCCGTCGTAGACGATTGCGTAGTGATGGGTCTCGCCCACCTCGGGATTCGCCTGAATGTTGTTGTTGGAGACATCGGTGCTGCCGTCCCAATTGCCCGCCGACAGGCCCGAGTGGAAACGAATGAAACACTGCCCGCCGATATCGATAATCGGCGCCATCGAATCGTACTCCCCTGTCCGTGTGAAAATCGCCTCCGCGATGAAGGCGGTGCCCGTGAATTCAGTGCCGTTGGCGTTGAAACTGGACGCGTCGATCTCGAAACTCTCCTGGCCCGCCCCATCCGCGTCGGAAAGAATGCCCAGGTCTCCGGATACGATCTCCGTGCCATGGTGGGCGGCGAAGGTGCCGGTCGTATCGAGTTCTCCGGATGCCGGCACATACGACGTGCCGTTCAGGGTTCCCACGAAGTCGATGTACACATGGGGGGTCACCTCGGCCGCACCGGCAATGCCTACCGACATGAAAACCAGCAGGTAGACGAGACATGGCGAATTGATCAGTCGCTTACACATGGCCAACCTCCTTCTCTGACCCACATTTCCAATTTGACCTGAACTTTTGCAAAATGGAGATTATGCTTACTTTAGGGAGGAAAAATCTCCTTTGTGATTTTTCCTCCCGAGAACGTACGTGCTTTTCGTATCGGGATATAAGTCCCATCTTCAAGGAAATCACACCAACGATTTCCTTGAAGAATAGAAGTCTAATCTCCATTTTGCAAAACTCCTGTTTGACTTCACAAACAGTGCTCCTGCATGCCCCGTTACAAATAACACCACTCTGGGGCGGCAATTTCAACGCTTCCGGCCATCCTCAGGGCCACAAAAATGCGGCTACCGGCTTGCTGCGGCGCCGGTAGACTCCACAGTTTCCACTCCGCGTTCGTATGGTCTGCGTCATTGCTCTGCGCCCTCACGCTTTCACGGCTTGGTCAGGATGATGTCATCGACGTACACGAGGCCCGTCTGGCCGCCTTCGATGCCGACGGTCAGTGTCGTGACATTCGTCAGGCTCACGCCGACCGAGGTAAGGTCGATCTCCCACGCGATCCAGTCGCGACTGGCAATGTCACCCGGGTCACCGTCGTAGGGGACCTTGACGCCGTTGATCTTGACGTATAAATCTCCCGCGTTGTCGGGCTGGCCGCGGAGGTGCACCACCAGGGTCGTGACACCTTCGACGGTCCAGTTCTGAGCCGGTGTGAAGGTGCGGTCGGCCTCGGAACGGAAGGGGGTGACCGTGTTGTCGTAGTAGATCGGCATGGCCTG
>JAFGCA010000255.1 GCA_016932895.1 Sedimentisphaerales bacterium | reverse complement strand
TGCCCATGCCGCCCATGCCGCCGCCCATCATGCCGCCGCCCATCATACCCATCATCATGCCCATGCCGCGGTAGTTGGCCGGCTCGGCGACGAGATCGCTGACGTCGTACACCCGCGTCTCCATGCGGCTCTCCGGAAGCCCTTCCTCGGTCGCAACCGTGATGATCCCTCGGTCAACGATGTAGTCAAGCTCCGCATAACCACCGGCTACAGCGCTGAGCAGGTTTTTCAGCGCCGTGCCCAACTCCACGTTGGTCAGAGCGTCCATATCGATGGGATCGCTCGGCTCGATATCGGCGTTGTCCAGCAGGTCACGCCAGAGCACCACGATATTCAACGGGGGCTGCACCGAGTTCTTCAACACTTCGATCGCTTCGCTGAAGGGCATCTCAGGAGAAAGCCCCGCCAGGTCGACCGTCTGCGAGAGTTGCTCGTAGACGCGCATGTTATCGGGATCCAGACCGATCGGCTCCTCCGGCTGACGCTTCTCCACAATCTCCCGCCAGTTCTTCGGATAGGTCATCTCCCGAGAATAGGGAACCTGGGACTTTTCCGTATCGACCATCAACTCGGAGCGCTCGCGACGGAACTCTTTGCGAACGTCCAACTGCTTGCGCAAGAAGACCATGTCCTCGAGCGTCTGCTTGAGGGTCAGGGCCTCATCATGGAGCGGATCGATCTTCAGCATGCTGTTGACCTGGCCGAGAGCCGCTTCATATCGTTGCTGTTTCTGATACGCTTTGGCACGCTCCAGCAATTCGTCGATCTTCTGCTGCCGCTCGGTGTCGGCCCGATCGCGCAGATCCCGTGCCGCCTCGTCCGCCTCCAGGCGCTTCTCCTGCGCCAATTGTCGGGCGCGCGTATCGCGGGCCCGCCCGATGCGATCCTGCACGTCGGTCAACTGTCCGGCGTAGCGTTTGTACAACTCATCTCCCAGATGCAGTTGGTTTTCAACCACGATGGCCTGGGCGCCGGCGACCGCCTCGTCGGCGTCATCGAACTGCCCCTGCGCCATCCGTTCCTGCGCGCGGTTGACCGCGTCGCTGACGACGGCCTCGACGTGCCCGCGAATGATGTTTCGTCGCTTGTTGATGACCTCGATGAAACTGCTCGGCTCGACATCCGCCTCGCCTGCGTTGGCTTGCGCCAGATTCGCCGCCGTAGGCTGCATCGGCACCGGCTGCATCGGCGCCGGCTGCGGACGAACCACCTCGACCCGCTTCGGCTGCGCCGGCATCGGCGCCGGGCTCTGCTGCCGCGCCGCCAGCAGTCGGTCGATGGTCTCAATGTAGTCTTCGGGCCGCTTGCCCGGAGGGGCCGAATACAAACCGCTCTTCGCCACTTCGGCAAAGCCCCGTCGCGCCGCCTCCAACTCGCCGCCGGAGTACAGCTCCCAGCTCCGATTGTACAGCGCCTCGATGCGCCCGGCCTCCGACTGCGCCTCGCCGCCCGGCGTGTTCTCGGCCGGGTACGTCGCCGGCGCACCGGTCACCGCCGCCGTCCGAGCCGACGGAAACGTCCCCGTCCCCTCCGGCCTCGGCGCCACCGACCCCTCGCCACCCAGCTTCACCCCGCCTTTGCGGATGTCGGCCAGGTACCCCCGAATCGTCTCGGCCATCGCCGCCGGCATCAGACCGCTTTCCAGCACCTCGGTAAAGCCCTTCTCGGCCGCCGCCAGGTCACCGGAATGGTACGCCTTCATGCTCTGGTAGTACTGCTCGGCGATCGTGTTTCGGTATTCCTCCAGCGCATCGGCGCCCGCCGTTTCCGGGCGTGCCGTCGGCGCGGACGCTTCCGGCTTGTCACCGGCCGTCGCGACACTCGTCTCCGGCAGCGACGCCAGCGACGTCGCGACCTCCCCTCGCTCCTTCTCGGTGAGGAACTCGCTGTCACGAACGCTCTCCAGGCGCGTCCGCCCCGCGTCGGTCTGGCCTTGCTTGACCAGGTCCTCGCCCGTCGCCTTCGCCTCCAGCGCGCGCTTACGCTCCACGGCCGCCAAGCTCGTCTTCTCCTGCAGCGACTGAAGCTTGCGCCGCTCGAGAGGCTCGAGGTATTCCCCGTATCCCTGGGCCATCCGGAACGTCGCCTCCGCCTGGATGTAGTACCCGCGGTTGTATTGCTCGGTCCCGGTGCGCATGAGGTACTGAACCAGATGACGCATCGTGGCGTCATCACCGTTTTCCTCGCTCTGTGCTGGGGTCGCCGGCGTAACCATCGTCGCGATAAGCAAGACCGATACCAGGACTGTTACTGCGGACCCCCCCCGCAGAGCGATACCGAAAACACTTGGCCTGTCCAAAACCTAACCTCCTGCCTAGAAAAACATCACCCCTAGTACGGAAAATGTTCTACAATAACTCTTTATCACTAAACCTCCATTTGAAGGATATAGCCCCAATCGTTAGTCTAATCTATTAAAATAGCTAATTTTTTGCAAGAGAAAAATTGCGCCTCAGATTGCTTGGCCGATAAAATCTAACCTTCCAGGGCTCAAAAGCAGACTACGACGTGGCCCCCTGTCAAATTAGGCGGTGTCAAAAACGGCAAGCCCGGAAAGATCGAGAGACAATACCGGGCATACAAACAAGGAAAAGTAGCGTTATGACCTCGGAACCACTCATTTTAGCGGTCGAAACATCCAGTCGTGTGGGCTCGGTAGCCCTGGCTGTGGGCGCCCGGTTGCTGGCCGAACAAACCTTCTCGGCCCCCCTGCGGCACAGTGCCGAGATTTTCCCCACCGTGGCCCGGCTCCTCGACCGTTTCGGGCAAACCGCCGATACTATCGAAGCGGTCTGTGTCTCCATCGGCCCGGGCAGTTTCACCGGCCTGCGGATCGCCGTGACCATGGCCAAAGCCATGCATCTGGCGCATAACGTACCGGTCGTAACCGTCGATTCGCTGGACGCGATCGCCGCCAATACAGAAGACGAAGCGGCCGGCAAGCTGATGCAAAATGGCCGCTCCGTCACGCCTCCGGACCGTATTGCGGCGGTCCTGGATGCCAAGCGAGGCCAATTTTACACCGCCGTCTATCAGCGCGCAACGGCCTTGCACCCGTCCCTGGCCCCAGACGCAGCGGACGCCCCGGGATACGCCATACCGGCCCCACACGGGTACATCTGGCGCAAGACCCTTCCCGACTGCCTCCTGACAGCCGAGGAGATCCACCGCCGCTTCGCCACCGACGGGCCCCTCGGCCTGCTCGGAGACGGGTTGCTCTACCACGAGGAGTCCTTCCGCCGAGCCGGCCTTGTCATCCTCGATGCTGCGTATTGGAGTCCGCGCGCCTCCAGGATTCACGCTTTGGGCTACCAGAAGGCCCGAGCCGGCCTCTTTGCCGACCCGCTGTCCCTGGCTCCCTTCTATCTGCGCGGCCCTCAGGTGACCCTGAAAAAGAACGCCTGACCGGGCCTGCCGGGACAACGACCTTCGTTTCGAGGTCGAGACCGGCGCCGGCCCGAAGAACGCCACGCCGGAGCATCAGACAAAATATCTGCGAAATTAGTTTCCCCAAGCCCCGTATTCTTGTATACAAAGGGGTTTGACGGTGGGCATCCCGTTTGAGAGCGGCCTGTTTTGTGCATGCCAGAGGGATCCGTACCAGCCGGTATGCCCTGCTTGATCTTTGGGTCTCTACTGAAAGGAACTCGGCATGAACATCTATGTAGGAAAGCTCGCGCTCGAAACCACGGAAGACGAGTTGCGCGAGGCGTTCCAGGCGCACGGCGAGGTCGCCAATGTCCGGATTATACGGGACGGAACCACCGGCGAATCCCGCGGCTTCGGTTTCGTGGAAATGCCCGTCGAAGATGAAGGCAACGCGGCGATTGCCGAGATGAACGGCAAGGAGCTCAAGGGCAGCGAGATCAGCGTGGAAAAGGGCCGCGGTCGGCCTGCGGCCAGTCGCATGGGAGGAAGACGGCCGCGCGGCCAGGGACGCCCGCGTACGGGAGGTAGACCCGGCGGTCGCCCGGGAGGACGAGGTCACGGCCCGAGCCGGGGTGGCCGATCACGCTTCTAAGCAGACCGACGGCCGCACGCAACCAGCGACAATGCATACCAATGTCGCTGGCGTGCCGTCCGAGATAGGCGGAAGGATTCGACAATGGCCACCGGAAACGTCACGGACGAAGACCGCCGGCTTGCCGAGAAATGCCTGAGTTGTCCCGTATGCCGACGGGCCCGCAAGAAACAGAGAGGCCTGTGCTTCTGGTTCGTCAAGAGACTCGAGGGCAAGATCTGTCCGGCCTGCCAGGCCTATGAGCGAGTCTACGGCCGCAAGGCCCACGAACCGCGCGACGACGCCTGAGCCCGACCGCGGCGACGCATTCTTCCATCCGGATCGAGCGCCGCGTTTCGCAGGTCGTGTCGACGTGGATTGCTTCACTTCGCTCGCAATGACACGGGAAATCTCTCTCATGGCGCGGAGCGCCGCAACGGAGCAATCTCCTGCCCACGACGGTGGCACGGTTCGGGAAATGCGGGACTATCGCGGCAATCGCCGCCGGACGGTGGACGGCCGACGGCGCTGGTTCCGGCGTGGGTCAGACGACGGCCACCCCTCCTTGTTCGGATTCAGGCTAAACTGGAGCAGATTGGCCTCGAAGCCGCCGTCCCCGACCAGCCCGGCGGGACCGGTGAGCTCCTTCGGACGAAAGATGGCAAAGCCCGCGTTACAGGGGCAGGCAGCACAGACGAGGGTGGCCGTACCGCTGGTCGTGGCCGGTACGAACAGAAGCGGAAGGATCTCGCGCTCGCGCATCACGGCCTCGCTCCCGCTCAGCCCCATACCGTGGGTGTCCCGCCGGTACGTCACCGTCGCCCCGGCCAAGCCGGCGACGAGCGGATGAGCAACCGACGCCACGCG
>JAFGCA010000254.1 GCA_016932895.1 Sedimentisphaerales bacterium | reverse complement strand
GGACCCGGATAGAGCGTTTGAAAGAGCAGATCAGTGCCTGCCGGATCCGCGCACCGCAGGCGGGAACGGTCCTGTATTCGCACGAGACGTGGGGTCGGCGTGGCGAGACCACCGCGATCAGGCCCGGGATCGTCGTTCGCAACCGCCAACCGCTTCTGGAGGTCGTGGACGCCGAGCATTTCAAGCTGCATGTGCCCGTCAGTGCGGACCTTGCCCGCCGGGTCGAAACCGGGGCGAAGGTGACGGTTCGCGTCGATGCGCTGCCGAGCCGGACGTTCGAAGGGCTCGTGGCCGAGGTCGGCCCTCTACCGCGCCCGCGCGGCTCGGCCCGCAACCTGATCGTCGTCCGCGTGGACGACCCGAGCGGAGACCTCAGAGTGGGCATGACCGCGATGCTCGAATTCGGAGACTAACGAATCGCCGTAGTCTGCGTCGGACGCCAGGGGTTCTGGTTGTCGCCCTTGGGCTGGAGGAACTTGGCGTCGACCTGCTGGTACCAGGCGTGGAGCCTGGTGCGCATTTCCTCGACGCGTTGCGGGTACTGGCCGGCGAGGTCCTCGCGTTCACCGATATCGAGCGCGAGATTGTACAGGTGGACGCGTTCGTCCTCGAAGCGTTCGACCAGCTTCCAGTCGCCCATGCGCACGGCACCGCCGGGGAAGCCGCCCTGGTTGGAGTAATGCGGATAGTGCCAGTAGATGGCGTCGCGCTCGATGCGGGTGCCGCCGGCCAGCAGGGGCACCAGGGACACACCGTCAAGGTGTTGCTCGTATTTGAGAGGCAGTCCGGCCATGTCCAGGATGGTCGGGTAGAAGTCGGTGCTGATTACGGGGACGTCGGAGGCCGAGCCGGGTTCGGTCACGCCGGGCCAGCGGATCAGGAAAGGTTCGCGGATGCCGCCCTCGTAGAGCCAGCCCTTGCCGCCGCGCAGCGGACAATTCGACGTCGGTGAGCCTTCGCTGGTGGAGAGCCCCCCGTTGTCGGACATGAGAAAAACGGCGGTGCGGTCGTCGATGCCCAGCGCCTGGAGCTTGTCGAGCACCCGGCCGATCTGTTCGTCCATGGCCTCGACCATGGCGGCGTAGACGGCGTGGCACTGCCGGATGCGCACGCGGCGCTCGCTGTTCACCGGCCAGACCTGCTCTTCGGGACCGAACTCGCTCTCCTGTTCGTCCAGCATACGCTGACGCTTGGCCTTGTACTTCTCGACGAGGTCTTCCCGGCCCTGCAAAGGCGTGTGCACCGAATAGAACGCCAGATAGAGCAGGAAGGGGTCTTCCTGGTACTGGTCCAGGATTCTGAGGGACTCGTCGGTCAGGACCTTGGGCAGGTGGGAGCCTTTCGGATAGTCGTCGAGGCGGGGATTGTCGAAGGGGGCGAAATACCCGCCGCGAGGCGAGCCGACCGCCCAGCCGCCGACGTTGATATCGAATCCCTGGTTCTCCGGCCAGTATTTCTCATCGCTGCCCAGGTGCCACTTGCCCAGAAACGCGGTCTTGTAGCCGTGCTCCTTCAACGCTTCGGCCAGGGTGACTTGCTCGAGCGACATTTTGTCGTTGAGCGGGGCGGGATTGTATCGGCCGGACCGCTTGCCGCTGAACCAGTTGGTGGCGTCGTCGCGGGAGGGATATTTTCCCGTCATGATGCTGAAGCGCGTGGGGCTGCAGACGGGATTGGCGGCGTAGCCGTTGGTGAAGTTCATGCCGGACCGCGCCAGACGGTCGAGGTTCGGCGTTTCATAGAAGCAGTGAGGATTGTTGGCGCCGAGATCGGCCCATCCAAAGTCATCAATGAGCAGGAAGACAAAATTGAGCGGCTTGCTCTGTGTTCCAGCGGCCCGCAGAAAGCTCGCCGGGGCCAGTGTCGCAGCGGTAAGCCCGCCCAGCAGGCCCTTCAGGAACGCGCGTCGATCAGCTTGATGACTCATCGGTCGTCTCCTCATCGTCTGTCGTTTCGATCGCTGCCCATGCGCCGGCGCAGCACCGACGCCAGAATAACAGAGAATCTCACTTGGTGTGAAGGCCTTTTTGCCCGGCGAGGCAGGGTTTGTTTGGGGTTGATAAGCGGGGGCGGGGAGGCTACTATAGTTGCGGCCTGGAGCGTGGTTTTAACGAACCGGTGGGGCTAAGGCCGCCGTATGGAAACGGAGCCGGCGTCGTCCGGCCCAAGGGTGATGGACGCAGATACGAAGGTAGAGGTGTATTTGAGTTTGTGAAAGGAACGAGTCCCATGGAGAAACACGCGCAAGATTCGCACGATGTACATCACGGTACCAGTCGCCGTCGGTTTATCGCCAGCGCGCTGGCCGGGGCCGGGGCTCTGGCGGCCGACCCGCGTTGGCTGGCCGGGGCCGGGGCCGCCACCGCCGCCGGCCCGGGGGAGGCCACCAAGATCGTGACCCTCGGTCGCACCGGCATCAAAGCCTCCCGGCTGGCGCAGGGGACCGGATTCAACGGTGGCGCCCGTTCGTCGGCCCACACCCGGTTGGGCGAGAAAGCTTTCACGAAGCTGGTTCGTCACAGCCTGGACCAGGGTATCGCCTTCCTGGACGCCGCGGATTTGTACGGGTCGCATCCCTATCTACGCAACGCCCTGGACGGAATTTCGCGCGACAAGTATATCCTCTTGAGCAAGATCTGGCCGCGCGAGGCCTACTGGAACATGCCTTCGGGTGGAGCCAGGGAAGAGGTGAACCGGTTTCGCAAAGAACTGAAGTCGGACGTGATCGACATTTGCCTGATCCACTGCATGACGAACTCCAACTGGACGACGGAGTACGAGCGCATTCGCGACGAGCTGGATGAGATGAAGGAGAAGGGCGCCGTCCGCGCCGTCGGGGTTTCATGTCACGACTTTGGCGCTTTGAAGACGGCGTGTTCGCATCCCTGGGTCGACGTGGTCCTGGCACGGATCAACAACGTGGGCAAAGAGGCCTCGATGGATGCCTCGCCGGAGGAGGTCGCTCCGGTCCTCAAGCAGGCGCGGGCCAGCGGCAAGGTGATCCTCGGGATGAAGATCTTCGGCGCCGGCAAGCTGACGCAGCCCCGGCAGAAAGACGCTTCCCTGAAGTTCGTCTTCGACAACAAGCTGGTGGATGCCATCACTGTCGGGATGTTGAGCCCGGAGCAGGTCGATGACACCATCAGCCGTGCCAACAAGGCCATGAGAGTCTAAACGTTCCCAGCAAAAAAGCGGCAGGCACCCCGCTTCGCATACGTAATCGTCCCGCGCCGGAGCAGCGTCCTCCGGCGCGGGCGGTGCACGCCGGTTTCTATTTCTTGTCCGGGACCACCGGTGCCGTGTTCTCGTCGGTGGTGATACCGCCGGGCAGTTCCAGGATGCGGATGTTGCGGAAGTGGATTTCCGCGCCCTCGGACTCCAGGCAGATGTAGCCCTTCTTGACCGAGGCCTTGCTGATCCCGTTGACGAATTTGCCGTTCACCGACAGCTTGATGACGCCGTCGACGCAGACGATGGTATAGCGATTCCACTGTCCCTTTCCCTTGCAGCGTTTCTCGGCCGACTTGCTGCGGCTGCCGCGCGGGTTGTCGGGCACGGTCGTGAGGCCCGCGGTGCCGAAGATCTCGCCGTGGACGTAGGCGTCGGTACGGTTGTTTTGCACGGACCACTCGAGCTCCAGGATTTGCACCTCGACGCCCTTGGGCAGCCGTTTGCCTTCCGGGGGGACGCCTTCGCTCCAGACGAAGACACCCGAGTTGCCGCCGGCCTCAAGGTGCTTCCATTCAACCTGCAAGATGAAGTTCTCGTACTGGCGCTCGGTGCGGAGGACGCCGATGGGGTGCCCGGTACAGACGATCGTGTCATCCCGGACGGTCCAGGTGTCGTCGGCCGTGTTCACGTTGACCCAGCCGGCAAGGTCCTTGCCGTTGAAAAGGTCGCGGAATTGCGGTGGTTCGGCGGCTTGCCCTTGGAGGATTCCACAAAGCAACACAACCACGATACACATCAGGATTCTCGTCTGGTTCTTCACGGCTGTTTCTCCATCTTCACGTTTCGGTTTCGGATTTGTCTTTCTGCGGATTTGTGCCCCAGTGCGCTTCGGTGCCCGGCGGTTGCTTCGACGAGCTGCTCCGGCGACTCGAAGGGCACGTACATCGCGCGCATGACAAAGCGGTAGTGCGTTCCCACTTCGTAGCGAGGGATGAACCATTGGAAGTCCCACGCGGGATTTCCCGGGCCGCCGCCGGAAGGGGACTGGCTGAAGCGCACCCGGTCCTGCGGACGGAACAGCAGCACCAGGGCCATCGGCCCGCTGACACCGTAGTACCACGGCTCGCTGTAGCGATGGTTCGAACGATTGAACACGAGGGTCAGGGGGAACTCGGCGTTGTGCGGGAAATTGCGATTGTCATCGACCGCCTCGTTGTTTACGATCACGGCCCGGACGTTCTCGCGCTCCAGCACCACGTACGGCTTTTCCGGAGCGGCGCCGCGGCTGCCGTCAGAGGCGGCCCGGGCGGCAGGCAACGCGCCGAGCAAGAACAGCAAACCGGCGCACACGGCAGAACAGGTTTCGCTGGTGTTCTTCATGTCGAATCCTCGTCGGTTGGCCAAGCGACACCGGGCCGGCCAGCATACGGGCCACAGTCCGAAGAGCCATTGTATGCCCGGACGCGGATGCCGAGCAAGGATCACGTTCCTTTATCGGCGCAGGAATTTCTCCACGGTTCGCGCCGTCAGGGGGATGACGTCGCAGGAATCCATCTGAAAACGTCCCTGCGCCTGGTCGGCCTTGTCGAGGGGGGCGTAGTCCAGCTTGCAGATGAAGACGCCGACGTCCTTGGCCTTGTGCCGCACCGCCGGGGGCCAGAACAAGTCCTCCCGCAGCGCCAGTTGCTCGCCGACGGCCTCGGTGGCCCGTCCGGAAAAGCCGAAAACGGCCAGGGTCGTCGTCTTGCGGCGATAGTCCTTCAGCGAGATCACAATTCCCACGTCCTGGGCGTTTGGCACCCATGGGCACGTGACCCAGTTGCCCCGCTCGTTGAGGTAGTGCAGTCCGGGTGTGCCGCGGTCCTTCTTGCGGAACGGGTTGTGGCGCCCGCCAAAACAGCTCGGGGTGTTCTGATCGCTCTGTCGGTACACACTGAAGAAGGGCACCGACGGCTCCCCGGCAGGCGTGACAAAGGGGCGGCAGTCGAAGAGATCGGCCACGAAGAACTCCAGCAGGTAATTGACGCGCTGGCTTCCCACGAGAATGGCGGTGCCGGACTCGATGTCCTGCTGCATTTTCTCGAACACTTCCTTGGTCCTGCGGAGGTCTTCTTCGAGCAATCGCGTATCGACGATGGGATCGGCCGGCGAGTAACGAAACGGCAGGTACTGAAGACGCAAGCGGGGCGGCGGGGGACCGGCCTCGGTTCCGGTCGAGAGGCGTTGGAGAATGCGGGCCGCCACGGCGGAATCACGCCGCGAAATCCACCGCCAGATGACTTCTCCCTCCGTCAACGGCTGGTACTCGCCGAGGTAGATGGTGACTTCTCCCCCTTGCCGCGCGATGGCGTTCCAGAGCGCCGCCCGGCCGGAGCCGAGCAGGGCCCCCGGAAGCTCGTCCGAGGGCACACCGTTCTTCGTCAGCCAATTGCACAGCCGGCCCAGGAGCGTCAGGTTCACGCTGGGGGCCCGGTTGTTGTAGAGCCGGGCGATCGTGTGACGATTGACCCCGACGGCGGCGGCGATCTCCCCGATGACCCCGTGATGGTCCAGATCGTGCCGGCCCAGCAATGCTTTCAGACGGATTTCCACCTGCATACGCTCTGCTCCCTGCTGATTTGGCCGCTACGTTTCACGCGGCGCCTTGATTTGGTCATTTTTTTGCACTTTTCCTGGGGCTGCCAAGAGCTCAAAATGGCATGGAATGCATCCATTTGTCCATGTCCTGGATAGCTGAGCTTCCCGGCCGACTTGGGCTTTCATCCTGCCCTGTTGACTGCGGGCCCCTGTTTTGTGTAGGCTCAGCTTATGCTTTGTTGCGTCTGGTCGATACAAAATGTTCTGCCATACTAACATATTTGGATGTCGATGGTAGATCGAAATCACGAAGTATTCTACCGAGGTTCGCCTTTGTTCGCGCCCCGTCTTTTTGCCTTTCTTGCGCGTTGTTGTCCCACCGTTTTTCGCCTCTGGTTCTCGGAGGGGGCTCCACCGGTTTGCCGCCGCGGGATTTCGTACGGCGGCGCAAGAGGAGTTTCGTATGCGTTCTTTCTGTTCCCGCCAGGCCGCGTTGCGCCTTGAGCGCGCTCCCTGGCGGTCGTCGACGACTGAGGAGGCCCTGTCTCTGCTGCAGCAGGGTCCCTCCGATGCCCGGCTGCTGCGACATTTGAGGTCTCCGCAGGCGGCGCCTGCGGCTCTGGAGTTGCTCAGCGCGTCGCAGACGGATTCGGAAGTCGTCTTCGACGTGGTCAGAGAATCGATTCGCGGCAATCTGCCTCTGAGCTGGTCCCTGGTGGAAAGCCTGAATCGCCTGCCGTGGTACAACGGCATCCGCGCCTTTCTGAGCCTGCCCGAGCCTCCGCTGTCCTCTCCCTCGGTCTATTGCTTCTACATGCTGGCTCGCAACAAGGTGTTCATTCCGACCGATGTCTGCGGCGAGTTGTACGATCATTACTTTCACGGTCTCTGGCGCATGCTGTCGGTGGCGAAGTCCGAGAATTGGTGCGACCTGCATCCTTCGGTTCTGGCGGTGGTGAACCTGTTGCGGACCCATCTGGAGAAGCCCGATCCGGACAGGTTCGTGGTCTATTTCACCGCCCTGTTGCTGGGGCGGATCGACTGCGTCTCTTCGACCGTTCCGGCTCTTCGGCGCCGCGTCACGGGGCCGTGCGATGCACCCGTACAAATTGTGGCGGCGCTGACACTGCTGCACCTCGACGCGGCCGAACTGGAGGAACTGCTTCGTGAGCTGGCCTGCGGCCAGGAGGAATGCCGGACGGCCATGAGTACTCTGGTCAAGCTGGCCGCGTCGCGCAGGAAGGACGAGGGACATTCCGATCCCCAGCTATCCTACGGCTGAGCCCGCTCCGCCCCCGAGGCATCCAATCCGCCGTTCCCCGCGTGAACGAGCAGTCTTCTTCGAAGCCGAACACGCGGCTCATAGCGGCAGAACCTACGCCGGAGAGGATGTGGATCGCGGGACTGCGTGACTTTGCGGCGCGTAGCTGTTTACTCGTCTTCCCTCAGTAGCTTCTTCACCGCCTCAATGAACAGTTGCGCTGCGTCAATTGCCTGTCTTGCGTCCTCTTGCGGAACGTGAACGGTCGTTCCGTAATCGCCGATGTCACGAAGCTCAAACAGCCAGTTCAAATTCTCTCCGTCTTTTTGGGACAAAATGCCCGTTTTCACAAAGTGCTTGTGGATCGCCGCGATGATCCCGCTGTGCTTGCTGAACTCCCGCTCTCTGCTGAGCAGCAATGCAGTTGCTGCGTAAAAAGCCGCGTAGTACGCTCGTGAAGCCGCGAAGTCAAAGTACCCCCATGGCCGCCAGTTCGGTTGCTGCTTTTCGGGACGATTCGGCGCGCTCCATATTTGCTCGGATTTCATCGGCGAACCGGAATGTCATATCGCCAGCCCCCGGTGCTTGACGTTGCGGTAGAGTTGAATCGTACCTCTCTTGAAGTCGGCCGAGCGGGCAACCTTGGCTGATATCACACGCTCGGTCTCAAGCTGCACGGGATAGAGTAGATCGACGATGCGCCGCAGCTCTGTTGCGTGTTCGAAAGGACCTTGCAGGACAACGAGAAGGTCGATGTCGCTTTGCGCGTCCGCGGTGTCTTGTGCTGTGGAGCCGTAGACAACCACTTGCTCCATTTGGACGCCGTAATGACGAAGCAGGAGCTGCCGACACCGTCGCAAGGTTTGCATGGTTTCCTTCGTCATCTAAAACTCCGACTCTACACCCTCCAAGATTATTATACCGACGTCGTGTGGACTCGGACAAGTCGGAAGTGTCCTTGCGTCCGTCGTGTGGTAGACGGGACGCGTTTGTGCGGGTATCATGACCGCTTTCCGAATGGATGCAGCGCGGTTGATATGATTCAGGTGCAAGGAGTTTCCTATGCGATGTCGAGCGATGTTTTCGATGCTCACTGTAATCCTGGCGTGGTGTGCGTGCGCGGGCGGTGCGGAGGATGGGTTGTTGCCGCGGCCGGTGGCGGACGGGGCGATGGTGGAGCGGTCGGACGTCGATCCGCGGGTGCGGCGGTACATCCGGCCGAGCCGCATCGTCTGGCACAGCGGCGGCAAAACCGTCGAGAACGCCGAGGCGCTTCTGGAGAGACGCACGGGTCAGATCACGCTGGACGCGCACGAACCGTGCGTTTTGCGCAACGAAGGCGAAGGCGCGGGCGTTCTGCTTGATTTCGGCAAGGAACTGCACGGCGGCGTCCAGATCATGGTCTGGCACAGTACCGGTAACAAGCCCGTCCGCTTGCGTGTGCGTTTCGGTGAGTCCGTCAGCGAGGCCATGAGCGACGTCGGCGGGGCCAAAAACGCCACCAACGATCACGCCGTCCGCGATCAGACGTGCCTGGTCCCGTGGCTCGGTACGCACGAGATCGGCAATACCGGGTTTCGCTTCGTGCGCATCGACGTGGCCGAGCCGAACCACTTCGTGCAGCTCAAGGCGGTGCGGGCCGTGTTTGTCTATCGGCCGCTGGAGTACCAGGGCACGTTTCGCTGCAGTGACGAGCGTCTGAACCGCATCTGGGCCACCGGGGCCTACACCGTGCACCTGAACATGCAGGACTATCTCTGGGACGGCATCAAGCGCGACCGCCTGGTCTGGATCGGCGACATGCACCCCGAGACGATGACGATCCTGTCGGTGTTCGGGGGGCACGACATCATCCCGGCCAGCCTCGATCTGATTCGCGACGAGACGCCTCTGCCCAAGTGGATGAACGGAATCAGCTCCTACTCGATGTGGTGGGTGCTGATTCATCACGCGTGGTACAGCTACGCGGCCGACCGCGCGTATCTCGATCAGCAGAAGGTTTATCTGACCGGCCTGCTCGAACAGCTTGCGCGCTGCGTCGGTCCGGACGGTCGGGAGAAGCTGCCGGCCATGCGTTTCCTGGACTGGCCCTCGCGCGCGAACGCGGAGGCCACCCACGCTGGGCTGCACGCGCTGCTGGTGATGACGCTGGAGGCCGGGGCGGATTTGTGCGAGGTGCTTTCCGAGCCGGCGGTGGGGCGTCGTTGCCGCGCGGCAGTGATACGGCTGCGCGAATATACCCCCGATCCGGCCGGCAGCAAACAGGCCGCTGCGCTGATCGCTCTGGCCGGGCTCGCAGACGCCGCGAAGCTCAATCGGCAGGTCATGGCCGTCGACGGCGCCAAGCGCAT
>JAFGCA010000253.1 GCA_016932895.1 Sedimentisphaerales bacterium | reverse complement strand
CCTCCGTCGCAGAGCGCCTGTTTGGCTTCGGCGACTTTGACCGCCGTGGTGTGCCCGCCGTGAGGGAAGCCGATGGTCGTGCTGGCGTGGACGGTGCTGCCCTTCAGCAGTTCGGCGCATCGCTTGAGGTAGTACGGCATGATGCAGACGCTCGCGACGTCATACGCTAAAGCAAGCTCGCAGCCGGCCTCCAAGTCGCGGTCACTCAGCGTCGGATTCAAAAGGGAATGGTCGATCATCTTGGCGATGTCTTCGTAGGTGTAATTCATCAAGTGCTCCTGTGTGAAAGGGCGCCGGTCGCGCCGCCGGTTTACGGTACGTATTGCATCAGGTAGCGAATGCTCTGGGCCAGAGCGGCCTTGCGCGTCTCGACGGTCGCCTCGTACGCCCGGTCCTCCACCTCGACGCAGACGGGACCGTCGTAGCCGATCTCGCCCAGCACGGAGAAGAACCGGCCCCAGTTCACATTGCCCAGTCCGGGCAGCTTGGGACTGTGATACTGCAGCGGCGTCGCGAGAATGCCGACGTCGTCGAGCCTCGCGCGATCCACTCGCACGTCCTTGGCGTGGACGTGGTAGATCCGGTCCTTGAACTCCCACAGCGGCTTGACATAGTCGATCTGCTGCCAGACCAAATGGGACGGGTCGTAGTTGAGCCCGAAGTGCCGCGACGGAATCTCTTCGAACATGCGCCGCCAGATCGCGGGGCAAAAGGCCAGGTTCTTGCCGCCCGGCCATTCGTCGCCGGTGAACAGCATGGGACAGTTCTCGATGCAGATTCGCACGTCGCAGTCCTCCGCGAGCTTGACCAGCGGCTTCCAGACCTTGCGGAAGCGCGGCCAGTTGTCCTCCACGGACCGGGTCCAGTCGCGCCCGATGAACGTCGTGACGTGGCCCACGTCCAGCAGGGCCGCCGCCCGGATCACTTTCTTGAAGTGGGTGATCGCCCGTTTCGATTCCTCCTGATCGGGACTGAGGAAATTGGGATAATATCCCAGCGCGCTGATGCTCACACCGGCCGCCTGCATGACGGCGTGGACCTTCTCGGCCCCGCCGCCTTTGAGGTTCCCCACGTCGATGTGCGTGACGCCGGCATAACGGCGTTCGGCCCGGCCCTTCGGCCAGCACATCAACTCCACGCACGAATAGCCCGTTTCAAAGGCGAATTCGGCGACGTCGTTCAGGGACAGATCCGGCAAAATCGCGCTGACGAAACCCAGTTTCATAAGTGGCCTCCTTCTACCTCGACCCATCGCCGGTCCCGATGACTTTGCAGGATGGCCTCGCAGAGCAGAATCTCGCGGTGCCCGTCGGCAAAGGTGGGGAAGGTCGCCGGCGCGGTGAGGTCGCCGGCTTTGACATAGTCGTAAAACGCCCGGAAGCACTGCTTGAACGTGTCCGGGAACCCTTCGTTGTGCCCGCCGGGATAGTTGATGAAGCGTCCGGCGTTCGGCGAGACCAGCGCCGGGTCGCGGATCAGCAGCTCGTTGGGCGCGGCGCGGTGTCCGATCCACAGCTCATTGGGCTGCTCGCTGCACCATGCCAGCGCGGTTTTGGAGCCGGCAAGCTCGTAGCGCAGACAATTCTTCCGACCGGCCGTGACCTGCGAGACCCAGAGACTGCCGCGTGCTCCCCCGCGAAAGCGAAGCATGATGCAGCCATAGTCCTCCGTGGCGATATCGACCGGCTCGGTCCTGGCCTCGGCCTTTTCCTGCTTGCCCTTGAACGTCTCGACCTCCCCCAGCGGCCTCTGACGCACGGGATGCACGGTCGAGAGGTCCGCACAGACCGCCTCGGCTTCCAGGCCGGTGATCGCGTGGATCAAGTCCAGCCAGTGCGTCCCGATATCGGCCACGGCCCGCAGGGCGCCCCCCTCGTCGGCCAGCACCCGCCAGTTGTAATCGGTCGGGTAGAACAGCCAGTCCTGAACGTAGCTGCCGCAGACCGAATAGACCTCGCCCAGATCGCCCCGTCTGCGCATATCCGCCGCTTCGAGACAGAGCGGATAGTAGCGAATATTGTAATTAACGCCCGCAACGAGGCCCGATTGCGCCGCCAACTCGACCAACTCGCCCGACTCGGTCGAATCCATCGCCAGCGGCTTCTCGCACAACACGTGCTTGCCCGCGGCCAGCGCTGCCTTGGCCATCGGATAGTGCAGCCGGTTCGGCGTGGCGATGTGAACCGCCTGTACCGCCCCGTCGGCCAGAACCTCCTCGAAGTCCCGGTACGCCTTCGGCAGGCCCAGACTTTTCGCCGCCCGCTGTGACTCCTCGTCCGATACCCCTAAGATTCCGGCGACCTCGACCCCGATCCGGCCCAAGGCCTCCACGTGCACCGGCCCGATGAAGCCGGCACCCACAACCGCCGTGCGAACGTCCGTCATACCTGAAGTCTCCTTGTCCTGAACTCTCGTAACCCCAAAACGGTAGCACCGCGCCCCCCTCCTGTCAACTGCCAGCCAAACCCCGCGCTGTGCCCCGGCCCACGAATGCTGCTTTCTTTGCCGGATTTTCTCTTGACACCGATGTCGTCTTGCTGTAGGATTTCTATACAACGAATTTGTGGACAACTCAACCGGAAGTGGACAACGCCACATGGTGCGTTGCAGACAGCCAATGCCACATTCCTCGCCAGTCAAGCCGAAGGCCGTTCGAATTCTCCTGTCGCAGGTTCTTTGCCAGGTCGGGGCATGCCCGCGAACCAGGCCCGCGGCCGAATCGGGCACCGCGATTGCGCCAAACAAACCCAATTCCAGGGACCGACGGGCCGCACCGCAGGGACCGACTGCGCCAAACGAACCCAATTTGGAGAAGGCCAGGACAAAGACAAATGCTTTCCCCAGAAAGGTTTACGAGAAAAACAGATGGATTCCCGCGCCGCCGAAACAAAGCCAATCCCAGGCGGAAGCCAAGCAGGATGCGCGAGCGGCTGTGCAAAACAAAGCCAATTCGAGACAGACGCCAGGCGAGAGACGCCGGCCGTTGCGCCAAACAAAGCCAATCCGAGACAGGAGTCAGGCGAGAGGCACGGGCGGTTGCGCCAAACAAAGCCAATTCGAGAGATCCGTGCGGGCGAGCGTGAACTGTTGTACAAACAAAGCCAATTCGGCCGGCCCAGTCGCAGTCAAGTCCTTGTCGCGCAGAGGATTACGACTGGTTCGTGCCATCGGCGGCTCGGAGCGGTATGCTGTCGGTGGATGATGGCTTTCTCTGAATGAAAGGACGGTTGCCATGAGATACGTTGTGACCTCGCTGGTAGCGGCGGTGGCCGTGGCGGCTGCGGGCCATGCGCAAGTGGCGATGCAGCCGTATGTTATGGATTGGCGAGGCGGTCCCGCCCCGCTGGTGGACCTGTCGTCGCTTCTCGATGCTCCCGCGGGCCGGGACGGGGCCGTGAGGATCAGGGACGGCCGCCTTGTCACGCCCGACGGGCGGCGGTTTCGCATCTGGGGCGTCAACGTGACCGGCTCGGCCTGCTTCCCGTCGAAGGACCATGCGCCGCCGGCTGCCGCGCATCTGGCCCGGTTCGGCATCAACTGCGTGCGCTTTCACTTCCTCGACTCGAACTGGTCGGCCAGCCTCTTTGTCAAAGGTCGAAGCGACACCCGCGCTCTCGATCCCGAGCAATTGGATCGGCTCGACTTCTTCGTCGCCGAGTTGAAGAAACGAGGCATCTACACGAATCTGAATCTCAACGTGGGCCGCAACTACCGCAAGGACGACGGCGTCAGGGATTACGAGTATCTTGGCATGGCCAAGGTCGTGAACTACTTCGACCGGCGCGTCGGCGAGCTGCACCGCGAGTATGCCCGCCAGCTTCTGACCCATTTCAACCCCTACACGAAGGCCGAATACCGCCACGAGCCCGCGGTCGCCATCGTCGAGCTGGTCAACGAAAACTCCATCGTCGAGGCGTGGTTCAGCGACCGCCTGCTCGGCAAAAACGCGAAGAAGCGTCCCGGCACCTGGACCGACATCACGGAGTACTACGCCGAGAAGCTCACGCGCATGTACAACGAATGGCTGGCCGAGACACTCGACGACGCGGAACTCACAGAGCTGCGCCGCGCTGCCGGAGTTGCAGAAGGTGAGCCTGTCTCCCGGCTCACGAAAGCGGAGTTCGAGAAGGCCCCCGCCGTTCGATTCCACACGGAGGCGAAGTTCTACATGCACCTCGAGCGAGAGTACTTCCAGGGCATGTACAATTACCTCAAAAACGACGTCGGTGTGAAATCTCTCATCGTCGGCACCAGCGACCACAACCACTGGCGCAGCGGCTACCCCCTGCTGGCTTCGACCTCGCTGTGCGACGTCGTCGACGGCCACGTCTACTGGCAGCACCCGAGCTATTCCACCGATCCCAAGACGGGCAAGCGCACGTTCTGGATTCCCAACACGCCGATGGTCGCCGATCCGCTCCATTGCACCGTCGTGCAACTGGCGCGTTCGGCGGTGGAGGGCAAGCCCTACACGGTTTCGGAGACCAATCATCCGTTTCCGAACGAGTACGCCTGCGAAGGCATCGGCATCCTGGCCGCCTACGCGGCCCTTCACGACTGGGACGGGATCTTCTTCTACACGTTCTCGCATCGGGCGCCCGACGAGTGGAGCACGCGCGCGCCGGGGCACTTCGATATTCGACCGGAACCCATCCGGATGACCAACCTCGCCGCCGGAGCCTGCCTGTTTCTACGCCGCGACGTGCAGCCCGCCGGGCGAACGGTCTATCGCTCGTACACGCCGGAGCAAGTGCGTGAGAGCATCCGCTACTCCTCTTCCGAGCGTCCGTTTTTCACACCCGGTTTCGATCCCGCCTCCGCCCTGGTGCACGCAGCGCGAATCCGCAGCTTCCAGCAGCCCGGCGGGCCGTACCCCGAGATGAATACAAACGGCGCGATCGTCTCGGACACGGGCCAACTCGCATGGCATGCCGGCGGCGCGAAGCGCTCGTATGTCACCGTGCAGACGGACCGGTCACAAGCGTGCATTGGATTCGTGAAGAATGCCCAACAGTATCTGCGCAACTTCGCAGCGGCCGTCGAAAACGAGTTCTGCTCGATCGTCTTGACCTCTCTGGACGGCAAGCCGATTGCCGAGGCCGAGCGTCTGCTCCTTGTCACGACCGCCCGTTCGGCCAACACCGGTATGAAGTGGAACGACAAGAGGACGACGCTCGTTTCCTGGGGCGCGCCGCCGACGGTGATCGAGCCGGTGACGGGAACCGTGACATTGAAGAACATCGAACCGGCCGAACGCGTCGAAGCGGTTCCGCTCAACGGTGACGGCGGCTCGCTCGCCGGCGCGATCGGGGCCACGAAGAACGCGAGAGGCTATCAGATTCACATTGGCGAGCCCGCAACGCCGTGGTATCTCATCCGGGTCACACGTTAGGATATGGATATGGGCATCATGACATCTCGAAAGACAACATACCGAGCACTGGCGGCTCTCCTCTGTCTCACGACCGGTCTCTTTGCCGGTGAACCGGGGCAAACGCCGCACTATCTCAAGGCCCAAGCCGACGTCGTCCGGCGCTGGCGGGATATGCGTTTCGGCATGTTCCTGTGCTGGGGCCCGGTGTCACTGACGGGCCGGGAGATCGGCTGGTCCCGGGGCGAGCCTGCATGGGGCATCCGGCCGGGCGTGCGAGGCGGCAAAGGCCCGACCCCCATCGACGTCTACGACCATCTGTACAAGAGGTGGAAGCCCGACGCCTTCGACGCGGAAGCCTGGGTCCGAACCGCCAAAGCCGCCGGCATGAAATACATGATCTTCCTCGTCAAGCATCACGATGGATTCTGCCTCTATGACACGCAACTGACCGACTACAAGAGCACCGGCGCCGAGTCCGCCTGGCCTGTCGATGTAATGAAGCACGTCGCCGACGCCTGTCACAAACACGACCTGGGGCTCATGATCTACTACTCGCAGCCCGACTGGCACCATCCGGACTACCTCGGCGAGTGTCACGAACGATACGTCGAATACCTGCACGGCCAGGTCCGCGAGCTGCTGACTCATTACGGAAGAATCGACGGCCTGTGGTTCGACAATCTGCGACCCGTGCATCCGGAGACCGCGAAGCTCTGGGACGCCGAGCAGCTCTTCCAGATGGCCCGATCCATCCAGCCGCACCTGATTATCAACAACCGCTGCGGACTGCCCGGCGATTACGACACGCCGGAACAATCACTGGGAAAGTTCGAATTCGAGCGACCCTGGGAGTCCTGCGTGACCCTGGGCACCCAATGGTCGTGGAAACCGGACGACAGCATCAAGCCGCTGAAGGAATGCATCGACATCCTGGTCACCTGCGCGGGACGCGGAGGCAACCTTGCCCTGAACACGAATCCCATGCCCAACGGGCAGATCGAGCCGCGCCAGGCCCGGCGATTCCTCCAGATCGGCCAGTGGCTCGACACGTACGGGGAATCGATCTACGGCACGCGCGGCGGACCCTGCGTCACATCCGCCTGGGGCACGAGGTTCGGACACACCAATCGCCAAACCCGTCGCGTCACCCGCCCCTGGGGAGTGACCACCCGCAAGGGCAACGTGCTCTACGTGCATATTCTCAATACCGATACCGACGCCGTCGATCTACCGCCCATCGGACGCCAGGTCCTATCGTACCGCACGCTCGGCGACGACCGAACCACAGTGAGCCAGGACGCCGAAGGGATCCATATTGCGGTAACCGAAAGAGCCCCTGACGCCCTCGATACCGTCGTGAGAATCGAGCTCGATGGATCGATCGACGATGTCGCCCCCATCGACGTCCGGCCGAAGTCTCTCGTCTCCGGCGGACGCGCCAGCGCCTCCGGGCTCTGGCCTCAACCCCGGTTGGAAGCCAAATACGCGTTCGACGGCGATCCCGACACGCGCTGGGGCGGCCCGCCCCACAGCACGAGCGGATGGATCGCCATCGATATGGGAAGGGAAGAAACGTTCGACCGCGTATGGATCAGCGAGGCATACGACCGCGTGCGACAATTCGAAATACAGGTGCAGGCCCATGGTCAATGGGAAACGTTCTACACCGGCGACCGCGTAGGCACGGATTTCGAGGCATCATTCCAGCCGGTCACCGCACGGCACGTCCGCCTCAACATCATCGACGCCACGGACGTACCCACGATCTGGGAGTTCCAACTCTTCGAACCGGACAACAAGTAGACACAACTTCAGGGGTAAAGCATCTGCAGCGGCCTATTACGCGTCTCGTCGGAAAATGGGATTGAGCGAGCGGGCCATCTCCTGGAGCTTTCTCTTCTCGCGCAGCGAGACGGGGCGGAAATTCATCGCCAGGTCCAGGGCCTTACGAAAGAGCGACTCCTCCCCCGGCGGGATCGCGGCCGTGATCGGCTGGCTGAGCGTGAAATACAGGCCCAGCTTGGCTTCGTCGGGCTCGGTCAGCGGCTGGTACCAGCACTTGCGAAAATCCTGCCAGGAAGGGTCGTCCTTGGGCCATCGCTGCCTGGCCATGGCCTTCAGCGCCAGGCGGGCGACGCCCTTGGCCTTGGCCGCCTCGATGACGCGCGGCCCGAAATCGCCTTCGTAGAACGTCGCGAAATTAATGGGGAACAATACGGTATCGAAATCATAGCGATCCATCGCCGCCAGGGCCGCCTCCTCCGAATGCGCCGAGAAACCGAGATAGCGGACCTGCCCCTGCTTCTTGGCCTCCAGAAAGATCTCCATCGCGCCGCCTTTGGCGAACGCCGCATCCACGTCCTCTTCCACATCGGTAAGCGCGTGCAGTTGGTACAGGTCCAGATAATCCGTTCGCAGGCGTTCGAGCGACTGGGCAAACTCGGCGGCCGCCCCGTCGCGCGTCCGCTGCTGCGTCTTGCAGGCGAGGAACACATCCTTTCGATAGGGCTCCAGCGCGGGTCCCAGCTTGACCTCCGCATCGCCATACGAGGGGGCCACGTCGAAGTAGTTGACGCCCTTCTCCACCGCTTCGGCGACCACGCGATTGGCGTGCTCCTGCTCGGCGTCCTTAACGACGATGCCGCCGAAACCGATGACCGAGAGCCTCTCGCCGGTGTTGCCCAGCGAGCGTTGCGGCAGCTTGGGGGCGGTCAGACAATCGCAGTCGGGCGCGGCCGTTGTGGTCTGTGCGGCGCCGCCCACCCGGCGCAGCGGCGCCATACTGAGCGATCCGGCCGCGAGCGTGCTTTTCTTCAAAAATTCCCGGCGTTTCATTCCCATTCCTTTCGGCTCCCGTTGCGCGTTGCTCCAATTGCCACCGCGGCTCGGACGACGGCTCTCTGTATATACAGCGCGGAGGCCGCCGGGTTCACGGTCCGCCGGCCGGCATCCCGCGTGCGGCACGGATCATTACCCTTAGCCCGCATTTCTCACCGCGTGGATACAACAAAACCGTCTCGACCGCGTAAGTGATGGTGAAGACTACAGCTTACGCCCGATGGT
>JAFGCA010000252.1 GCA_016932895.1 Sedimentisphaerales bacterium | reverse complement strand
TCCGTCTCGGGATCGTAGACCCACGACTCGGTCGTCATGCTGCGATCGATCGCCTGGTTGTCCCCGCCGAAGATGTAGATCTTGTTCCGGTACACGGCGATGGCGGGCCAGCCCTTCTTGTCGGGCATCGGTGCGGCCTCCCACCAGGTGTCGGTGGCCGGCTCGTAGACATGGTGCAGGTTCACCGCCTGCGCCTTGTCCTGCCCCTCCGGGGTGTGCGGATTCATGTTCACGCCCCCGAACAGATGCAGCCTGCCCTTGACCACGGCGGCGGCTCCTCCGAACCGCCCGACGGGCACATCGGCCAGGACGCGCCACGCGCCGGTCTCGATCCGCCGGTCCAGTTTCGCCTGCCTGCCGCGCGTCGGCATGTGACAGCCGCTCGCGCAGAGCACTCCCAGGAGCAAGGCGGAAATACACGAGATAGAACGTATCCTGGTCTTCATACACGGCTCCTTTCAACCATGTCGGCAGTCGCCTCCGCGTGCCGGGCGCCCGAGCGGGAGTCCCTTCCTATCCCATCTCACGCCAGGCCGCGTCCACAATGGCGTCAACTTCTTTCGTCGCTTCGTCGGACAACGGTTCCGGCTCATGGCCGCGAAGTGTCTGAGTCACTTGCTCGCGCAGGCGATCCGCCATGGAACGGCGTCCGCCGCTGTCCCATTCGTCCCAACTTTGCCGCGTCCAGACCGGACCCGGAAGCCACAACTCTTGCCGAAAATGTCGGACCGTGTGCTCCTCGGCGAGGAAATTCCCCGCCGGGCCCACCTGGCCGACCACGTCGGTTGCGAGTGTCTCGGCGTCAACATCGAACCCGCGAGCCACGCGCGACACGTAGCTCATCACTTCGCTGTCGAAGGCCAGCCAGAGCAGACTGCCGGCATGATCGGTCCCGCAGATCCCGCAGTGGCCAAACGTATCGGCGCCGGCCAGCACACCCAGCAGCAGGGTGCTGGCCTTCTCTGCGCCTGCTTGCCCGTCGGGGATTTTGGCGTCGGTCAGGCCGACGTTGACATAGACCGGGAATCCGTAGCGCTTCGCCATCTGGACCATGGCTACGGCCATCACGCCCTGTTCGGGCGAGCCGAAGGAGCAGATGCTCGTGCGCAGGTCCATGATATGGGGAATGCCGCCGTAGGTGATTGCCGTGCCGGGAGCCAGGAGTTGTGTCACCACCACGCCCGCGAGAATCTCGGCGTTTTCCTGGGCCAGCGTGCCCGCTAACGTCGCCGGCGCGGTCGCCGAGGCCATCGCCATGGGGCCGATGCTGACCGGCTGTCCGGCCTGCGCGAATTCCCGCACGACCTCCAGCCCGTCACCGGGCAACTGCAGAGGGCTGATCGGTTCGAGGAAGGCTTCCACCATGGGTCTGTCCCGCAGCGCCTGCGCGCCGCCGGCGATGGTTCGGTAGATCTCCAGGATGTAGCGAGCGGTCTTGCCGTTGCGCACCCAGCAGCGCGTCGGTTTTCCCGTGTGCTTGACCAGTTCGCCCGTCAGGAAGACGTCGCGAACCGTCTCGGACACGGACTCCGGCTGGGCCATGGCGCCCACGATATGGATATTCGCCAGGGCATCGCCCAGCCGGATGGCGTCTCGGGCATCGTCAACGGTGGCCGCGCGGCGCAAGCCCGTCTGTTCATCAATCCACGCGAATTGGCCGGGACTGGACATCAGCACGAGATCGCCGTATCCAAAGCGAGCGGTCTGCGCCGGGTCGCGCCCGTACAGGACGTATTGTTTTTGCGCGAGCTCGATGGAATCCATGACTAATTGCTCGCCGAACCTGGCGATTCTGCCGGCCGCATCGATCTTTGCGCCGGCTTGCCCCAGCAACGCGAGGATTTCGTCGTGATGCACTTTGACGCCCGTGTCGCGCAGGATCTGCAGCGAGGCTTCGTGGATCGCTTGAAGCTCCGCGTCGCTTAGAAATGCCAATCTTATCCTCGCCACTGTCCTTGCACTCCCATGTGACCAGAGGCTACTGCTCTGTCGCATGACAACCCTCCAATGAGTTGAGACAGAGCGCCAGGCGGCGTTATGACATCGGGTTTTGCCAGAGATGGATGGGCTTCTGCACGCCCCGGGGCCGGAAAGGCAAGGGGACCTTGCTTCCCAGTCCCGCCGATTGATAGCCGGCGCAGAGCACTTCCTGCACGACCCGCCCGTCCTCGCCGGTCGCCTGGGGCTGCTCCTTGCCCCGCACGCACCGCGCGAAGTGATGCATCTCCTGGGGGAAACCGTAATTCCAGAGCTCTTCAAACACCGGATACGTCCACCCCTTCGTCGTCGGCGCCTTTTCGACGGCGTACCCGTAACCGTATTCGCTATAGGTCGGCAGGGCGTTGCCCATGTGCAGGTCGGCGTAGGTCACGCCGCCTTCGCCGTAGACCTCGATCCGGTCCTCCATGCCGCCGCGACGGGCCCAACTGTCCTCGATCAGGCCCACCGCGTCGTTGGCGAACTCGATGATGCAGACCGAGTTGTCCTCCCCTTTGGTCTTGTCGCCGTGGACGTACGTGCCCATCTGGCAATAGACGTTCTTGATCTTTGGGCGATTCAGGAACCAGTAGCAGAAGGCGATCCCGTGACACCCCATGTCCATGAACACGCCGCCGCCGGACCGCTCGACGTCCCAGAACCAGTCTGCGTGCGGACCGAAGTGTTTCTCCGCCTGCTTGACCATGTAGACCTTCCCGAAGGCGCCCTGGTCGGCCATTTCCTTGGCCTTGACGTACTTGGGTGTGAAGAAGAGCTCCTCGGCGTACATCAACAGCACGCCCCTGGCGTCGCAGGTTTCGATCATCCGGTCCGCTTCTTCCAGCGTCATGCACAGAGGTTTCTCACACACGACGTGCTTGCCTGCATCGGCGATATCGATGGTCATCTGCGCATGGAGACAGTTCGGGGCCGTGATGGTGACCATCTCGATATCGTCTTGCTTGAGCATCTCTTTGTAGTCGGTGAAGACGCGTGGGATGCCGTAGCGCCGGGCCAGCTCGGCGGCGTGGCCCGGTGTGGGCGAGGCTACCGCCACGACCTCGGCCTCGTCCGGCATGATCTGGAACGAGGCGGCGTGGATGTCCGCTTCGAACTGCGACCCGATGATCCCGACTTTCACTCGTCCCCTGGCTGCCATGGCTCTCCGCCTCCTTTCTCGTTGGGTGGACGTCGCGGTGCGACCTCGTGCTACTCCAGGTCCTGCCGTCCCAGGATCGCGTCGGTGAGGATCTTGCCGCTGGCGTATTCGATGCTGGTCCCGGACGGCAGACCGCGGGCCAGCCGCGTGATTCGCACCCCCAGCGGCCTCAAAAGCGAACTGATATAGAGCGACGTGCCGTCCCCTTCCAGGTTGGGATTCGTCGCCATGATGATCTCTCTCACGTCGCCGGTGCGGACGCGCTCGACCAGCCTGTCGATGGTCAGGTCGCTGGCCTCGACGCCGTCCAGCGGGGCGATGTGCCCGCCGAGAACGTGGTAGAGCCATTTGCAGGCCCCGGTCTTCTCCAGGCTGATGACGTCCCGGGGCTGCTCGACCACACAGATCAAACCTTTGTCCCGGCGCGGGTCGGAGCATATCTGGCAGACGTCCGCTTCCGAGAGGTTCCAGCAGAGGCGGCACTGGCGGATCTTCGTTTTCACGTCGCGTATGGCCTCGGCCAGCCGCAGTGCCTCCGGCGCGTCGGCCTTGAGGACGTGAAACGCCAGACGCTCGGCTGTCTTGGGCCCGATGCCCGGCAGCCGCCCGAACTCCTCGATCAGTTTGTTCAAACTCTCCGTATATGCCGTGCTCATATCCCTGTCCTGTTGCTGGGGCTGCTCTTACTCAGACAGCCCGTACTATATTGTATGCGGTTCTCATGTCAACGGTCGCGCCCTGGAGCTTGAGTCCGTAAAGGCCCGCCTGCTTCGTACGAAGCACCCGCCGCGCCGGCACCGTTCGGCCGGAACGAATCAGGCGGGGGCCTCCGAGGTGCCCTCGATGCCGGTGACGGTGGCGTCGAGGCCGACGATGACGGTCTTGACAGCCGGATCGTTGAGGATTTCGTAGCGTTTCTGCTTGGTGGGCCGGGCCGGGCCTGCCGCTTCCTCTTCGGCCGTTTCCGCGATCCCGAACTTGATCTGGACGGCCCCGCCGAGGTAATCGCCCAGCGCCGAGGCGATCTCGTCGCTGCGCCCGTTGCGCTCGCACATTTCTTTCTGCATCTTGCCGGTGGGGGGGAACTCGATGGTTACGGTGTCGCCCTCGACCGCTTTCGGCACCGCGCCGTTGAGCAGGCCCAGGGTGCCGTTGCCCAGCTTGCCTGCAATCGCGGCCAGGACGTCGGGCCAGCGTTCGGCCAGGTCGTTGGTTGCTGCTACCACCGCCGGTGAAGGGGTTGGTGCCGGTGCCGGCGTCGGTGTCTCCTCGGTTGGAGGTGCGGCTGGGCGGGGGGGTTCAACGGCCGGTTTTCGTTCTACCGGGGCTTTTTTTTTAACGGCCGGCGCCGCCGCGCCGCTGCGGGCACGTGACATGAGCTCGTCCACGTTCATGAAGTGCTCGCTCAACGCGAACCGCAGCATCAGGGCATCGAGCAAGGCCCGGGGCGTGTCGCTGTTCTTGAGGGTCCAGCGTAGCTTTTCCAGGGCCGTGATGTTGTAGATCAGGGCCGCGGCGTCGAACTTCTCGGCCAGCTCGCCCGCCCTGGCCTTCTGGTCGGCCGTGAGGATCAGCAGGTCCGTCTCGACACCGGCCGATTTGATCACGAGCAGGTCGCGCATGCGCTCGATCACGGCGTCGACGATCTGGACCTCGCCCAGGCCGGTGCAGATCAATTCCTCGGTCGCCTGAAGCGTGCCGGCCGCGTCGCCGTCGCCCATCTGCTCGATCAGGGCATGAACCTTCTCGGCGTTGGGCCGGCCGAGGAAATCCTCTAAAAGCTGGGCGCTCAACGGCTTGACACCCGTGCTGATGAGCCGGTCCAGCAGGCTCAGCCCGTCCCGCATCGAGCCGTTTGCCAGCCGCGCCACCGGCAGGATCAGGTCCTCCTCGTACTCGATCTTCTCCTGCTTGAGGATCCACTTGAGCTGCTCGGCGATTTTCTGCGGGCTGATGTTGCTGAAATCGAACCGCTGGCACCGCGACTGGATCGTCGCGATGACCTTGTTGGGCTCGGTCGTGGCGAAGATGAACTTCACATGCTCCGGCGGCTCTTCCAGCGTCTTGAGCAGCGCGTTGAACGCCGGCGTCGTCAGCATGTGCACTTCGTCGATGATGTAGATTTTGTGGCGGGCCCGCGCGGGACGGTAAATGGCGTTTTCCCGCAGCTCGCGTATCTCGTCGATGCCCCGGTTCGAAGCGCCGTCGATCTCGATGACGTCGATGTCCTCGCCCGTGTTGATCGCGATGCAGCTATCGCATTTGCAGCAGGGCTTGGTCGTCGGCTCTTTCGACGCCAGGCAGTTCAGCGCCTTGGCGAGAATCCGCGCCATCGTGGTCTTGCCCACGCCGCGCGTGCCCGAGAACAGGTACGCGTGCGCGACGCGCCCCGTCTCGATCGCGTTCTTGAGCGTCCGCGCAATCGGGTCCTGCCCGACCACGTCATCGAACGTCTGCGACCTGTATTTTCGTGCTAAAACGGTGTAAGCCATGGTGATTGATTATGGATTAAGGATTATTGATGATTGGCGCGGAATCGAGGTCACTCTTGAATTCCCGGCTTCTGTCCTTGGTCGTTTTTCTTGCGGCCACGAAAATGGCCGTCAGTTCTTGTGCTTCACTCAGTAGTGGCGCGACGCGTTTTTCGCTGACCATATTCTCTCGAACGGAAAACTCCATCCAGAAGGCACACTCGTCCGCTTCTTCCACCACGATGCTGAGCTTGGAGGCAAAATGAGCCTTCGATTGTGCCAGACAGGCGGCGCGATAGTTGGACGCGACCGAGGTTGCACACCGGATCAATTGCCTCTTGATGTGGTTTCCTAGAATCTCGTCAGGCAGCGCCAAACCGAGCTTGACGCATCGATGCGCGAATTGCGTCGTCCGTTCTCTCAATTCCTCCGGGTTCATCTCGACGGTACCAGCGCAAATAATCAATCATCAATTATCATTCATCAATGGAAAAAGATCGGCCGGGTTTCCCCACACACAACCGTGCTTCCGCTTATGGCTGCTCGGTTCCCCGTCTGACCAGGTTCACGGGCTCGGTTTGCATGGGACCCGGCCGGTAAATCCCACCGTATTCACGAGTCAAAGAGCATAGCACTCCATCAAAACGCATACTATAGCAGACCCACGCTGACCTTTCCACCAAAACCTCGAAGATTTGTTGAGCCCGTTTCTGCGGTCGCCGGCGGCATCCGGTGGGCATCGTCACGGTGCGGGCGGCAGGGAAGGGAAAACCTTGCAGGTTTGGCGGTACGTGTTACGATGCGGTTTCGTTGCTCGAATTGTCCCGTCTTGCACGAATGACAGAAGTACAGCAAAGAGGATCGTCTCATGAATCGACGCCGGTTTCTCAAGGGTGTTGGAGCGGCCTCCACCGCCTTTTTTTGCCCGGGGTGTCTTGGCTCCGGCGGTCCCACTTCCCCAGCGACGCCTCTGCCGCAGCCCAGCCGGCAGCAGGCTCGATGGCAGGACATGGAACTTGGCATGTTCTTCCATTTCGACCTGCCGATCTACAAGCCCGGCTGGAACTGGCGCAGTTGGCAGGACAGGCCGACGCCCGAAATGTACAATCCGTCGAAGCTGGATACCGACCAATGGATGGAGGCGGCCCGGGCGATGGGCGCCCGTTACGCCGTCTTCGTCGCCAAGCATTGCAGCGGTTTTCTCCAGTGGCAAAGCGACCTGTATCCGTATGGCGTCAAGCAGTCCCCCTGGCGGGACGGCAAGGGAGACGTCGTGCGCGACTTCGTCGGATCGTGCCACAAGTACGGCATCAAGCCCGGTCTCTACGCCTCCGTTACCGCCAACGGATATCTGGAGGTCGACAATCCGGGGTTGGTCAATCGTGGCAAAGGCGGGGACGCGGCGGCCCAGGCCCGCTACGTGAAGATCTGCGAGCAAATGCTTACGGAGCTCTGGAGTCGATATGGGGACCTGTTCGAGATCTGGTTTGACGGCGGGGCGCTGCCCGTGGAAAAAGGCGGGCCCGATCTGGTGCCGATTTATCAGAAGTACCAGCCGCAGGCCATCGTTTTCCAGGGGCCGGCCGCTTCCATTCGCTGGATCGGCAACGAGCGGGGCGTCGCGGCCTATCCCTGCTGGGCTACCGTCCCGCACCGCCAGGACTACCATGGTTCGGGGGAGCCGGACGGCCGCTACTGGTTGCCGGGCGAGTGCGATGTCCCGGTTCGCAATCACGACTGGTTCTGGAAGCCCGATAGTGCACACAAGCTCTACCCCGTCGAGCAACTGATGGATATGTACTACCGGTCCGTCGGTCACAACTGCAATCTGCTGCTCAACGCCAATCCGAACCCGGAAGGCCTGATTCCGGAGCCCGATTTCCAGCGGTATGTCGAGTTCGGCAAGGAAATCCGCAGACGATTCGATAAGCCCCTGGCCCAGACCCAGGGGAGAGGTTCCCCCGTCGAGCTGAGATTGCCCAAGCCGGCGGTTATCGACCATGTCGTGGTGCTGGAGGACATCCGAGGCGGGGAGCGAATCCGCGAGTACCAGGTCGAGGGATTCGTGGGGCCGGACACGTGGCGCACCCTCTGCGAGGGGCAGTCGATCGGTCACAAGCGGATACAGCAGTTCGATCCGGTCGAGGTCGCGAAGGTGCGCCTCGTCGCCCGCAAGTCGGCCGACATACCGCTCATCCGGAAACTCGCCGTCTATCGCGTGGGATGACTCAAACTGAGCGGTCCCTTTGACGAATGTCACTGCTCTGTCGCAGCGAATAGGATGGATCAGACCATGGATGCCGAACGTCTGCATACGCGAGGACTTTTCCCCATCCGTATGACAAGCGACATCGCACTACTGAACCACGGGGAACTCGGAGATGCGCAGGGTGGAGCAGCCGTAGGGGACCAGGGTGATCTCCTCTTGCGGCTCGTCTCGTAAGTGCGTCAGCGGGCGGCTGTGCGGCAGGGGGCCGGCCGTCTCGTTGTACAGTTGCCACTCGGGAATTCGTTTGCCCTTCGTGCGCAGGACGACGGGAGCATTCTCCAGGTTCCAGGGGTAGCCGCCGGTTTCGCGCGTGACGACCTCGAAGCCGCGCTGCGGATCGTTCACCGCCTGTTCGAGCAGGCCGTAATTCCAGGGGCTCTGCGGATACACCTCCCAGTAGGGGCCGTACATGTCGGCGTTCTCGACCCATTTCCAGCGCTCCTCGATCTTCAGCGCATAGACGAGCGGGCCGCGTTCGACGGCGACCGAGTTTTCCACCCATCGGCTGGTCGCGATCGACATCGGCAGCCTCAGCTCGACGCGGTCGTTGTCGCGCCAGGTGCGTTCGATTTTGACCATGCGCGGGCCTTCGGCCTGGCGTTCGCCTTTGCCGTTGATGCGGATCGCCGCCTGGCGGCACCAGCCCGGGATGCGCAGGTGTAGCGGAAAGGCCACGGGTTCTCCGGTTTTGACCTTGAAGCGGATGGTCTCTTCGAAGGGGTAGCGTGTTTCTTCGGCGAGCGTCACGGTCCGCCCGTTTGCGAGTCGCGCGGACACTTCGCTGGGTCCGTAGATCACCGCGGCCAGGCCGCGATCGGGCGTGGCGAACCACAGGTGCTGGGCGAACTTGGGCCAACCCTGGTGCATGTTGCAGGTGCAGCAGGGGTAGCCGGTCAGGAGCCCGAAGCACAGATCGGTGCGGCCGTGTCCGTGGCTTTCGTAGAAGTTGCGCTGGCGGCGGTTTATCACCACCTGGTTGGCGGTCTGGAAATACTGGCGGTGGTTGAAGTCGTCGGTGGCCTGGGTCGGCAGGGCGTTGTAGGCGATCCTCTCCAGATGGTCGGCGAAGGCCAAATCGCCCGTGATAGCCAGCATCTTCTCCAGCGAGAACATCATCTCGACGACCGAGCAGAACTCGACGCCTGCGGTCGGGTCGCGCCCGTGCAGGGGTTCGTCTCCGCCGTACATGCCCTGCGGTTGGCCGTGGAAGCGCCGCGTGTCGGCCAGTGCCTTCTTCACCGCCTCGATATACCGGCGCTCGGGGTGTTGCTGGTAATAGATGATCGGCTCTTTGATCCCCTGGGCCAGGTTCACGCAGTGGAACGCCTGGAGCTGGTCGACGCTCAGTCGTCGGATCAACTCCATGTCGAAGGGATAGCGGTTGCCCGTGTTGTAGTGATACAGATGCGCCAGGTCGGGCGATGGCGCGGGATTATCGTTGAGGAAGACCGTCGTCCAAGGGAACGTCTGCTCGTGGATCAGCTCGGCTAATTCCAGCAGGAACGGCTCGCCCGTGACGTTGTACAGCCAGTACACGACCATCAGGTTGTCCCCGCCCCGGCGGTTGGCCCAGAAGGACCAGTTGTCCAGCGGCGTCTCCGGAAGGGTCTTGAGCTGGTAGCGGAAGTAGTCCAGCAGTAGCTCGACGACACGCTGATCGCCCGTGGCGCTGTAGTGCTGCTGGAGGATCTTGAGCATGACCATCTTGGGCCACCAGTCCCGGCGGGGCGTCTTCTGGATTCCCGGTTCCGGCCGTGGTTTTTCCTTGAACGGGACGGGCCCGAAATACCCGTCGTCGGCCGCATGCGTCAGGGACCACTCGATCCAGGGCCTGACCTTGTCTTTGAGCGCTTCGTCGTCGAGCAGGTAGGCCAGTGGCAGCAGCCCGTCAATCCAGTAGGGGCCGCGCTCCCACCCGTCGCCGTCGCCGCCCAGCCACCCGTTGCGCGGCCCGACCACCTGCGCGTACCGCTCGTCGAGGTGCCCCGTCAAGCCCTCGGCCTGTCTCTGCAACTGATCGCGTAGCCACCCGGCCGGCCGAACGCTCCCTAAAGGCAGCTCCACAAACGCCTTCGGCGCCAGCGGAGCACGATTCTGCACGGGACTAACTGCCACCGGCGCCGGCTCGGCGAACAGCGAAGCGCTTACGAGAACCACGGTCAGAGGCGTCCAGGGCAAACTCATCCGATTCATATTCAACTCCGTGCTGAGGTGACTTTGTTCATCTTTCTGTCTGAACCGCATTCTCCAGCGGCTCGCTCCGCATGATAATCGTCCGCCCGGCAGAACACAACCTCGGGGGGAGCGGGATACCAGCAGGGTTCTTTTGTACTACTATCCCGCAACTTCCTGCTTTTTATGCGTGTTTTTCGCCGCGCGGTATTGTAATGTCTGTATCTACAGTAAGTTATGACAGTTTGCTTAAAGAGGAACTTTTGGTTGCGGCCGAGCGCAGCGAGGCCACGCTGGGTTTTTCTCTTGACAACGCGAGGGGGTTGCGCTGTAGGCTTGATACAGCGTTAGGTGCCATAGCAGAAAACAGGTGGGGCAGTTCTGGATTGGCTCCGGCGCCGTCGAAGTTGTTGGGATAGTGTAAAGAATAGGAACGATGATACGGGTCAGCAAAGTTGTAAAGGATGGCAAGGTCCTCGCCGAGCGAACGGCAGTATACGCGCGTGCTCACGACGGCCGACTGAAGGTCAACAATGCGGGGGGCGATCTTGTTCGCAAGGGGGAGCGGCTTAGATTCTGCGTGCAAGGTCTACATAACCCGTGGGAGGGGGAGGTCCTCTGGTATGACCAAACCGATGGCTGGATCGTCCTGTGGACGCCCAAGTTGCCCGCTCGTGTCAGTCTGCTCCACCCCTCGCTGGGTTTGCTCACGGAGGCCGTGGAGCGAAAAGGCTCTATGGAGGATCATCTCGTAGATTGTCGTTCTCGCCAGGAAGCTATCGCAGCGGTTGAGGCCGGTCACCTGAAGGCCTCCGGAGCAACGATAGTTGGGGACGGGATGGGACGATTGGGATGACACCAGATCAGCCTATCGGGCTGGAGCAGAATCTCTCTGTACAAGGGTGCCGGTGTACAGCCCACATCCTTCCCTCGTTCCCCTCGGGCGGCACTCCGGAGAAACGCGTCAAAAGGATCTGACCATTAGCTGCAATGGATAGGCGAAATTTGTCGAAGAAACTTCGCATCTTAGCCGTCGACAAAGACCAGGATCTGGCCTGCCGGCTCGGGGCAATGTTCCCTGGGAGCCAAGCCGAAGTATGTCGAGAGGTCAATCTTGAGCGCATACCGGATCGGTTCGAGTCAGGCTGTTTTGATATCCTGGTGGTAGCCAGTAACGCATGCAGAAGAGCGAAGACCGATGGGATTGAGGTGCTCGAACTCATCGCCAATAACAGCCCGACAACGCAGATCCTGTTCTTGGCAGAACCAGAAGACATCAAGGCCGCGATGTCGGCCTTAGCCGCGGGGACGTATCAGTATGCCAAGCTGCCCATGGGAGACGAGGAGCTTCGGCTTCTGATAGAGACTGCCCTTGAGAAGCGACCCGTCTACGGGACGAACCTCCTTTTGAAGACGGGGAAACAGGAGGTCAAATTCGAGAAGCTGGTCGGATCCTCCGGCCCCATGCAAGAGATCTACCGGCAGATCAGGCAGGCGGCCGCCACGAACATCCCGGTGTTGATCCTCGGCGAAACGGGCACCGGCAAGGACCTGGCCGCCCAAGCGATTCATCAACAGAGTGACCGTCGAGAGGGCCCTTACCTCCCTGTAAACCTTGGCGCTCTGCCCTCCGAATTGGTTGGCAGCGAGCTTTTCGGGCACGAGAAGGGAGCGTTCACTGGCGCGCTGGGACGAAGAGAAGGCAAGTTCGAGGAGGCGCGCGATGGGACGGTCTTCCTGGATGAAATCGCGACCATAGATCAGCGGATGCAGATCAGCCTGCTGCGCCTGATCGAACAGAAGACCTTCACTCGTCTTGGGGGGAAACAGACCATCTCCACCAATGCGCGACTGATTGCCGCATCCAATCAAAACCTGAGCGACGTGGTCGATCAGGGTACTTTTCGCAAGGACCTGTATTTTCGGTTGGACGTGTTCCGAATCACGCTGCCGCCCTTGCGAGAGCGGAGGGGCGACATTGTCCTACTCGTCGACGCGTTCCTCAGACGCTACAACGAGGCGTTCGAGAAGAACATCCTGGGAGTTGCGCCCGCGTGCATCAGCCTCCTGGAGACATACCATTGGCCGGGCAATGTGCGAGAACTCAAGAACGTGATTCAGCGGGCTGCCCTGGTGTGCGAAGGGCAAGTACTCCTTCCCGAGCATTTGCCTCCGCGTTTCCGATCAGACGAAGCCTGCCCTGTGAAGGTGAGCTTCGAGGTGGGTACGTCCCTGGCAGAGGTCGAACGCCAGATGATTATCCGCACGCTGTCTGTGACTCAGAACAATCGCAAACGCGCAGCGGAGTTGTTGGGGATTAGTCGCCGAGCGCTGTACGGAAAACTGCACAAGTATCACATCGAATAGTTGTTTTCCTGCTAACCCGCATTTCTCACCGCGTGGATACAACAAAACCGTCTCGACCGCGTAAGTGATGGTGAAGACTACAGCTTACGCCCGATGGT
>JAFGCA010000034.1 GCA_016932895.1 Sedimentisphaerales bacterium | reverse complement strand
CGGAACGACGGGACCGTCTGGGCGTGGGGCCAGAATTGGTGGGGCAAGTTGGGCGACGGGACCACGACTGACCGCTCCGCGCCGGTGCAGGTGGTGGATGGCGCGGGTGGGTTTCTCACCGGCATGACCACGATCGCGGCAGGCGGCGAGCACAGTTTGGCCATCAAGAACGACGGGGCCACATGGTCGTGGGGGGCAAACTCGTCCGGCGAGTTGGGTGACGGGACCACGACGGACCGCTTGGCGCCGGTCCAGGTGGTGGACGGATCCGGTGGTGTTCTCACTGGCGTGACGGCCGTCGCGGCGGGCCGTTCTCACAGCCTGGCCCTCAGAAACGACGACACCGTCTGGGCGTGGGGATACAACTACGACGGCCAGTTGGGCGACGGGACCACGAATTACCGCTCTGCGCCGGTTCAGGTGGTTGACGGCGCGGGTGGTCTTCTCGCCGGCATGACCGCCATCGCGGCAGGTGGCGAGCACAGCCTGGCCCTCAGGAACGACGGGACCGTCTGGGCGTGGGGCCAGAATTGGTGGGGCAAGTTGGGCGACGGGACCACGACTGACCGCTCCGCGCCGGTTCAGGTGGCTGACGGCGCGGGTGGTCTTCTCACCGGCATGACCGCCATCGCGGCAGGTGGCGAGCACAGCCTGGCCCTCAGGAATGACGGGACCGTCTGGGCGTGGGGAGACCACTACCAGCGCCGGTTCGGCGACGGGACCACGACCGACCCCTCCGCGCCAGTCCAGGTGGTGGATGGCGCGGGCGGCTTTCTCACCGGCGTGACCGCCATCGCGGCAGGCGGTCAACACAGCCTGGTCCTCAGGAACGACGGGACCGTACGGGCGTGGGGCGACAACTACGACGGCCAGTTGGGCGACGGGACCACGAATCACCACTCCGCGCCGGTGCAGGTGGTGGATGGATCGCGTGGCCTCTTCACCGGCGCGACTGCCGTCGCCGCAGGTCATGGCCACAGTCTGGCCCTCAGAAACGACGAAACCGTCTGGGCGTGGGGATACAACTACAACGGCCAGTTGGGCGACGGGACCACGACTGACCGCTCCGTGCCGGTGCAGGTGGTGGATGGCGCGGGCGGCTTTCTCACCGGCATGACCGCCGTCGCGGCAGGCTCTTCTCATAGCCTGGCCATCAGGAATGACGGGACCGTCTGGGCGTGGGGATACAACTACAACGGCCAGTTGGGCGACGGGACCACGACTGACCGCTCCGCGCCGGTCCAGGTGGTGGATGGCGCGGGCGGCTTTCTCACCGGCGTGATGGCCATCACGGCAGGTGGCGGTCACGGCTTGGCCCTCAAGACTGACGGGACCGTCTGGGCGTGGGGCCTGAATTGGTGGGGCCAGTTGGGCGACGGGACCACGGACTTGACATTCGCGCCGGTCCAGGTGGTGGATGGAACGGGAGGTGTTCTCACCGGCGTAACTGCCATCGCGGCAGGTGGCGAGCACAGCCTCTTCCTGTGTGGCGCGACTCCGGACGGCCCAAACCTGCCCGACCGGCCGGTCCTCTGTGCTGCCGGCATCGCCGGGCCAGCAATCATTGGCCTACTTGTACTCGCTCTGATGCGAACGCGCCGACCACGATTCTGACGACGCACAGGAACAGGAGGTAGACCGGACCCTGTTGCACCGGGCGGTGCTCTGGTCACCAGCTACTCTCTCGGCATGTCCCCCTGGGGCCAGGCGGGCCGACGAAGGAACCCTAGCCGGACGCGCTGTGTGATCCCGAACTGGCGGTGCTGATCCAGGCCTGGCCGGACCTGCCCAAGGCAGCCCCCCCCCGCAATACCCCCAGCAGTTGGAGTGCGGTTCGGTGCGCACCGGCGTAAGCCCGTGCGAAGAAGAGCCTGTCACCTCCGAGCCTGCATGTCAACACAAGCATTTGCGAATCACGGACTTGTGGGCCGATGTGCCTGGTGGTGAACGCGCAAGAAAGAATGCGTCCTCAGGGACTCGAACCCCGAACCCGCGCCGGATGCGGTACGCGATCCCGGGCTGGCGGCCGCGATCCGCGCCTGGCCGGACCTGCCAGTTGGACATGGCCGGATCAGGGTAGGTTTTCTCATTCTGGCTGGTACAGAAAATGGGGCAGGTCCACTGGGCCTTCGTACCGCTACAACAAAAGGGCAAATGCCCTAAGGGGTCAAAACGCAGTTTTTGCAGGAACGGAAACAGGGGGCTGAGCATCGCCTGGGGGGGGGGCAATCTTGCCTGCTGCCCATGTTTGTCCTGCCCTTTTTCACAACTTCTGTCTTGTATCAGTGATTGGGGGGAGGTAGACTGGTAGACCGTAAGGAGCAGAAGGGGGCGGAAGGCGAAAGCACTTTTCACCAACGTCAGCCTTCTGCAACTATCAACTGTAGTATGCGAGGAAGATCCGTTCGACGGGCTTTCGTGTGTTCTGCCGACCCCGCCGCAGTATGAAGACAGTCCGCTTGTTCGCAACTCCATTCGGAGGACACGCGAATGCGAACAGCAACGATCATTGCGGTTTCGGCCCCCTGTAATCAGGAAGACCTACATATCCGAAGCCCGCCGCCTGGCGAGGCAGCATCCCGACAGAACTTCATTGCGCCTCTCGTGGGCGGTCGGCCTGTACGTCTGTATGGGGGGATACTCTTACACGGCAAACCCCGAAGGAGAAACAAGATGAACAGGGTAAGCATGATTCTATTAGCGACGGCGGCCCTCGCCATCAGCAACAGTGCAAACGCCGGCGTCCCCCCCACAATTCACCCGGAGAGTCCGACCGGCAGTATCGCTGATGGAAACGTAATCGTTTTGGCGAACGTAGGCGATACGATCGAGTTCCAGTTTCACGCCGAGGATGCGGACGGAGATCTCCGACTTTCCGAGATGTATTTGACGGGCGCAGGTTTCATAGGCCATTACGGGTATGCTCCTATTCCTCCGCCCAACTATGGCGAGATAGGTAGCAAGAGTCTCACATTCGACGAGGAAGGGGTCTTCCGCTTCGCCGTCAATGCTCTTGATCACGAAGGTAACTACAACAGCATAGGTGGTAGTTGTGGGTGGATGGTCTACGTGGGTGACACCCCCGCCGACTTTGTTGAGGATCTGGCCGAGGCTGTCGAGGTCCTGGGTCTGCCTAAAGGTACAGCCGGCAGTCTGCAAGCGAAGCTGGATGCGGCGAAGAAGAAACTGGAGGATGACAACGAAAACAATGACGTGGCGGCAGTCAATGCGCTTGAGGCATTCATCAACGAGGTGGAAGCCCAGCGAGACAAGAAGATACCGGGGGCCGATGCAGATGCCCTGATCGCTATTGCGCAAGCGATTATCGATCTGCTCGACGAATGATGCGACGGCGGTAGCGATCATCGCCAACTGAAACATACCCAATCGGGGTTGCCTTTCGGGCCGCCCCGGTTTTCTGTTGCGCGCGTACTGCGGGAAAACGACGTGCCAGCCCAACACCGCGTGCGTGATCCCGGCGGTTGGCCAAGGGGCCCCCGAGCTGGCAGGAAGTTTACCCCCCGGACGGGCGATTCCGGCTGCTGTTGCACTTCACGCAACGGAGGGACGAACGCGGGCTGGTGTGGCCGGTGTTGGCACCGATGACGACAAGGCCCGCGACGCGCGGTCGGATTCCCCCCGGCCTTCAAGCCAACACAAACCCTTGAGACTTGCGGACTTAGGCGACGATGTGCAAAGGGATGCGGACCCAAGCGAAAATGCGTCCTCAGGGACTCGAACCCCGAACCCGCTGATTAAGAGTCAGCTGCTCTGCCAGTTGAGCTAAGGACGCAACCGTGCCCGCATGATACCGCGTGGCCGGGTGGTTCGCAAGGGCGGACGAGGCCGTTCGCTCGCCGGCCGGGTTTGCCGGCTATTCGATATCCGCGTGGTAAGCCTGGAGGGGCTTGACCTCCTTTTGTCCTTTGCGGTACGCGGCGATCCCGTCGGCGGAGGCTACGGCGGCACTGGTGGTCGTGATGTAGGGGATCTTGTACTTGATGGCTGACTTGCGGATGTAGGAATCGTCGTGCTGGCTGAGCTTGCCGACGGGCGTGTTGACCACAAGATGGATTTCGCCGTTCTTGATCGCGTCGGCGATGTTAGGCCGGCCTTCGTGCAGCTTTTTGATCGGCTCGGAGGCGATGCCGTGCTCAGCCAGGAATGCGTGCGTCCCCTCGGTCGCCCGGATCGTGAAGCCCAGGTCGGCGAACCGGCGGGCAGCCTTGAGCACGCCGGGCCGGTCCCGTCGCGAGACGGACAGCAACACCGTTCCCTCGGTCGGCAGACGTTGCTTGGCTGCGTCCTGGGCCTTGTAGAACGCCAGGCCGAACGAGTCGGCCAGGCCGAGCACCTCGCCCGTCGAGCGCATTTCCGGGCCGAGCAGCGGATCGGCCTCCGGGAACATCGGGAACGGGAACACCGCTTCCTTGACGCCGTAGTGCGGGATCGTCTTGTGCTTCAGGTCGAGGTCAGCCAGCGTCCGCCGTCCGCCGCTGACCATCAACTGGGTGGCGGCCCGGGCCATCGAGATCGCGCAGACCTTCGACACGAGCGGCACGGTCCGTGACGCTCGCGGGTTGGCTTCCAGGACGTACACCACGTCATTGGCGATCGCGTACTGCATGTTCATCAGCCCGACGACCTTCAGTTCGCACGCGATTTTCCGCGTGTAGTCGTTGATCGTTTCGAGGTGTTTGGCCGGGATGCTGATCGGCGGGATGACGCAGGCCGAGTCCCCCGAATGGATACCCGCCAGCTCGATGTGCTCCATGACGGCGGGCACGAACGCATCGGTGCCGTCGGCGATGGCGTCGGCCTCGGCCTCGAGCGCGTTTTCGAGGAACTTGTCGATCAGGATCGGGCGCTCGGGGGTGACGTCCACCGCGGCTGTGACGTAGTGCCGGAGCATGTCCTCGTCGTAGACGACCTCCATCCCCCGCCCGCCCAGCACGTAGGAGGGACGCACCATCAGCGGATAGCCGATGCGTGCTGCGATTTTCAGGGCCTCGTCGAGCGTGCTGGCCATCCCCGATTCGGGCATGGGGATTCCCAGCCGTTCCATCATTTGCCGGAACCGGTCGCGGTCCTCCGCCAGGTCGATCGTGTCCGGGCTGGTGCCGAGGATCGTCACGCCGGCTGATGCGAGTTCCTGGGCGATGTTCAACGGCGTCTGGCCGCCGAACTGCACGATCACGCCCTCGGGTTTTTCCTTCTCGTAAATGCTCAGCACGTCCTCGACGGTCAGCGGCTCGAAGTAGAGCTTGTCGGACGTGTCGTAGTCGGTCGAGACGGTCTCGGGGTTGCAGTTGACCATGATCGTCTCGTACCCGGCGTCGCGCAGGGCAAACGCCGCGTGCACGCAGCAGTAGTCGAACTCGATGCCCTGGCCGATGCGGTTGGGCCCGCCGCCGAGCACCATGATCTTGGGCCGGTCGCTCGTGGACACGCGGTCGACGCCGTTGTACGTCGAGTAGTAGTAAGCCGCGTCTTCCACGCCGCTGACCGGCACCGGCTCCCACGCCTCGACCACGCCCAGCGCGGTCCGCTGGCGGCGAATGTCGGATTCGGCCGCGCCGAGGATCTTCGACAGGTACTTGTCCGAGAATCCGTCCCGCTTGGCCCGGGCCAGCAGATCGTCCGAGATACCCTTGCCCTTGCCAGCGAGGATCTTCTCCTCCAGCTCCACGAGTTCCTTCATCTGCTCGATGAACCACGCCTTGATGTACGTCAGCTCGAAGAGCTGCTCGACCGTGGCGCCCTTGCGCAAGGCTTCGTACATGATGAACTGCCGCTCGCTCGACGGCTCGCGCAACATGCCCAGCAGTTCGTCCAGCGACCGGCGGTTGAAGTCCTTGGCGAACCCCAGCCCGTAGCGCCCGTTTTCGAGCGATCGGATGGATTTCTGAAGCGCCTCCTTGTACGTCTTGCCGATGCTCATCACCTCGCCGACGGCCCGCATCTGCGTTCCGAGCTTGTCCTGGGCATCGCGGAACTTCTCGAACGCCCAGCGGGCGAACTTGACCACGACGTAGTCGCCCGAAGGCGTGTACTTCTCGAGCGTGCCGTCGCGCCAGTAGGGGAT
>JAFGCA010000033.1 GCA_016932895.1 Sedimentisphaerales bacterium | reverse complement strand
CCGTGCTCATCTCGTCGCACAACCTCGACGACGTCGAACGCTTCGCCGACCACCTCGGCATCATCAACAACGGCAAGCTGTTCCTCGAAGGCCCGACCTCCGACCTCGTCGAACGCTTCTGCATGGTCGATTGCACAGCCAACAACGGCGCCAAACCCGACTCGTACCCCGGCATCCGCGTACAAGAACGCGACGGCGACCGCTGCCGCCTCCTGCTCGACACCGCGCAGATAACCCCCGAAACCCTCGCCGACCACGGCATAACCGACATCACCACCACCCCGCTGACCCTCGAGGAACTGTTTGTCGCGCTGGTGAAGGAGCGGTAGTGATGATTTTCCGGAAGATGACACGCAACACACCCCATGAGGATCAGTAGACGATGTTTCGAGTATTGAGAGACTTGGTTCGGCGCAAGTCGCAAATCATGGCAGCGTTGTTCATGATGGTCATCCTGCTGCCGTTTGCGATGTATTCAAAAGGTCATGCCTACCTTTGGCGTTTAGCCGCGTACGCCTCGTTTGGCCTGCTTTCGAGCGAATTTTCGGGAGCGGACCGCAATCTCAGGCGGGTGCTTTCGTCTTTGCCGCTATCGACTAGATGGGTGGGCTCATGCTTCTTGCGAGCTCGGCTGTGGGTGCCCGCAATTGCGGCAGCGGTCGTTTCGGCAATTCTCTCTTGTCAAGTCGCAGGCATTCGGCTGGTCGAAGTCACCCCGCTTATCGGAGATGCTGTGGACGACGGCGGGCCGATAGTTCTGGATTCGCTGGTTATAGGGCTCACCGCCTACCTCGTGTGCGTCATGTGCTGGGTGTTCGGTTCGTTCATAAGCAACGGAGTGAAGATCGGCGCCGCCCTCAAACTGAGCGGGGCCAAAACCGCCCTGTTTGCGCTCATTCTCCTGTTGGTGGCTGGCGGCTGCATCTACCTGTGTCTTCACGCTCCCCTAACGTGGGATGCCGTGACTCCTACAACCGCCGCAGTGATGGGCTTCGGACTTCTCGCATCAGTTGTGTTGGGCGCATACCGCTTCCGCATCGACGAGAAAGTTGAAGACACCATCGCTCGCGCCAGCACCAGAACGTTCGAAGAGAAGGCTGAGCCCAAGACGGTGCCGGCTCCGACCTTCGACAACAAGAAGTCCCGCCAACTCCAGCAGCTTGTGCTAACCGTGCCGATTTTCTGGATACCCATATACTGCCTGGCCGCAGTGGCATATGTCGTGTGGCCTGAAGTGGTCAAGAGCGATTTTGCGGCGCCCTTTCCTGCCTTACAAATGCTTCAAATAGAGTATAAGAGTCTTTTGGCCTTGATCTCTCTCGGCGCGATTTCAGCCGTTCAGATCGCCGCTCTCAGGACGCCAATGCGTGTGTGGCGAAGCCTTCCCATGAGCGGAACTAAACTCACGCAATATCTTGTTCTGCGAATTGCTCTGGCGTGTGGTCTTAATCTCGTAGCCGCCGCCCCACTTATCGTTCTATTCTGCGGCCGAGCCTCGCTCAACCTACTTCCCCTCGTCGCCATCGGCTCGTTCTCAGTCACCCTACTGACCCAGGCAATACAACTCGCTTGTGAAAAGGATTCAGTTCACCACAGCGTCGCGTATCTCTCACTTGTGCTTCCCTACGCCTCTGTATTGTTCGTCCCTAGCACCTGGTTCTTTGCCATCTGCGCACTGCTGGCCGTGGTCGGCGTTGTTCTTGTCCACTTGTGCGTGACCCGCAGCACCAGGGCATACCGCACCGTCTACGACCCGGCCATGGAATTGCTCAAGCAGAGCATGGAGGGGGTGGAGCAATCACACGGATGATTCCAACATCTCGCGGCTCCCAAGGCCCCCCTTTGAAGAGGGCCGCAGACTGTTGACAAACCCCGTCTATTTGCGTCCCGGACGTGGCGGCTGACACCCTTGACGTGGTTCTCACTTAGGGTGCATTCCTCGAGCTGCGGGCAATTGCGGCAATGTTGGGCTTTGGATTGTTCAAGACACAATGGCTTACCGGCTTTACTGCGCGAAAGACCCGTGCAGCTTGCACCAATTTCGAGAGACAGTAGTATGGACGGCCAAGCCCGCACCGCCGAAGCCGGGCGGAAGGTTGAACCAGCGCCGGGGAACGGGCATGATGCGTGGCTTGGTACGGTTCAACCGGGAGAACTGTGTGCTTGAAATCATGGTCGCAGTGGGCGCGATGTTCCTAGCGGGGATTGTGCAGGGCTGCGCGGGCTTCGGCATGGCGCTCGTGGCAGCGCCGATGTTGATGCTGGTGTTGGCGCCGGCGGCCGTCGTGCCGATGATTGTCCCGTTGAGCACGATCAACTCCTTCGTGGTCGCCTTCGAAGCCCGGCGCCACATCCGCCCCGGGCTCGTGGCGCCGCTCGCCGCGGGCGGCATATTGGGCGTGCCGCTTGGCGTGCATGCCCTGAAGGTGCTCGATCCCATTCACCTGAAGGTCGGCGTAGGCCTGTTCGTGGTCACAGTAGGCGTGCTCCTGCTGAAAGGATGGCGTATGCCGCTGGGTGACGGCGTGAAGACGAAGCTCCCCGTGGGCATCATCAGCGGCTTCTTCGGCGGCAGTACGTCCATGGGCGGACCGCCCGTTGTGTTCTTTCTGGCGAACAACGATACCGCCAAGGACACGTTCCGCGCCAACCTCGTCTGCTACTTCTTCGTCGTCAACTGCATCGCCATCGCCACCTTCTTCGCCCGACACCTCATCACCTGGCAGGTGGCCGGCCGCATGGCCATGTGCCTGCCGGGGATGCTGCTCGGCACCTTCCTCGGTGTCCAGTTGTCGCGCCGGGTGCCAGAGGCCCGGTTCCGCAAGGGCGTCATGATCCTCGTGTGCGTCACGGGCGGAGTACTGCTTCTGACGAACGTCCGCGCCCTGTTCTGAACCGGCGCGTCAGTGCCTCCGGACGCCCGCAGCCCTCTTGAGCGACCGGTAGACGGAGCGGACGGCGCGATAGGCGGCGGATGGCTGGGGCTGGAAGTCGAGATGCCGCGGGCCGCGATCGATGCACGCATCGAACTCCTCACGCGACATGCCGAGATTGCCGAGAAACATGTTCATGACTGAGTCGGGGCATTCCTCGCCTCGGGGCTCACTCAGCTTGCGTAGCGCTTCCTCGCGCGTCGTCTGCCCGGCCTGGATCAAACGGGCCAAAGTCAGGCGCTCGACTTCGAGGCCCGGAAACCGCCGGTTGTGGAGGTAGGTGGTCACGGGATGGATGGCGCAGTCGGTGTGTTCCAGGCTCTCGGGGGGCGCCTGCCAGTCCAGTTCTTCGCGGATGGTCCGGTAGACGGTGTCGTAATCCCACTCCACGTAATCGGGCAGATTCACCCAGGCACACAGCCGGATGCGTTGCTGGCTCCCCCACCAGAACAGCCGGTAGCCGAGCCGGCGCTTCGCGCTGCCTTCGTACAGGAACCGGCCGCACTCGGCGGCGATGGGTTCGCCATCGAGCACGTTGCGCACGTAAGCGACGGGGCCGGGCTGGAACATCTCGGGCGTGAGGGGTAACTCGGTTCGGGCCGATGAGCCCCCGAACACGAGGGGCACGTCGTGCATTTGGGCCACCAGTTCGGTGGCCATGCCGATGGCGCGGAGGCACACGGAGCAGAAATAGCCCGTCTTCCGCATAAAGAGCGCGAACAGCCGATCCATCAACTTGGGATCGAGGCCGTAGTACATGTGCTCGACGCCGAGGATCCGGCACGCGCGCTGGATGTTGCCGCGGACGTGATCGGCGAGATAGCCGTTGTCCAGGGTGAATGCGAGACACCGGAGCTTGAGTTCCTTGACGGCCAGGTAAAGCACATAGGTGCTGTCTTTGCCGCCGGACAGGGGCACGAGCACGTCGAAGGGCCTGTTCTTACGGCGCGCATCGTCACAGATCCGCTCGAGGATCCTCCGTTTTGCCGGCAGCCCCTCCTCCCAACCCGCCCAGCGCGCCTCGTGTTCGCGGCAGACCGAACACACGCCTTCCTCGTCGAAGGTGATGCCGGGATAGCTGTCCGGCAGCACACACCGCGAGCAAATCGTCTGCGCGTCGTTCATAGGCAGGCCCCGCCTCGGTTCGCGTGGCGCCCGGCCGAAGGAAACGCGGGGGAGGGCCGCAGCCTCTCCCCCACGCCATGCTCGATCAGCCGGCACCCGCCGTTACGGTTTCTTCACGAATTCCTTGTAGCTCCCGACAATCGACGTCTTCACCTTCCTGCGGGCGGCCTTCAGGGCCTTCACCTGTTTGAGGTCGGTGATGGGGCCGAACTCGATGGTGACCGACTGGCTCTGGCCGGGCCGCAGGGTATGGAGCAGGCCCTGCTTCTCGTCGATCTGGCGGCCTTCGACGCCGCAGTTGCACGGCTCGAAGCCGACCACGTAATCCTGCTCGCCCATCTGCTTCCACTCGGTGAAACGCGGCAGTTCTTTCTTGTTGTACTTGAGGTAGACGCCGAACCCCTCGCCGTCGTCTTTGAATCCGTCATTCACGATCGCGCAGGTAACGGAACCGTCGCGGGCCGGCTGCATGTCGTGGTAGTAGCATTTCTCGGCGTAGTTGTGGATCGGCGGATCGAGCTTCCACCAGTCCTGCTTCCCGTCTTCGGCCACCACATCGCGCGGCGCGACGAACTTGCTCGGCGTGATCAACTCCGAGCCGCCGTCCACGGCGGGCCAGCCGATGTTGCAGTGGTAGAGGAGCATGAACTTGGCGGGTTTGAAGCCCTCATTCGTGACCACATCGTGAATCCAGAACCGTTTCTCGCCAAGCTTGGTGGAAACGGTGCGCGTGAGCGTGAGGTTCTCGCCGAACACCACCGTCTCGCGCATGGTGCCGGTGATGCTGAGGACGTAGTCGTTCCCCTGCCATTCCTGGGTGATCTTGACGTCCTTCGCCGGCGTGTTCCCGATCCGGCCGTGCAGCCCGGTGCCGAGCAGGCCGCTCTCCTCGGTGGGCGCGCCGACGTTCATGAGGCCGCAGGTGGTGACGAGCCCGCCGAAGTAACTGCGCAGCCAGCGAAGCCACTCGGGCTCGAAGTACTGGGGCCCGACGTCGCCCGTGGTCGATCGCCATCCCATGGCCTTGCCGCAGAACGACGCGGCCGAGATGTCGAGGCATCGATCGATCAGCACGGTGAGTTCCAGCCCGCTCCCCGTCTTGATCACGGCGGCCCGGGTAGGCCGCTCGTTGCCATCATCAAGCTGGACAGTCCGGATGGCCGCGATCTGATCCATGTTGCCGACCCGCCGCCGCAGATCCTTCACGGTATAGTCTTTGCCGTAGATATTCATAGTCAACTCTCCCCGCGTTTGAGGTTCAGTGCCGGCCTCTACGATAGCCTTTCAGGCGACCCGGTGCAATGCGCGCTTTGCGCGACAGAGGCGTCCCGTCAGTACACGAGCGTGCGGAAATCGCGGATCGTATGGAAGGTGATCAGGTTGCCGTCGTGGGCGCTCTTGGCGCGCTCGTCGCCGGATCGGGACAGGACATGAAGATCATCGCCGTCGATCACCATGGACGCGTAATGCCGGCCTTGG
>JAFGCA010000251.1 GCA_016932895.1 Sedimentisphaerales bacterium | reverse complement strand
TCCCACGACAAACCGGTAAGGCCCGTCATGATATCAATCTGCACGGGCGGCTCGCCCAGCTCGACGACATTGCCCGGCATGGCAAAATCGGCCCGTGTCAACTGCATGGAGGCAAAATCGAACTCATCCAAAGCGGCCAGGATGCGCCCGGCGTTCTCGTGGTCGGCCTTGACGAGCAGATCGAGATCGCCCGTGACCCGCGGGACCCCGTGGAAGGCCAGCGCGTAGCCGCCCACGACGACGTATTCAACTTCGTGCTCGTTGAATAACACCAACAGTTTTTCGAAGTCCTTTTGTGTCTCCATAGAGCTGCCGCCTCAAGAAATCGACCGCGGCCAGACGCTCTGCGCCCGGCCGGCTCAGCCAGTACTGCAGATTCTGGCCGACCTCGTCGTAGTTATCCAAACGGTGTACTTGTACCAGTTTACGCACCATCTATCCCATTATACAAAATAGGCGGCCCCGTCCGAAATAAAAAGCCCTCCCGCGCCTCTGAAGCCCCTTTCCCCGGGTGTTATAGCCCTTTGCTTCTCGGAAAAATTTTCGCTGCATCAGCCGCGATCCGCCGGCCTGGGGACCGGGATCTCTACCTCGCGGATCGTAAAAGTCGAGCCAGACCATGAGTAATTTCAGGTCTTCGCGGTCCCCCGTTTGGTTGCGGAAGATATCTTACGGCCGGCTGCGGGGTTCGACGCCGAGCAGGTGGCGGACGAAGAAATCCATGCGTCGCCGGCTGGCATAGGGTCTCTCGCCCACGCCGTGTCCGGCCCCCGGGACGATCAGCAAATCGAAGTCTTTGTCGGCCTTGATCAGCGCATCGACGACCTGCATCGTCGAGGCCGGATCGACGTTCCGGTCCAGCTCGCCGACGGTCAGCAGCAGCTTGCCCTGCAGCTTGTGCGCCTGCGTGACGTTGGACTGCTCTTCGTAGTGCGGCCCCAGCGGCCAGCCCATCCACAGCTCGTTCCACCAGATTTTGTCCATCCGGTTGTCGTGACAGCCGCAATCGGCGACACCGACTTTGTAGAAATCGCCGTGGGCCAGGAGTCCGCGCAGCGTGCTCTGGCCGCCCGCCGAACCCCCGTAGATGCCGACATGCGTCAGGTCCATGTACGGGTACTTCGCCGCCGCCGCTTTCATCCACAGAATGCGGTCGGGGAATCCGGAATCGCCCAGATTCTTGCAGCACACATCGTGAAAGGCCTTCGAGCGGTACGAGGTGCCCATGCCGTCCATCTGCACCACGATGAAACCGAGTTCGGCGATGGCGTGCTGTTTGACCGCCAGACCGAAGGATTTCGGCACGAACGCTCCCTGCGGGCCCGCATAGATCTCCTCGATGACCGGATAGCTTCCATCCGGATCAAAGTCGCTCGGCCGAATGATGATCCCGTAGATATCGGTTTGGCCGTCACGGCCTTTCGCAACGAACCGCTCCGGGGCGCGCCAGCCCGTATCGAGCAGGTCCGTCCAGTCGGCCTGCTCCAGTTCGCAAATCAAGCGACCGTCGTCGGCGCTTCGCAGTTCCGTAACCGGCGGCCGATCGACGCGCGACCACCGGTCCAGCAAAAATCGCCGGTCTGGCGAGAAGTCCACATCGTGCGTCCCGTCGCCCTCGGTGAGCACGACGAGCCCCGAGCCGTCGAAGCTGATCCGGCAGTGATGCACATAGTATGGGTCCTGCTCCGACCGAATGCCGCCGGCGCGAAACCAGATCTGCCGTTTCTCGTCGTCCACGCGATCCACGCCACGAACTACCCACTGGCCCCGGGTGATCGGGTTCTTCACGCGGCCCGTTTCGGCATCGTAGAGATACAGGTGGTTCCAGCCGTCGCGTTCGGACATCCAGATGATTTCGCTCGTCGCATCCAGGTAGTGGCTGAATCGCTTGCCGGCGTAGTCGATGAACGTGTCGCTGTGCTCGTCGACGATGGCGCTGGCCTGGCCGCTCTCGGCGTCCACCGCGATGATGCGCAGGACCTGGTGCCCGCGCTGGTTGTAGAGGAACGTGAACCGCCCGGCATCGGGCCACCAGTGAATCTCGGAGATACTCCAGGGATTCGGGAACAGCTCGTCCGAGATAGGAACGTGCCGCCTGGAGGCCACATCGAACAGGTGCGGCCGGGCCAGAGGAATGTCGTCTCCCGGCTTGCGATACGACAGCGTGTGCGGCTTGGGCTGCAACTGGTCCTCCGGCGACGATTCGATCAGATGAATTTCCCGGTCGAACCCCTTGCGGACGCGCAGGACCACGAGTTTCGCCGAGTCCGGCGACCAGTGGAATCGATCCGAATAGGCGTCGGCTTCGGACCCATCGTCGGTCAACGCGATCTCTTCCTCCGTCTCCAGATTCCGCACGTGAAGGTTGTGATCCTGGATGAAGGCCGCCCATTTGCCGTCGGGCGATTCGGCACGTGAGCGGGGCCCTCTGGGCTCGCTGGGACCCCGGCGATTGGCGGCCTCGCGCACTGTCTGCTCGTCGATCACCGCATCGCCCGCCGCCTCATCCGCCATGAACGCAACCAGCACCTTTCCCTCCTTGTCCGTGACCAGCCAGACGTGGCCGGCATAGGTGTGCTGACGATGCTGCGCCCCGGCGGCCACCGTGGCGTAGCGCTTGCGCTGCCGCTCGGAGTCGACCCAGTGAATCTCAATGTCCTTCTTGGTGCGATTGATGAAGGTGATCGAGGTCTCCTCCCCGGTCTGGCGGCTCGATCGGGGCCAGCGTAACGGCTCCAGCGCCGAGCCTGCCCGATCGTCCCGCGTCGCGGCCTCGATTTCGTATGAGTTCAGGTCACACGTCCACGCCTTGTCTTTGTAGCTGAACGCGAGGGACGTTCCGGCTTCGTCGAAAGTCAACCGGTCGATGGCAAGTCGATCGGCGGACACCTCCCGGCCGGTAGTCTCCGCCAGCGCCGCGGCCAGACGGTCATGATCGAAAGCGGGCTGCCGCGTGCCCGCTTCAGCGTCCACGAGAACGAACTCCCGCTTGCCGTCGCGCAGGTCGTTGCGATACCAGAATCGCGCGTTGTCCGCAAACCAGTGCGGCCGAACCCGGTCCCGGTACACTTTGTTCGCCGTCGCCTCACGCAGCCCCAGCGCCCGCTCGTAATCCGACCGCGTCCCCTGCGCGTCGGCTCTCTCCGGGCAAAACAACGACGCAAAGAGGAAAACCGTCACAACAACAAACCGCAAAGCAACGATTGCCCCGCCGATACCCGAACCGCCGTTTCCACTATCTGGAGTTGTCAATGCCCTACCCTTTCCACGCAAGAAGACCCAGATTGACGCAACATACATTACCACGTCGCGGCATCGCTGGCAACGAGACGCCGGACGGCCGCCGCGCCAAACGAAAACGGAGTGCCGGCTGTTTCCTATACCCTCGCCGGGCCAAATGAATTAACATGAAGCCGAGTTGACCGTCTTGTGATTATCCGTAAGGCACGGGTGACAGATCCCACCCGACCTCTACGAAGGGAAGAACAATCGACATCCCATGACGTTTGAGTGTGACAACTGTGGTTGCAGGCTGTCGGTCCCGGCAGCACGGGCGGGGAAAAGGGGGAGATGCCCAAAGTGCAAGCATGTCGTGGCGGTCCCGGACCGGCAGGACGACAGGACTTCTGCAGAGCCCCCCGCCGCTCCGGTAGCCGAGCCAGACCAGACCTCGCCTTTGCATGACGTGACGCTGCTGGATGTCTCCCCGGCGCCGGCGGCGGAGCGCCCACCGCTGCAACCGGACGAGGATCCGCAAGCCGTCCTGGACCGTCTGCGGGCCATGCAGGGCGGCCGGCTCCCCGGCGAGGACGCCCCCCCCGCCCAGCGCAAGCTGCCCTGGATCATCGATATCTTCTTCTATCCGATGAATAAGGCGGGGCTGAGCCTGCTGTTCATCTGCGCCGGCGTCCCCTTCCTGCTGCGGGTGATGCTGCGCTTCTTCCGCGTCTTCAGCGGCGTCTTCGGGCCCGCACTAATCCTTTGGGTCCTTTTCATCATGCTCCACTGGCTGGGCATGCTCCTGTTTCTGCTCTACGTCCACTGGTACGCCTGCGAGTGCATCCGGGACAGCGCCGCCGGCGGCATCCGGGCGGCCGACACGATCGCCGCGACCCCGGGACTGGGCGAGATCCTGGGGCAGGCCTTTCGCGTTTTGATCTGCGCTCTGTTCGTGATGGCCCCGGCGCTGGTCTATCTGGCCCGCACGCACCGCACCGATCCGCCCTTCCAGGTCTTGTACGCCGCGGGCGGCTTTGTCTTTCCGATGGCGCTGCTGGCGGTAGTGATGTTCGATTCCTTCGCGGGGCTCAACCCGATTCTTCTCCTGCGGTCGATACTCAAAACGCACTTGAGGTACTGCTTCCTGCTACCGTTCTGCTATCTGTTCTGCGTCCTCATCCCCACCGCCGGCGTCCTGCTGTTTCGAAACTGGATGCTCGGATACGTATCCCTGTTTCTCGCCTTCTACAGCCTGCTGGTCCTCGCCCACCTGCTGGGCCGGTTCTACTGGAAAAATGAGCAGCGCCTGGACTGGGACGCATAAACACCGCCCGAGACACCTGACGACGCGTTTCCGAGAATATACCGGCATCCGATCGGTGATTTAAACAACGAAGAGGAGGCCCTTTTCGTCCTTCCGCAGTGCCGGCCAGGATCGGATTAGGATTGAACGAATGGGACTGGAAGGCGTAGAATAAGAGGCGCACTTGGCAGAAACGCGCTTTCGGCATGCAAATAAGCCCTGGCCGAGTTGTATCGGACGTTTACGAATGGATCGGAAATCGCCGAAAAAATACGGTTGGCATCCGCTGATGGCGGGATTGCTCTCGGTGCTGGTGGCATTGAACATGTCCCAGGCCGTGGTGGTCTGTGTCGGCGCTGACGGGCACGTTGCCCTCGAGGCGGCGGGCCACCACCATTGCGACCATGACCCTCACGCTGACGATGCGGACCATTCCCCGATCGACACGGGGGACCATTCGCATGCGGCGGACACACCGTGTATGCCCTGTACCGACATCCCGGTCTGTGCGGGCGCCCTGGAGCATCCCTTCAAACCCTCGCATTCGCCGACGGGCGTTTTTGTGCCCGTCGATTGCATTGTACCGTCCGGCTACGCCGCCGCGGACACCTCGCGCGTGGTGGACCCGGAGTCACTCGCCCTTTTGGCCGCCTACTTCCTGCCTTTGCGCACGGTCGTTCTGTTAGTGTGATCTCCCGCCACGTACGATCGGGCGGGCCTGCCCAGTGCATACCCGGTCCGTCCACCGCAGCCAACATTTGACAATTCCAGGAGGGATTGTCCGTTCGTGTTGGGAGATATCACCATGTATCGCGATGTATTTCGATGGTTTTTCCTGTCGGCGCTGCTGTTTGGCGTCGGCTGCCGCAGTACCGACGTTAGGCCGGAGCGGCTGGACCCCGGGAGTGTACCTTCCGCTTCCGCAAGCGACGCTCCCTCGCCGAGGCCGGGGTCGGCCGCTCCGAGCCCTACGCCGGCAACGGAGCCGCAAGGCGTCCTGACCTTGCGCGCCGCAGCGGCGCTGGCGCTGATGCACAATCCGGACCTGAAAACCTTCCCGTACGAAATGCGGGCGGCCGAGTCGCGGGTGTTGCAGGCCGGGCTCCGGCCCAATCCTGAGATGGCGATTGAGATGTCGGAATTCGGAGGCAGCGACACCCGCAGCGGCTTCGACGCGGCCGAGACCTCGATTCAGCTCGGCCAACTCATCGAAGTCGGCGGGAAACGCGATAAACGCGAGGCGGTGGCCGCTGTGAATCGCGAGTTGGTGCAGTGGGATTACGAATCCGCACGGCTGGATACCTTGCGCGAGGTCGCCGGGGCATTCGTCGCAGTGCTGGCGGCGCAGGAGCGGCTCGCTTTGACGCAACAGATGCGCGACCTGTCGAACGATGCCGAGGCGGCGGTGGCACAACGAGTGGAGGCGGGCAAAGACTCGCCGGTCGATGATCTGCGCGCGAATGTGGCCCTGTCGAGGAGCCGGATTGAGGCGCGCAAGGCAAGGACGAAACTGGCGACGGCGCGGCATCGCCTGGCGGCCGCGTGGGGCGGTCACACACCAACGTTCGAGAAAGTCACGGGCGATCTATATCAGTTGTCCCCACCGCCACCGTTCGACCGGGCGGCCGAGAGGCTCCGGGAGAATCCGGACCTGGGCCGCTGGGAGACGGAAGAGCGCAAACGACGGGCCGCTCTGCGGCTGGAGAAGGCGCGGGCGAGCCCCGATGTCACCGTTTCCGGCGGCGTCCAACGGTTTGAAGAAACCGACGACGAGGCCCTGATCTTCGGATTGTCGATCCCGATTCCTATCTTCGACCGGAACCAGGGAGGCATTGCGGAAGCGACGGCGAACCTCGCCCGGACGCGACAACGATCTGAGGCTGTCAAGGTCAGAATGCAGGCGACGTTGTCGGCGGCCGTCAATACTCTCGCAGCCGCGCATGACGAAACCAGTATCTTGCGAAGCGACGTGCTGCCCACAGCGCAGCAGGCCTTCGACGCGGCGCGCCGGGGGTATGAGCAGGGCAAGTTCGACTACCTCTACGTCCTGGACGCGCAGCGAACGCTCTTTGAGACGAAGACCCAGCTCATCGATTCCGCAGAGGCCTATCATAAAGCACGCGCCGATGTGGAGCGGCTCATCGGTCGCAGTTTGGATATGCTGGAGCCGTCCGGATCGGCCGGCCCGATCCCCGCGCAAACGACAAAGGAGGATTCCCATGAGCGGTAAGATTCTACAGGCAGTTACATCACTGGCCGTATTCCTCGGCCTCTCGGCTGCGCTGGTCGCAGTGACGACTGGGACGAAATCGCGCTCGCCGGCAGCCGGCGCCCAGGAGCACACGCCCGAACACGAGGAATGCGAGTGCGACGGAGACGCCGAGCCGGCCGGTGCCCACGACGAACACGATCACGACGACGAGCCACTCGGCGAGCACGTCACGCTGGAGGAACTCCGGCAGATCGAGTGCGAGCACGACACTGCGATTATCGAATGCGATGAATGTCGCTACGAAGTCGGTGTGGTCAAGATGAATCCTCTCCTGGCGAAGGGGCTGGTGGAAGCGCAGCGCGTGGCCACCGAATATCGCATTGACGACCGGCTGCGGCTCACCGGCGAGGTCGAGCTGGACCTGACCGGGGTCGTGGAAATCTCCTCGGCCGGCAGCGGCCGCATCCAGGAAATCCGCCACATCCTCGGCGACCGCGTACAGGTCTCGGACGTTTTGGCGGTCGTGCAGTCGGCCGAGGTGGGCCGGGCCCAAGCCGATTTCCTCGAAGCACGAGCCAAACGTGACCTGACGCGGCAGACCCATGAGCGGGAAGCACGCCTGTTCGAGCAGAAGATCAGCAGCGAGGCGGACTTCCTGGTCGCCCGACAGCAGCTTGCCGCCGCCGAGGCAACGGTGTCCGCAACACGCAAACGACTTGAGCTCTTCGGCCTGAGCGACGCGCAGATCGAGGCTTTCGCCGAGGCCGACGCGCCCGGAGAATTCGGACGACTGGTTCTGACGGCCCCGGTCGGCGGGACGATCATCGAGCAGAACGTGGTCCGCGGCCAACTCGTCGATCCGACCGATGCACTCTTTCGCATCGCCGACCTGACGCGCGTCTGGGTCTGGTGCCACGTCTATGAATCGGACATCGCCGCCCTCCACGAGCAACTGGCGTCGGGCAGCCCAGTCGAAGCCGAAGTGCACGCCAAGGCCTTCCCCGGAGAAACCTTCAAGGGCAGCGTCGACATGGTTGAGCCCCGGCTGGATCGTGACACGCGTACGCTGCGCGTGCGCCTGACCGTTCCGAATCCGCAGGGCAAGCTGAAAACCGGCATGTTCGTCACGGTCCTCCTGGGGGGCCGCCGGGGCGAACCGGTCGTCCACCTCCCTGAAACCGCCCTGCTCTCGGACGAGGGAACGCGTTTCGTATTTGTGAAGCTTGAGGAGGAATTCTGGCTGCGACGCGACGTGACGGTCGGCTCCACCGGCAACGGCGACGTGGAAGTGCTCGCCGGCCTGAACGAGGGAGACATCGTCGCCACCCGGGGCGCGTTCATGTTCAAGAGCGAAGTGCTCAAGGAGAAGATGGGCGCCGGGTGCGCTCATTGAGCGTCCCCGCGTCATGCAACGACGCAAGGAATCCGACATGTTTGACAAAATCCTGCAGTTTATCTTGCACCAACGTCTCCTGGTTCTGCTGTCGGGAGCCATCGTCCTGGTCATGGGCGCCGTGGCCTGGGTCCGCCTGCCCATCGACGCCTTTCCCGACGTGACGAACGTTCAGGTGATGATTCTCACGGAGGCACAGGGTCTGAGTCCGGCCGAGGTGGAGCGTCTCATCACGTTTCCGATCGAAACCGAGATGTCCGGGTTGCCTGACGTACGCCTGGTACGATCGCTGTCGCAGTCCGGGCTGTCCCAGGTCGTGGTCATCTTCGCCGACCACGTTGACACGTATTTCGCCCGTCAGGTGGTGTTCGAGCGACTGGCCACGGTCGATGCGAGTCTGCCCGAGGGGATCGAGCCTGAATTGGGGCCGATCTCCACCGGGCTCGGTGAGATCTACCAGTACAGCGTCGAGTCGGGGTACTATTGTGCCAACCACGCCGGCGTGTGGTCGCAAGAGCCCGGCGCCTGCTCGGAATGCAGCGAGCCGCTGGTCCGCAGCGACGTCGACCTGATGGGCTTACGCACCCTTCAGGAGTGGCTCATCGCCCCGCAACTGCGCCGGCTCCCCGGCATCAATGAGGTCAACAGCATGGGCGGGCTCGTGCGACAGTTCCACGTCATCGTCGATCCGACGCTGCTGTTGCAGTTCGGCGTGTCCCTGCGGGACGTGGTCGAAGCGGTGCAGGCCAACAATCGCAACGCCGGCGCCGGTTTCATCGTCAAGGACTTCGAGCAAATCAACGTCGTCTCGCAGGGCCTGCTCCAGGGCGTTGCCGACATCGAGGACGTGGTCGTCAAGGCCTCAGCGGGCACGCCGGTCTATATCAAGGACCTGGCCCGCGTGGAGATCGCTCCACAGGTGCGTTCGGGAGCGGCCACGCGCGACGGGCTCGGCGAAACCGTCGTCGGCATGGCCATCATGCTCAAAGGCGAAAACTCCAAGCTGGTCGTGGATCGCGTCAAGGCCGAGGTCCCGGAGATCCAGAAGTCGCTGCCGCCGGGCGTCCGCATCCGGCCGTTTTACGACCGCACCGATTTGATTCAGGCGTGCATCCGCACCGTCTCGCAGGCATTGGCTCAGGGCGGGATCTTCGTCATCGTGATCCTGTTCATCCTGCTGTGGGACCTGCGCGGCGCGTTGACGGTGGCCCTGTCGCTGCCCCTGACCGCGGCGGCCACGTTCCTGCTGATGGACTGGCGAGACGTCACGGCCAACCTGATGAGCCTCGGCGGCCTGGTGATCGCCATCGGCATGGTCGTCGACGCCGCCATCATCGTCGCCGAGAACATCACGCGCCACATGGGCGCCGAGGCCCGAGCCCACGAGAGCCGCGCGGGCATCGCGCTGCGGGCCGTGCGCGAAGTGGCCCGGCCGGTGATGTTCGCCGTCCTGATCATGGTGATCGTCTTCGTGCCGCTCTTTACGCTGGAGTCGCTGGAAGGCAAGATGTTCAAGCCTCTGGCGTTGACCATCTGCTTCGCCCTGCTGTCTTCGCTGGCGGTGTCTCTGACGGTGGTGCCGGTGCTGGCCTCCATGCTGACCCGGCGCGTCCCGCGTGACGTCCACGACAATCCCTTCGTACGGTGGTTCCACCGACTCCACATGCCGGCCCTGCGCCTGGCGATGAAGGGTCGCTGGATCACGGTAGCGGTGGCCGGCGCGTTGATGGTCGCGGGCGTATCGATGTTCGCCCAGCTCGGCACCGAGTTCCTGCCCGC
>JAFGCA010000005.1 GCA_016932895.1 Sedimentisphaerales bacterium | reverse complement strand
TCGAAGAAGCGCTTGGCAAACTCGGCCATGTACTCCGGGGTGGACATATAGAGTTGCCGGCCCTCGATTTGCCGGGGCATGCCGGCGTTGGGCTGGATCGAGATGGGCTTGTCCGTGACCTGCCGGATCAGCTCCAGACTGCTGAGCATGTCCGAGGGCCCCACCGAGCAGTTCAGGCCCACCACGTCGACCGCCGGCTCGCGAGCCACTTTTGCGATCGCCTGCTCGATCGGCTCGCCGTACCTCGTCTCCTGGTTCTCATTCGCCGAAATCTGGGCAATCACGGGCACGTCCGCGATCTCGCCGACGCCGGCCAGGGCGATCAGCAGTTCGTCGGGGTTCGAGAACGTCTCGAGAATCAACAGATCGCAGCCGGCATCGGCCAGAGCCGCCCCCTGCTCGCGGAATATCTCCCGGGCTTGCGGGGCCGTCATGGGACCGTGCTCGGTCAGCTCACAGCCCAGCGGGCCGATGGACCCGGCCACCAGGGCCTTGCCGCCCGCCGCCTCTTTGGCGATCTCGACCCCGCGCCGGTTGATCCGGGCCACCTCGTTGGCCAGACCATAGGGCGAGAGCTTGAGCCGGTTGGCCCCGAACGTGTTGGTCTCGATAAAGTCCGCCTGGACCTCGACATACGCATCGTGCACCCGCTTGACCAAGGCCGGATCGCTCACGTTGAGCTCGTCAAAACAGCGATTCAGGAAGACGCCGTGCTGATAGAGCATCGTCCCCATCGCCCCATCACCGATGAGAACCTTCTCCGACAACAACCGGGAAAACTCGGACCGTCTCAAAATACTCTCAGCCTCCTGGCAGAATTCTCCGGACGGGAGGGCATCTTCGCCGTCCCCGTCGCATCGACCGATAACACAGGACGCTGCCGGTAAGGCAGGCAGCGGGACCTTCCCCCCAGTAACCTGTTGCCGGCGCCATGCCTTCACCCACAAGGGAAGAACGCTCCTGGGGGACGATAATATCGGGAGAGTAACCCTAAGCGGTTGTCGATGCAAGCGTTTTCGCTTCCGCCGGACGCCGGGCCGAGACTACCGTGGCAAGCCGCTCGTTATCGGGCAGCACGAGCGGTTTGTCCGGCCCGCTTCCACATTGCATGCACATAACTCTTGACTTCATAATGGGATATTTAGTATAATCAGGCAATAATAAGCTTACGTCTCAGCTTTGCGCCAAAGGCACCTTATCGTATATTTTAAGTGGGAAGACAGCATGTTGGGCATGCCTGACTGCTTACTTGTGTGTACTGTCGCTGTCGCCAAAAGCGGCCGGCGGCGCTTCTCTGCAGTACGGAGGAAGGAGTATCAGACGATTGACCACAGAGGCGATAACGTCAGCATTTCTGGAAGCTCATTTCTCTTGCCATGAGGGGATTCCCGGGCCGAGGCCCGGTCTTGCGCACGTCCTGCGTTGGATGTGAGCTTCAAGATGTGAAAGGAGCGGTGTGATGAAGAAGGTGTTGGTATTTTCATTTCTTGTCTTCGTGATGCTCTTGGGCGGCTGCAAGGGCACCGGTAAGGCGCTGGGGCCGGACGAATCCAAGCCCGCCGTAACCACGGCCGGCAAGAGTTTCTTCTGGGACAAAGACCTGCGACCGGCGGTGGCGGTACCGTCGAAACTGGTCGCGCAGCCCCGCGTCGAACCTGGCGAGCCCACGCTGGAAGAGCTGGATCTGCCGGCTCCGGCCGAATCGGTGCGAGAGATGCAGCCCATGGCGCAGGCGACGACCGTCCCGCCGATGCGACAGTTGGAACCGATGACGCCGGCACGGACCGTGCAACCGGAGCTCGTAACGGCCTCAGTCGAGGAGCTTCAGCCGGTGACAACCGAGTTCGTGGCGCCGACCCGCACGTACAACAAAGTCACGCCCGCCACCGGCCTGATCGCCGTGGACGGAGTCGACGGGCACATGCTCTCGATGACGTACCCGCGCCCGGATTACGGCATCATTCAGATCGACAAGGCCATGCCCAAGGAGATCCGCCTCAACGAGCCTTTCTCGTACGCCATCAGGGTCACGAACCTGGCGGACATGATGCTCACCGACGTGGTCATCACGGAAACGTTGTCCAAGGAGTTCACCTTCAAGGGTTCCGACCCCACCGCTCTGACGCAGAACAACCAACTCGTTTGGGAGATCAACTCGCTCGGCCCGAAGGCCAGCAAGACCATCAGGATATCCGGCGTCGCCAGCGATACCGATCAGTTGGAGCACTGTACGGCCATCACGCACACGATGCGCGACTGCGCCGTGGTGCGCGTGGTGCAGCCGACGCTGGAACTGACGAAGATCGCTCCGGCCGAAGCCCTGCTGTGTGAGCCGATTCCGGTGGAATTCGTGGTCACCAACACGGGCACCGGCGCGGCCCAGAACGTGCAGATCGTGGACACGCTGCCGGACGGCATGCAAACGGCCGACGGCAAAGGCAAGGTGGTCCTCGACGCCGGGACCCTGGCCGCTCAGGAATCGAGGCGCTTCTCCATCAAACTCCGCGCCTCGAAAACCGGCGTATACGTAAACAAGGCCACGGCGACCTCGGCTTCCGGCCTCCGCGCCGAATCGGATGCGACCCTGACGAACGTCCGTCAACCGATTCTGGCCCTCACCAAAGCCGGACCGCAAAGACAATATCTCGGCCGTCCCATCTCCTATGAGATCACCGTGATCAACAAGGGCGACGGACCGGCCCGCAATACCATGATCGAAGACATCATTCCGCCGGGCATGGCCTCGATTGAAGCGACGGCCGGCGCCCAGTTGTCCGCCTCCAAGCTGGTATGGGAACTCGGCACGCTCGAGCCCAACACCTCGAAGAAGGTACGCGTCTCGTACGTACCCACCAAGGAAGGCGAAGTGATGGCCACGGCGACCGCCACGGCGTACTGTGCCGAGACGGTCACCGACACGGCCAAGACGAAGATCACCGGCATCGCGGCGACGAGACTGGAAGTCGTTGACCTCGAGGACCCGGTCGAGGTCGGCAACACCACGACGTACGTCATCACGGTCACCAACCAGGGTTCGGCCGCCGACACCAACGTGCGGGTCGTCTGCACGCTCGACGACAAGCTGCAGTACGTCTCTTCGGCCGGCGCCACCGCCGGCTCCATCATGGGCCGGACCGTCAGCTTCGCCCCGCTGCGAAATCTCGAGCCGAGGACCAAAGCCACCTGGCGGGTGGTGGTTCGGGGTGCCCGGGCCGGCGACGTGCGGTTCAAGGCGACCATGCACACCGACACGCTGGCTCTGCCCGTGGAACAGACCGAAGCCACGCACGTGTACCAGCAGTACAACATGAGCAACTGACCGACTCACCCGCGCCGCGGCCTTTGAGAGGCCGCGGCGCTTTTTTTATGCGCCGACTCCGCCCCAATCGAAAAAGACGGGACGTCTCTCCGACCCGGCCCCCCGCGTGCCGCAGCCCCGCCTGATGTCCTCCGATACGACCGAATTGTACCTCTCCGAGCGAGTTTCTGCCTGAAAATGCCGTTGCAAGGGTCGAAAGCGGCTGTCGGCGACCGCCTCCAACGACCTGCGGGACCCCGGAATTCTATTGCAAAGACCCCGGCAGCCGGTATACTGGTCCACTGGTTATATTGTCTCTTACGTCCCCTCCGGGGACTTTTTGTTAGACCCTGCGCGCGATACCCGGGGTCTGGGGAAAGGACGCGGTAATGCCCGAGAACGATGCCGACGTTGCGAAGATCAAAGAACTCCTTGAGATCATGAAAGAGAACGACCTCGTGAAAATCAACATCCAGCACGGGGACGACAGGATTTCGTTGCGACGCGCCATGCCGGCGCCGGCGCCCGTGGGGCACATCATCACCGCCGTGCCCGGGGCCGTCTCGCCGGCCGCAGCGTCCGAGGCCCCGCTGCTCTCTGCAGAGCAGGCACCCGCAGCACAAGACAGCGAGGAGTTTCAGGAGATCAAGTCCCCCATTGTCGGGACCTTCTACGAGGCGCCGAGCCCCGATTCCGACCCCTACGTGGAAACCGGCTCCTTGGTGAACCCCCAGACGGTGGTGTGTATCATCGAAGCCATGAAGGTGATGAACGAGATAAAGGCCGAGACCTGCGGCGAAATCGTCGAGAGAGTGGTCAACAACGGTCAGGCCGTCGAATTCGGACAGGTCCTCTTCAAGGTCAGGCCGGACTGAGCCCGAGAAACCAGTCGCACACCGCGTTCCACTTAAGTAGAAGACTTGTGCAAAATGGAGATTAGGCTTACTTTAGGGAGGAAAGATCTTCTTGTCGATTTTTCCTCCCGAGAACGTAACTGCTTTGGGTATTGGTATTTAAGTCCTGTCTTCAAGGAAATCACACCAACGATTTCCTTGAAGAATATAGGCCTAATCTTCATTTTGCAGAAGTCCAGTTAAGCAATGGCAGGCTATGCACGGAGACGAGTAAGAGGAAATGCTTTCGAGAATTCTCATCGCCAACCGGGGGGAAATCGCCCTCCGCATCATTCGGGCCTGCCGCGAGCTCGACATCGAGACGGTGGTGGTCTATTCCGAAGCCGACAGGACCGCGCCCTACGTGCAGTTCGCCGACGAAGCGGTCTGCATCGGACCGCCCGACTGCAATCAGAGTTACCTCAATATCCCGCGCATCATCAGCGCCGCTGAAATCACCAACGTCGACGCGATTCATCCGGGCTACGGGTTCCTGGCCGAGAACATCAACTTCGCGGAGATCTGTCGCGACTGCGGCATCGTCTTCATCGGCCCCCCGGTCGAGGCCATGCGCCTGCTGGGAGACAAGGTCGAGGCGCGCAAGCTGGCGCGAAAGGCCAAAGTCCCCACGGTTCCGGGTTCCGAAGGGGTCATCCCCGATGACACCGAGGCGCTGAAACTTGCCAACGAGATCGGTTATCCCGTGATTATCAAGGCCGTCGCCGGCGGCGGCGGGCGCGGGATGCGCGTCGTCCATAACGACATCAGCCTGCGCAGCGCCTACAGCGCCGCTCGCGCCGAAGCCGAGGCCGCCTTTGGAGAGAGCAGCGTCTACATCGAGAAGTTCATCCTCGAGCCCCGGCACGTGGAAGTCCAGGTCCTGGCCGACAAGGAAGGCAACGCCCTGCACTTCTACGAGAGAGACTGCTCCATCCAGAGGCGTCATCAGAAGATGATCGAGGAATCGCCCTGTCCGGCGTTGGAGGAAAAGGACCGCCAGCGGCTGGCCGAGGCGGCGCTGCGACTGATCAAGGACGCCAAGTACGTCAGTGCGGCCACGGTCGAGTTCCTCCTGGACAAAGACAAGAAGTTCTACTTCATCGAGGCCAACACGCGAATCCAGGTCGAACATCCCGTCACGGAGATGGTCACGGGGCACGACCTCATCAAATGGCAGCTCAAGATCGCCAGCGGGCACACGCTGCGCCTGCGACAGAAGAACATCAAGCATCAGGGCGTGGCCATCGAATGCCGTATCAACGCGGAGGACCCGGCCAACAATTTCGCGCCCTGTCCGGGCACCATCAGCCGCTTCATCGCCCCCGGCGGCCCCGGTGTGAGAGTCGATACGTACGTGCACCAGGGCTGGAAGATCACGCCCCACTACGACTCGATGATCGCCAAGGTGATCGTCCACCAGAAAACGCGCACGGAGGCCATCGCCACCATGAGAAGGGCCCTCCAGGAGTTCGTCATTGAGCCGGTCAAGACCACCATTCCCGCCTGCCTCGATATCCTCTCGCACAACCTGTTCGTCAAGGGCAAGGTCGATACCGGGTTCGTGGAACGAAACTTCTGACCAGCGTCCCGCCCCGCGCCCGGACGCACACCGTCAGGGTTTATACCGATTGCGAGGAACTCTGGCGCGACAGGACTGTGTCATCCGGAGGCGAAGGATCTCGCCCCCGAACGGGAAGTTCTTCGAAGTCGCCGCCCAGATCCTTCACTGCGCTGCGCTTCGTTCAGGATGACACACCGCGCAGAGATTGATCCGAATCCGTATAACTCGTATCACTGCTCCAGAGCGATCAGGTCTTCATAGGTCTCGCGTCTGCGAATCACGCGGAACTGATCGCCCTCCACCAGAACCTCCGCGGCGCGGCAGCGGCCGTTGTAGTTGCTGCTCATCGTGGCCCCGTACGCACCGGCGGTAAAGACCGCCATCAGATCGCCGCGTTGGACCGGAGGGAGAGCCCTGTCTTTGGCGAGAAAATCCGCGCCCTCGCAAATGGGACCCACCACGTCAACCACTTCACAGCCTTCCAGGTGGAGGTCTTTGCTCCGCGCCGGCGGCATCCACTGCGATGCCACGTCCGTCGGCCAGATGAAATGGAACGCGTCGTACAGCGACGGGCGAATCAGATCGTTCATACCGGCGTCCACGATGGCAAACTTCTTGCTGCCTCCCTGCTTCGTGTAGAGTACGCGCGTCAGGAGGATGCCCGCGTTGGCACAGATGCTCTTGCCGGGCTCCAGGATGAGCTTCAGGCCTTTGTCCTTCAGCAACGGCACGATACCGGCCGCGTATTCATCCGCCGCGGGCGCCGTGTCCGTTTCGTAATCGGCACCGTAGCCGCCGCCCAAATCCAATGCGGAGATCGTGTGGCCTTTCTCGCGCAGCCGTTCCATCAGCGCCAGGATCTTCTCGACCGCCTCGACGTAGGGATCGATGGTCTTGCCGCCCGTGCCCAGGTGAACGTGAACGGCACACAGGTCGACCGCGCCGTTGCCGCCATAGCGATCGAAGACCTGGAGCGCCCGTTCGATGTCCACGCCGAATTTGGTTTCCTTCTTTCCCGTGGTCAGGAAGGCATGGGCCCCGTACTCGATGTCGGGATTCACGCGCAGCGCCGCCCGCACCTCTCCCTTCGTCGCCGCCGCGTTCTGCTGCGCCAGGCGGATCAGGTTTTCCAGCTCCTGCTCCGACTCCACGTTGAAGTAGCCGATGCCGGCGTTCAGCGCGTCCAGAATCTCACCGTCGGTCTTGCCCACCCCGGCATAGACGATCCGCGCCGGATCGGCGCCGGCCCGCAGCGCCCGGTACAACTCCCCGCCGCTGACGATATCGAACCCGCTGCCTTCGCGGGCCAGGAAGCGCAGGATGTTGACGTTCCCACACGCCTTGACGGAGAAGCAGATCACGGTCTCCAGTTCTTTGTAGGCCTCTTGTACCTTGTGCAGATGGTCCGCGAGAGTGGCCTTGCTGTAAATATAGGCGGGCGTGCCGACCTCCGAGGCGATACGCTCGACGTCCACCTCTTCGACCCACAGCCGGCCCCCGCGATAACGGAAGAAATCCATCGATTCACTTCTCCTAACGTGGCGTTACGCAACGGTTTGCCGCGCTGCGACGGGCAACAGGGCAGCGACACAGTATAGGTCAATGCGCGGGAATTTCAAGAAACCTGGCGGAAAGTCCGCCGGAAGGGGTCTCGCCCACCCGTTTGGAGCCGGGACGGCCCCAAATGAAAAAATGGAAGGTTTCCTTCTCTCGGAGAACCTTCCATTTCCTCAAAGCCTGCTGCAATGAATGCAATTTCAATCGAACCTGCCGTCCTGGCGTGTCCATTCCGGCGAAGCTCGGTAATCGGCGCAACTTGCGGCCGACGCGCTCGAGCAGGCTACCGACGAAGCGCCGGCGCTATTTCTTCTTCTTCACGGCTTTCTTCTTCGTGGCTTTCTTCTTCGTGGCTTTCTTCTTTGTCGCTTTCTTCTTCGTCGCTTTCTTCTTCGTCGCTTTCTTCTTTGTTGCTTTCTTCTTTGTCGCTTTCTTCTTTGCTTTCTTCTTGGCCATTACTCTTCTCCTTCAAGCTGACCACTAAACGATGCTTTCTGTATTCACTTTACTTGATAACGCTAAAGTTGGCGATCCATCCATTGTCAACACCATAATAACTGGTAATTACAATGGTTATGTTCTTTATCGTCCAGATATTTGCTGATACTTCATAAAAATTTTTCTCGGCCCTTGTTCGTCACGGTAGCGCGCTCCTTGTGACAGGCGGCGCAACGTGGCGATGCGACGTACGTTTCGTCGCGTGACGTCACCTGATAACGCGCAGGCGCCGGCCCCTTCGTTCCGCGCCAATACGCACTGTGTACTCGTTTCACTGGACTTGCCGTCGCAACCGCTCGTGACAACGAACGCGGGTGACAATGTCTCGCAAACGGGACGAAAGAATCACAAGAACGCGGAAGCCGCTTGACTTCCCCCGCCAAACAATGTTTCTTGATCTTTGGTTTGGATGGCAGTTTTTTTGCGATCCGCGTGTGGAACGAAGGAAAAGAACGCACAGTTTACTTGTTAGTTGTTCATGGCTCCAAGCACAATAGCATTGTTCGGCGGCACGTTCGATCCCATCCACCTGGGCCACGCCACGGTGGCCGAGGCCGCCGCGAGACAAATCGAAGCAGAGAAAGTCATCTTCATCCCGGCCAAGTGTTCGCCTTTGAAGGGATTCGCACCGCGCGCCGGCGACGCGGATCGACTGCGCATGATCGAGCTGACCCTCGCGGACAACGAGACGTTTCTCGTAAGCGATTGCGAGTTGCACCGCCCCGCTCCCAGTTACACGCTCGATACGGTGCGCCACTTCAAGAAAGAGTACGGGCCGGCAACCACCGTTCACTGGCTGCTCGGCGCCGACAGTATTGACGACCTGGTGCATTGGTACGGGATCGAGGATCTCATCGACGAGTGCAGCGTTACGACGATGCAGCGGGCCGGCTATGAAACGCCCGATTTCGATCGATTCGAGCCCGCGTGGGGAGCCCAGCGCGTCGGCAAGCTCAAACGCAACGTCGTGCAGACTCCGCTGATTGACGTCAGCAGTACCGAGATACGAAAACGGTTACGCAGCGGCTCCAACGTGGAAGGGATGCTGCATCCCGACGTGATCGAATACGTCAACGAGCGCGGCCTCTACCGCGAACCCGACGCAACAACGGACTGACACACGCGGGGCGTCGCCCTATCGCAACGAGCGCACCTGCGTCGTGAGCCAGTCGTACCAGTTCTCCATCCCTTCTCCCGTCTTGGCCGACACCGGAAACACCACGATGTCCTTGTTGAGCTTGCGAGCATCGGCCTGCGCCCGGTCGAGATCGAAATCGACCTGCGAACCGCCCGCAAGCAAATCGATCTTGTTGATGAGAAGGACCTTCGATTTCGCAAAGATGGCAGGATACTTCACCGGTTTATCATCCCCTTCCGCCACGGACAGCAGGGCAACTTTCCCATTTTCCCCCAACTCAAAAGCGGAAGGACAAACCAAATTACCAACATTCTCGATAAAGACCACATCCAGACTATCGAGAGGCAGTTCTTCCAGAGCCTTGCTGACCTGGACGGCCGATAGATGGCATGCGCCTTCCGTGTTGATCTGAATCGCAGGCGCCTGCGTGGCGCGAATGCGCTCGGCATCGATATCCGTCTGCACGTCCCCTTCGATGACGCCCATCTTGACGGTCTCGTTCAAATCGCTGATCGTTCGCACCAGCAGCGTCGTTTTGCCCGAGCCGGGAGAGGAGATCAGGTTCAAGCACAACTTCTTGCGGTAGCGCAGAAGCTGGCTGTTCTTCAGTGCATGCGCGTCATTGGCGTTAAGGACCCGCTGGCCCACATCAATCTTGCTCATCATCTGTCCCTTCTTCAAATTCGATCTCTTCCAGAATCAAAGGCGCGTCGGGAAGCAGCTCGAAGTCGTCGCCCTTGCAGTGAGGACACCTCACGTCCGACATCTCCACAACAAACGTCCGTTCACAACGGCGACACTTTGCCTGCAGCGCTTTGTGCTCCACCTCCAGTTTCACACCTGCACACGGCGTACCGGCAGCAACGGCATCGAACGCGAACGAGAGCACTTCGTCATTGACCGCGTTGAGCTCGCCGCAGCTCATCTTTGCCCGAATAGGTTTGGCGCGCCGCTTCTCGGCTTCCTGCACGATCGCTTCCACCAGGCTCTGCGCTATGGTCGTCTCGTGCATCAGCAGATCCTGGGCAGCTCACGCCCGTACGGTGTCTGTACGATTCGCGTGCCCCCTATCCTCGTTGTCAGTTTTACCAGCGGCGCATCTTGCGTCCGGACGATCTCGCCAATGATCGCGGCGTCCCTGCCCAGCGGATGGTCTCGACAAATTTTCAAACAGGGCTCGGCTGCATCGGGCGAGACAACCGCTACGAACTTGCCTTCGTTGGCGATATTCAGCACGTCGAAGCCCAGCATATCGGCGGCGGCTTGAACCGCCGGACTCACCGGAATGGCGGTTTCAGAAATGCTGACGCTCATGCCACTGCCTTCGGCGACTTCGCTCAACGTGGCAGCCAGCCCGCCGCGTGTGGGGTCCCGCATGAACTTGATGCCCGGGACCGTCTCAAACAAGGCGCCGGTCAGACCCGCAAGACCCGCACAGTCACTCTCCAGCGGAGAATCGAAAGAAATTCCTTCCCGCTGCGAGATGATCGTCATGCCGTGGTCGCCGACCGTTCCGTTGATGAGAACCTTGTCGCCGACTTCGATCCGGCCGAATCCGAGGTCCGCGTCCGCCAGCTTGACCCCCACGCCGGTCGTCGTGATGAAGATCGCATCGGCCGAGCCGCGCTCGACGGTCTTGGTGTCTCCCGTAACCACCGAAACGTTGTTCCGGCGCGCCGTTTCGCCGATGCTTTGCAGTATCTTGTCCAACGTCTCGAATTCCAATCCCTCCTCAATGATCAGAGACAAGGCCAGCGCCACCGGCCTGGAGCCCGCCACCGCCAGATCGTTCACCGTCCCGCAGACGGCCAGCTTGCCGATGTCCCCTCCCGGGAAGAACAGCGGCTTGACGACGTAGCCATCGGTGGTGAAACAAATCCGGCTGGAGCCCAAATCCAGGTGCGCCGAATCGCCGAGCGCTGCGAGCGTATCGTTCGCGAGCGTGGGGAGGATATGGTCGCGGATCAGCCGGCCCGTAAGCAGGCCTCCGCCTCCGTGTGCCAGTAAGATTCGTTTCGGATCGGTGGTCATCGTCTGCTCTACTTCCTTTGCCCGTACTTATACCACGCCGCACACGTGCCCTCCGAGCTGACCATGCAGGGGCCGATGGGCCCCTCAGGGCTGCAGCGTGTCCCGAACAACGCACACTCCGGCGGCTCTATCAACCCGCAGAGGACCTCGCCGCAACGACACCCGCCGCTCTCTTGCCCCGGCTTGTCCTCCACACCGAAACGCCGAAACGCGTCGAAGCGAGCAAATCCCTCCTTCAACACAAGCGTGCTCCCGGGAATGCTGCCCAGCCCCCGCCAGCAGCCATCGGCCGCATCGAAACACTCAGCGATGATCTCTTGGGCGGCCGTGTTGCCGCTTTCGCTTACCACCGCGCCGTACATGGACTTCAATTCGGCCGAACCGGCCGAAAGCTGGCGGCAAATCTCGGCCAGGGCCTCGATGATCTGCAACGGCTCGAAGCCCGCAACCACGCACGGCCGCTGGAAATCGTCCACGATTTCCGCAAACGCATGAGAACCGATGATCACACTGACGTGGCCCGGGCACAGAAACGCATCGACGCGGTCGTTCTTGCCTCCGAGCAACGCCCGCATCGCCGGGATGACCAGCTTGTGTCCGCTGAGAACGCAGAAGTTCTCCACGCCTTGGTGCGCCGCTTCCCTGACCGCCACGGCCGTCGCCGGCGCCGTCGTCTCGAAACCCACCGCAATGAACACCACGGTCTTATCCGGGTTCTCTCGCGCCAGCGTCAGCGCGTCGTCGCTGCTCAAAACCACCTTTACATTGCCTTTGGACGACCGGGTCTCCAGCGATCCGGCGCTTCCGGGCACGCGAATCATGTCGCCATACGTGGCAATCAGACAATCGTCGCGACCCGCCAGCTCCAGGACGGCGTCGATGTACCCCTGATCCGTGACACAGACGGGGCAACCGGGCCCGGAGAGAAGCTTCAGCCCGCCCGGCAAGGTCGAGCGAATCCCGTGCCGAAAGATGGAAACCGTGTGCGTCCCGCACACCTCCATGATGGTGATCTGTCGGTTCAGCTTCGTGCAAGCGTCACCAATAACACGCTGCGCGTTGGCGATTCGATCCAGCATAGGCACTATCCGGACACTCGATTCGGCGTTTCGTCAAAGTTGCTGATCTCGGCAAACAGCTCCCAGGTCTTCTTCGCCTCCTCCTCGTCTACCAGCGAGATGGCGAAACCCGCATGCACCAGGACCAGGTCCCCGAGCTTGGCCTTGGGAAGAAGCGTAGTCCGGGCCTTCCAGCGATTGCCCATCGCATCGACAACCGCCCGGTCGGCGTCCAATTCAATGATCCGTGCCGGTATAGCCAAACACATACGTAATCACCCGTTACTTCAACGTCTATTACCCATATTACTACGGCCTCGTCGTCCGCCTGTGCATGCAAATCACTGCTTGCGAGGCTCATTCTACGCTGGCGCAAGGTCTCGGTCAACGCCCCAGTGCACGCACCGGAGCCACCGGCAATTCGCCCCCCGCGCCCTCGCGAAGTGCCTGCGAAAACATCCCGCCATGGGTGTTTTATCCGAACCCCCGTAGGGGCCCCGGCGCGCCGGGGTGCCTGCCCGCCTCCGTGATGGCCATTGCGTGTTGGGCACAACCAACCAGGGCAACCACAGGGGGTTGCCCCTACAGACACGCGCGGCTCTGCCTCGCCCAAACGCGCCACGCCCCCCCAGATATCCCACAAGACGACGCAGGCACAAGGCTTGACAGGCCCCCGGGGCGTCTCTATTCTTCATACCGGTCAGCGAAACATGTGGCCAGAAACTGCAACGTCGGAGAAACGAACGTATCCATGACGCTCAAACAGCTCATCGAAGAGAAACGTGATGAAATATTGCGTCTTGCCATCAAGCATGGGGCGCGGAACGTTCGGCTGTTCGGCTCGGTTGCCCGCGGGGAGGACCGCCCCGACAGCGACGTGGACTTTCTGGTGGAGGCGGGCCCCACAACAAGCTCGTGGTTTCCCGCAGGCCTCATCCTTGATCTCGAAGAAACGCTCGGCAGACGCGTCGAAATCGTAACCGACCGGGGCCTCAACCCCTACCTCCGTGACCAGGTGCTTCGCGAGGCCGTGCCCCTATGAAGAACGACACCGCCTATTTCCGTCACATCCTGGAATGCATTCGCCGCATGGCCCCGTCTCGCAACGTGCTACGACTCCCCCGTAGGTGAGGAGAGGGTTGTTATGCTGAACGAAGTGAAGCATCTGGGCTGAGAAGGAGAAGTCACCATCGCTTCAGAAAGGACGAAGGGCTTGTTCAGCAAGTCAGGTTGATCAGGCTGGCGGCGATGGCGGCTTGGCCGAGGGCGATGCCGCCGTCGTTTGCGGGGACGGCGCGATTCAATAGTACGGTGAAGCTCTCTTTCTCTAAAAGCGCGACGAGGCGGTCGAGGAGATAGCGGTTGCAGAAGACGCCGCCGCTGAGGGCCACGACCTCCAGGCGCGTTTTTTCGCGGGCCTTTTGAGCCAGTGCCAGCAGTGCCTCGGCCAGCGTATTGTGAAACCGCGCCGAGACGATTGAGGGCGAAACGTCACGTTTCACGTCCGCGACGATCCCGCGCAGCATTCGGCGCAGGTCCAATTGCAGCGGTCCGTCGCCGGCATCGTGCAGATCGAACTCGTAGGCGTCCGCACAATCCGCATCGGCGACGGATTCGAGCGCCATCGGCAGTTGCGCGTCGAAATGATTGTACGAGCCCAGGCCCAGACAGGCCGCGACCGCGTCAAAGACTCGACCCAGACTCGATGTGTTCACGGTGTTGACGCGCTTCTCAATCTGTTGGAGGACGAATCGCAGCTTCTTTTCGTCCGGCTCGATCCGCTGCAGCAACCACTGAAGATCTTCCAGCGAAAATTCTTCCCCGTACGCCTCTTTCAGCAGACTCAAAGCGGGTCGGATTGCCTCTTTGCTGGCTCTGTCACCGCCGGCCAGCGGATAGTAGGCTAAGTGCGCGAATCGCTCGAACTGCGTCAGGGAGGCGATCATGCACTCGCATCCCCAGATGGCCCCGTCGGTCCCGTATCCGGTCCCGTCGCACTCCAGGCCGATCACCGGCCCGCTTCGCCCGTGCTCGGCCATGACCGAGGCAATGTGCGCCCAGTGGTGCTGGACCTCAATGACCCGCACGCCCGGAAGCGAGCTGGCATATCGCCTGGACAGATAACCCGGATGCATGTCGCAGGCGACCACCTTCGGCTCGACCTCGAACAGGCCGGCCAGATGCTCGGCGGAGCGAACGTAATGACGGTAGACCCCCGCGTCCTCCAGATCGCCGATGTGCTCGCTCAGGATGAGCTGATTCTGCTTGGCGAAGCAGAAGGTGTTCTTCATGTCCGGGCCGGCCGCGAAGATGTCCTGCGGCGAAGAGATTTCCATGAGAATGGGCGTCGGAACGTACCCTCGCGCGCGCCGCAACAAAGCGGCACCGCCAGCGACGATATGCATAATCGAGTCATCCACCTGCCGATAGATCTCGCGGTCGTGCATCAGGAAGGCATCCGTCACGTCCCCGAGCCGCTCCAGCGCCCGCTCGTTCTTGCAGATGAGCGGTTCGTCGGAGATATTCGCGCTGGTCATCACCAGAACGTCGAGCCCTTCGGCGAAAAGCAAATGGTGCAGCGGCGCGTAACACAGCATGAAGCCGAACGTCCTGACGCCCTCAGCCACAGCGGGAGCAATCGCGTTGCCGGGTCTCTTCGGCAAGAGAACGATGGGACTTTGGGGGCCCGTCAGCGCCGCTTCGGCAGCGCGATCTACACGAGCATGCTTGCGTATCGTCTCCAGGGAAGCCGCCATCAGCGCGAAAGGCTTGTGGTCGCGCCGCTTGCGCCGGCGCAGGCGCAGGACGGCCTCTTCGTTGAGCGCGTCGCAGGCCAAGTGAAATCCACCGACGCCTTTGATCGCCACCACCCTGCCGGCGCGTAGCAGCTTCGCCGCCTCCGCAATCGCCTCGTCATTTCCCGTTTGCAGGGTCTGGCCCTCCCCATCGGTGAGCCAAACGGTCGGGCCGCACTGCGGACACGCCACCGGCTGGGCGTGAAAACGCCGGTCGGCAACGTCGCCATACTGCCCCGCGCAGCGCTGGCACATCTCGAACGCGGACATCGTCGTGTTGGGCCGGTCGTAGGGGATCGTTTGGACGATGGAGTATCTCGGTCCGCAGTTGGTGCAGTTGATGAAAGGATAGCGGTACCGAAAGTCCCGCGCGTCCTTCAACTCAGCAAGGCAATCCGCGCAGGTGGCGATATCGGCGGTCACCTGCGAAAGAGCCGTGCCCTCGGAGGCACTTTTCTCGATGGTGAAGCCCGCCTCGCCGTCCCGCGGCTCGATATTGGCCCGCCGGCACGATTGAATCTCGGCCAGGGGAGGCTTGTCCGGGCCCGATTGCAGGCGAGTCACAAACGCATCGATCCGCTCTTTGGGACCCTGAAGCTCGATCGTGACGCCCCGGGTATCGTTCCAGACCGTCCCCGTGAGCCCGAGGGCCCGGGCCAGCCGGTACACCGCGGGCCGAAAACCCACCCCCTGGACTTGCCCGGCCATCTCTATGCGCTGTCTTTCGATCAAGGATTCGACCCTTTCCTGCTCATCTAAAGCACTTCTGCAAAATGGAGAGTAGGCTTATATTCTCCAAGGAAATCGTTGGTGTGATTTCCTTGAAGACGGGATTTACACGCCAATATGCAAGCACTTGCGTTTTCGGGAGGAAGAATCACCAGGAGGATTTTTCCTCCCTCAAGTAAGCCTACTCTCCATTTTGCAGAAGTTCAGTCACGTAATACTAGCGCCGACGGACGCACGGCGTTCCCGACATCACACAAATCACGGAATCAACGGAGTCTAATGCCGACGCCGCCGGCCGCAAGTCGAAAATCCTTGGCAAAAAGTGCTTGCCCGCCGCCCGCTTCTCTGGTAGGATTACATCAAACGGGGCCATAGCTCAGTTGGGAGAGCGCTTGCATGGCATGCAAGAGGTCGTGGGTTCGAATCCCATTGGCTCCATTCTTCGGAAGTGGAACCGTCTTTCCGGCACGATTTGAAGCAGAATTGCTGCACCTTCGCGCCGTCCGCGCGCCGCACGCAACGCCGATCAAGGCTGGAAAGCGACGCCGAGAGTGTCCATCGCTCGAAATCCGCCGACGATCCTCAGTTCAGCCCGCACGGCTTCTTCCTGCGCGCCGAAGGAATAGGCAAAAGGCCAGCTCTCCGTCGGCTCGATGTTGGTGAAGGAGGCGGGATAGAAGTGGCCCACCGCCAGGAGCCGCCCGTCTTCGTCGCGCAGCGAGGCCTGGAGTTCCACGCCTTTGGCGCCCAGGCCGGTGTTTTTGACCTCACCCACGACGTACACCCTGTCGTACTCATCGCGCCGGGCGCGGAAATCCAGCACGGCAAAGCCCTTCCGCTCCAGGCGAACCGGGGATTGGCCGCCATCGATGCCGGCGCGGGCCACCTCGCTGTCCGCACAGACGCCCTTTTCCGCCCCCTGGCCCGACATCGCCCCCTTGCACCCGGCGACAAACAGCATAACGAACCCAAAAAGTGCAATCATAGAGAAGTTCTTCATCACCCCTTCCTTTCCCTCAATCGTCGCATCGGTCCGCGCAAACCGCGCAGCATCCGCCACTTACGATGACCTGGTAAAAACCTCCGTGCGTTTAGCAGATTTGCGGGAACGACTGGTATTGGCGTTCCATGTCATTATTATCGGTTTTCCACCCCCTCTTGTCAAGGCCCGCGCCCTCGCACCGGTCGGGCGGGCGCCCGATAAAATACGTATTTCCCCTAATTGATCGCGGGCCTGCAATGGCCTATATTGTAGTTACGTGTCATCACAAAAGGGCAGAAGGGAGCACCGCCGCCGCAGGACCCCGGAGTTGGCGCCCCTTGGGGCCGTGAAAGGAAGAAGGCGGTGCTCTATTCTGTATGCAGGCCCCCGCCGGAGGCCGCGAAACTCGCTCGCCTCTCGGTAGACGGCCCGAGTAAATAAACTTCTCGCCCGGCGAGAAAATTTTTCGCGCCGTGCGCTGCGGTTATCGGGGTTAAACCAAGCAGTCTGCTCAATCCAGAACCGTCGCTGGGCCGCGCCGAGGCGGCAGATTGCACAAACTGGCTCGAAGGCATATCCTCCGGCCGGGCCACCCGCTTATCTGTATTGATAGGCTCGATTCGTCCGCTCCAAAAAGGACTCAAGAGAATCGGCTCGACATGCCGATGCTGGAAAACGTGAGCTAAAATGAGTGGCTCTAAGCCAAAGACCGGCAAGGTCCTCTTAGCCCGAAATTGCGTCGCCTATCTCGAGTTCACAGACATGTCAGACCTAACTAGGGGCCGCGCGAAAGACGGTTAGGAACAAAAGGAAAGAGCCACAAATAACTCAGTTGTGCCCCTGTGAAGTAGCAGGCGAGTATTGTAAAGGATGAGAGAAAACACTCAGAATACCCTCGTCCTGCCGCACAGGGGCTTTTTTTCTGCGCCCATACCGGCAGAATAGCCCAGCTTCACACCGGCCGGCCGGGATCGCCCCACCCGGACTATGGCGCCGGCTTGACCTCTTCTTCCCAGCGAGACAACAGCTCCTTTAGCCGCGAGGCCGTTTCGGGCTGCTGATCGATCAGATTCACGCGTTCGGCCGGATCCGCCTTCAGATCAAAAAGGCACTCCTCGCATCGGTCTGCCTCGAACAGTGCGATGTACTTGATCGACCCGTCCCGGACGGCCTTCCGCGTGCGATCTCCCCGGCGGGCCCGCCAGAACAGGGTGCGATCTTCCACGGGCCGGCCCTTCTCGGCGTGCCGCAGGATATCGACGCCGTCGAACGGCCTCTCCACCGGCATCGGCGCCCCGGCCGCACGCACGACGGACCGGGAGAAATCCATCGTCATACAAGACTGAGCCGAAATCGCCCCGCGCGGCAGCACGCCGGGCCATTTCACCACGCAAGGCACGCGGATTCCACCCTCAAACAGGTTCCCCTTGTAGCCGGAGAACGGCGCGTTACTGCCGGTGCGATTGGCCCCATTGTCGCTCATGAAGATCACCAGCGTGTTCCGAGCCACCCCCGCCGCCCGCAGAGCATCCAGGATCGCCCCGACGCCGGCGTCCAGACGTTCAACCATGGCCGCAAACGTCTCTCGCGAGCCCTTGTTGTAGTCGGCCTGGGCCACCGGATCGGGCCGCTCATCCCCCGGCCCCTGATATGGCGTGTGCGGCGCGGTGTAGGCCGTGTACAGAAAAAACGGGCGCGAACGATTACGCCCGATAAAATCAACCGCTTCATCTGTGATCAAGTCGGTGAGGTACCCTTCGCGCTCGATCTTCTTGCCGTTGAGATATAGAGCATTCTCGCCGGTGTACTCGCAGTGATGGAAGTAGTCCACCGCCCCGCCGACGGGGCCGAACCAATGGTCGAAACCATGATTCGACGGGAAGAATTTGGGCTCGTAGCCGAGATGCCATTTGCCACAGATCCCGGTGGCATACCCGACCGATTTGAGCCTCCGCGCGATGGACACCTCAGAGGCCGGCAGGCCGAGGTCGTGCGTCTCTCTGAGCCGGATGGCGTCGTCATAGCGCCCGACGTTGCCGATTCCGAGAGCACATTCGAGCCCGCCCACGCGATGCTGATACCGCCCGGTCAGCAGGGCCGTCCGCGTCGGCGTGCACTCGGGCGCGTTGGCGTAGAACGTCGTGAAACGCACACCCTCGGCGGCGATTCCGTCGATATGGGGGGTGCGGATGTCCTGGCAACCGTAGCAGCCGAGGTCCCCGTACCCCAGATCGTCGGCCATGATCAAAACGATATTCGGCCGGCTCGCCCCGTTCGAAGCGCTGCTGCGACAGCCGCCCAGCGAGGCCAGACCCGCCGCCAATCCACCACTTCGCACCAGAAAACCGCGTCGCGTGAGCACCTCTGCCATAGCAAGATCCTTCCTATCTTCACACAACACTTTCGCTTCCGGTTTACAATCATCTCATTACCCCTATATAATATCTCACGACATCGATGGCAAATACACAGTCAATCGCAGAAGCACCGGGCGACCACTCCGCAGGCGTCCTGCCGCCGGCGGGGTCTTGCTGCAACCGCACCTTGAATCCGGAGGGCCACTATGCGTAACGAGACAATGCAACGCCGCACGTTCCTCAGAAAAACCGCCGGTCTGGCCGCCGGAGCATTGGGCGTCCCGGCCTTCGTGCCATCGTCGGCGCTGGGAAAGGGTGGCAGCGCCGCACCCAGCGAGCGCATCACGATGGGATGCATCGGCGTCGGTGGCATGGGCACCAACAACATGCGGGCGTTTCTGGCCCAGCCGGACGTGCAGGTTCTGGCCGTCTGCGACGTCGTCAAAGCCAACGATCAATACGGGCACTGGTACAAGAAGGGCTGGAACGGAGCCTGGTTCGGCCGCGAGCCGGCCCGCAAGATCGTCGACAACGACTACGCGCAGAAGAATCCCTCGGGCAGCTACAAGGGCTGTGACGCCTGCGTCGATTTCCGCGAGATCATCGGCCGAGACGACATCGACGCCGTCTGCATCACCACGCCGGACCACTGGCACGCAATTCCCGCCATCATGGCCGCGACCGCCGGCAAGGACATCTACTGCGAGAAACCGATGAGCCTGACCGTCGCCGAAGGCCGGGCCATGGCCCACGCGGTGCAACGGTACAATACGGTCTTCCAGACCGGCACCCAGCGGCGTTCGAGCGAGATGTTCCGCTTCATCTGCGAGCTGATCCGCAACGGCCGCATCGGCGAGTTCAAAAGGGCCGTCGTGGGAATCGGAGCCAACAACAAGCAGGCTCCGCCGAGCGACTGGGAGCCGATGCCGGTCCCCGAATGGCTCGATTACGACATGTGGCTCGGTCCGGCCCCCTGGGTCCCCTACCACAAGGACCGCTGCCTCTACACCTTCCGCTTCGGCCTGGACTACTCGGGCGGCCAGACGACCAATCTCGGTGCCCACGGGATCGACGTCGTTCAATGGGCCAACGGCACCGATGGCACGGGCCCCGTCGAGATCGAGGACCTTGGCGGCGAGTTCCCTACCGACGGCCTGTTCACCACCGCAACCAGGGTCCATTTCCGCGCCCGCTACGCCAACGGCGTCGAGCTGATCTGCCAGACGCAGACCAACGAACGGTATCGCTTCGAGGGAACCGAAGGCTGGATCGAGCTGCCGGTGTATGCCAGCGAGTTCACCTGCCAGCCCAAATCGCTGCGGACCACGGTGATCGGCCCCGATGAAATTCACCTCTACAAGAGCAACGACCACCACCGCAATTTCATCGACTGCATCAAGAGCCGCCAACAAACGGCAGCCCCCGTCGAAGTAGGCCACCGCTCCGTCTCGATCTGTCATCTGGGCAATATCGCGATGCGCCTCAAGACGAAGCTGCGCTGGGACCCGGCAACCGAGCGCTGTCCCAGCAGCGACGAGGCCAACCAGATGCTCTCGAGGCCCATGCGCAGCCCCTGGAGCCTGTAGAAATGTGCATGCGGTGCCCGTCGCTCGGGCCCATTACTGAAACACCGGTACGCGCGCCCGCGGACGATAAATCAAACATCAAAAAGCAAAGAGGAAAACGGCAAAGCAAAAGGCAAAATGGAACCACATATGAACGCAATTCAGTGCCGAGGAGGGCAGATCCCCGTGCGCTGCCACGCCGGAGGCCGGCGAAGGGCCCTTTCCAGATGCTGCGCAACTTTCGCACATCCGATTGGGCCGGGGCGCGTATTTTTTGCTTGACGACCCGCAAGACTGTTTGTACTATAATAAACAGAACGTGGTACATACCACGCTGAGAGCATCAATGATCGATCATCCAACCTGACCGATCCGAGGCGAAGTACCGTGCCGACATTCTCTGCGAGTGAATTCGAGTCCACTGTCATCCCGGGCCCGGTCGCGACAACAGAGCCAAGCCAGGCAGCGCTGCGGGTCTGCCCCGGCGGGCATGGGCAATGTGTAGGTATTGGGCCCATCGCAGGTAGAGCAATTGCGCCAAACAAAGCCAATTTCTGCTTTTTTGGGCTGAAAACACGGGTCAGCGGAGAAAACGAAGCCAATTCGAGCGGGCGAGAGGCTCGCGATTGCGGATCTTGGATTGGGAATTCGAGGTGGCGGACGCGGGGGCCATTGCGCGAAACGAACCCAATTTACCACAGGCCGAATGGACGTTAAGCCGTTTCCGGAAGAAAGATCAGTGAAGAAATGCCAGAGGAGCGAGCACGCAAAACAAACCCAATCGCGCCAAACAAAGCCAATTTGCCGGCCAGGACCGGCGAGAGAGCCTGCTCCGGGACATCGGGCCTGCAAATGCCGGTCACCCCGGCTCTGGATTCGTCGCGACCGGCCTCTGGCGTCGGCGCGAGATTTCTGGTATGGTTAAGCGGTTCGAATGAAGGAATATCATGGAGTTAGGAGAACGATGATGTGCCGGACATTCATTGCAGCGTTGGCCCTCGTGGCGTTTTTTGCCTTGACCGCCGCAGCCGACAAACCCGCCACCCTGGACACCGATCCCAACCTCGCCGCACGGTGGACCTTCGACGAGACCTCGGGCGAAATGGCCGCCGATACCTCCGGGCACAAGCGAAACGGGACGCTCAAGGGCGGACTCTCGTTTGCAAAGAACTCCGTCGCCGGACGTCGCGGCAAGGCCCTTGAGTTCGACGGCGAGGATTCCATGATCGAGGTGGACAAATACAAGGGCGTGACCGGCATACGGCCCCGGACGGTGGCGGCCTGGATGAAAACCGGACGAGCGCGAGGCCAGATCGTCTCCTGGGGCGCCGAAGATTTCGGCCAGATGTTCAACTTCGGCTTCGTGCGAGGCCGGGTCGGCGTTACCCCGCACGGGGGCTACCTCTACATGAACGAGGAAACGCATAACGACGAATGGCACCACGTCGGCGCCGTCGTCACGGAAGCCGAGTTGCCCAATCTGTACGACGACGTGAAACTCTATTTAGACGGGGCGCCGGCGGAGATCCACGATATCGGCCTGCTGGACCTGTGGCCGCTCCAGACCGGCAGCGAATTCAACGTCCGCATTGGCCGAGGCTTCCAGGGCGCCATCGACGATCTGCGCATCTACGACCGTCCTCTCTCCGACGACGAAATGAAGGCCCTCTTCGAGGGCAAGACCGATCAACCGTTGCCGAAATCCAAATGAACGTGGGGGCTTGAAGCTCTGAAACCGCCACTCACTGCCCGGCAGTGAAAGGAGATTGCCATGAGAGACAGACAGGTGAGCCGTCGCCAGTTTGTGCGCGACGCCACGATTACGGCCGCAGGCGTGGCCGTCGGCCTCAGCGCCACCGCCCAAGCTGCGCAAGCTGCACCCGAGACGATGAACACGTCGAAGATCCCCAGCTACAACCCCGACATGGAATATCGCCGGCTCGGCAAGACCAACATCATGGTCTCGGCCGTCGGCCTGGGCGGGCATTCGCGCAGCAACGATGAGGACCGCAAGGAAATCGTCAGCCGCTGCCTGGACGCGGGAATCAACTACATCGACGCCTGCAGCCGGGGCGAGGTCATCCGGGACGCCAAGGCCCTGAAAGGCCGCCGCGACAAGGCATACCTCGCGCTGTCCTACTGCGGCAAGGAAATCCGTCGAGAGGAATACCGCACCGCCAAGAAACTGCTCGAATCGCTCGATGAATTGTTGATGCTCGCCAAGGAAGACTACACAGACTTGTGGCGTATCACCTGCTACGAGCCCGGCGGGCGGCATTCGTTCAACACCTCCTGCGAGATGGTCGAGGCCCTCGAGAAGGCCAAGAAGCAGGGCAAAGCCCGTTACATCGGCTTCTCGTCTCACGACCGGCGCTGGATCAAGTTCATGGTCGAGTACTTCCCGCAAATCGAAGTGGTCTGCTTCCCCTTTACGACGATGAGCAAGCGGGCACCGAAGGACAGTCTTTTCGACGCGCTGAAGAAATGTGACGTCGGGGCTTTCGGGATCAAGCCGTTCGCCGCCTCGTCGCTGTTCGCCGGCGACTCCAAGCAAGACAACGAGCGCGGCCGCCTGGCGATTCGGTACATCCTCCACAGCAACACGGTCATTCCCATCCCGGGCATGAACCGCCTCGAAGAGGTGGAGAACGTCGTCAAGGCCACGAAAGAGCGTCGCCAGTTCGACGTCAAAGAAACGGCCACGCTGGAACAGGCCAACCGCCAGGCCCTGGCGGCACTGCCGACGCACTACCAGTGGCTCAAGAACTGGCAATACGTCTGATCCCGGGCAGGTCTCACAACCTTCACAACAAAGGAAGTTCAATTAGTATGATCCAGAGATCGATTCGCCACCATCGTACTCTCCTCATCCCGGTCTGCGCCGTCTGGCTGGTCCTCGTCAGCGGTTGCGAACGGGCCGTCACGAGCGAGGTCGCGACAGGGTCGCCATCCGTCGCCGCCGAGACGCCGGAGCCGGTGGAAGAAGCACCGCTGCTCCTGGACGACGAACCCCTGCTCCTGCTCGACGATCCCGCGGACGACGCTTCCAACGGCGCGGGCGCCGACAACAGCCGGTGTTTCGTCTGTCACGTCAACTACGCGCAGGAGAAGATCGCCGTGACGCACGCGCGGATGAACATCGGCTGCGCCACCTGTCACGGCGTCAGTGACGAGCACATCGCGGACGAGTCGTGGGCCTCCGGCGGCAACGGCACGGCGCCCGACATCATGTACCCGAAGGATGAGATCATCCCCTCGTGCATGAAGTGCCACTCGAAGGAGAAGCTGGACGGACCGCAGCACGAGCCCGTCTTCGCCCCGGAAGCGAAACGAAAGGTGTGCACCGATTGTCACGGCGACCACCGGCTGCCCCAGCGCCGGTGCCAGTGGAAATAGGCGGCGCAAAGCGAAGCCCCGGCCTTGGATGGGCCGGGGCCTGGGAATGCGAACGACCAACAATGCCTACACAAGGTGGTCTCTTCCGGGAATCGCCACCGGCCGCACGGGCATATCGCCCATCTCCAGCTTCTCGGGCGACAGGTCCAGCTTCGAGGCCTTCATGGCCCAGTCCCATTTCAGGGCCCGGCCCGTGTAGGCGCTCATCCGCCCCATGATCACGGTCATGGTGCTCTCGGCGATGCGCCGGCACTCGTTGATCGGTCGGCCGTTGCGAATGCTGCCGATCAGATTCTTGAACTGCGTGACCTCGCCGCTGTGGATCGGGTCGTCGTAGGTGAAGACCTTGCGGCCGTGGGTGTCCTCAATGTAGCCCATGGAGCGGTCGGTGACCGTCGCTCCCTTGGCGCAAAGGACGCGCTCCTGTACCTTCGGCGTCGAGCCCTCGATCTGCGAGGACATGCTCATCACGCGAATGCCGTTGGGGTACTGGTACTCGATGGTGAAGTGGTCGTAGATGTTGCCGAACGCCGGATCGGTGCGGGCTTGGCGTCCGCCCATGCCCATGCAGGAAACCGGAGGCGAGCCGATCGCCCAGTTGATCACGTCCATGTTGTGCAGGTGCTGCTCGACGATGTGATCGCCGGAGAGCCACGTAAAATACGGCCAGCAACGAATCTGCCATTCCATGTCCGACCAGCCGGGCTGGCGCTGCTGGAAATGCCACTTGGACGAGCCCCAGTTCCAGTAGGCCTGCCCGCCGACGATGTCGCCCAGGTCGCCGTTGTGGACGCGCTTCATCAGCTCCTGATACTGCGGCTGCCAGCGCTGCTGCGTCCCGACGACGATGGAGAGCTTCTTGCGGTCCGCTATATCGGCCGAGGCCATCAGCGAGCGAATGCCCACCGGGTCCACCGCGCCGGGCTTCTCCATGAAGATGTGCTTGCCGGCCTCCACGGCGGCTCGGACCATTTGCGGGCGAAAGCCGGGCGGGGTCAGCAGCAGGACGATATCCACGTCGTCCATGGCCATCACTTTCTGATAGGCATCGAATCCCAGGAAGCGGGTCTCCGGCGTCACTTTCACCTTGTCGGGACACTGTTTCCTGAGGTGGGCCAGCGATCCGTCGAGCCGGTCCTGAAACAGATCGGCCATGGCCACCAGCTCGGCGCCCGAGTCGGACTTGAGACAATCGATCGCGTCCTTGGTCCCCCGGCTGCCGCAGCCGACCATAGCCACTCGCATCTTGTCGGATCCGGCGGCAAACACGCTGCCGCTCGGCAGCAACACGGCGCCGGCAGAAGCGGCCGCACCGACCCGCAGAAGATCCCGGCGTGATACATAATTCTCTGGTGCTGTCATTTGGCGAAACCTCCTTCTCTCCCTCTTTTTCGTTCCGATTCACGACTGCTGTTCGCATTCCTATGATACATGCTGCGACATGGCTCAATGTGGACAGGCATCGAGAGCTGCGTCAGCGAGCCGACTCCCGGGTCATCCCCTCTTGCCTTCGTCGAGAGCACTCGTGGTAAAATACGGAAATTTCCAGGCTTAGTCAATTTTGCATCCGGCGAATTTGCGGAGCCTGATCCGGGCACACCGGCCCTTACATCGGATGACAGTCGCGCGCCCCCGGCCGAAACGCGCCGAAGCCGCCTCAGGAACCAGCGCAACACAAAGGCTCTCCCGCAAGATAATCACAGAATTCTTGCATCGACCGGACCGTGGGGTTATAATCCCGGTCAATTGCGGGAAATTGCAAGAGTTTGTGGCGGCAAGCGAAAAACGGCTGCCTATATAGCGAGAGGCTATATAGAAGTGACTGCGATTACTCCAAGAATGACGTCAAGATGCCGCCGGTATTCTGAGACGTCTTCCGGACCGTTATGCGCGAGGGACAAACATGGGCAAGAAGAAACGCGAGCCAGCAAGACATGACGTCACGAGGAAGATGGAAGACTTCCGCACGAAATGCCACCAGATGGGCCTCAAAGTCACGCCCCAGCGTACGGCCGTCTACCGCACGCTGCTCCAAACCAACGAGCATCCATCGGCGGAAATGGTCTTTCGCCGCGTGCGAAAGGTCTTTCCCAGTATTTCACTGGACACCGTCAACAGAGCCCTGTTGACGCTGACGAATATGAGCCTGGCGTTTGCCGTCGAGGGCTCCGGGGACGCCAAGAGGTACGATGCCAACCTGGAAAGGCACCAGCACTTCAAATGTATCAAGTGCAAGCAAATTGTTGATTTTCACTTTGAACCTTTTGACCGAATCGATGTACCTAAAGGCGTCAGGAATAAATTCACGGTGCTGAGGAAGACCGTTTATTTCGAAGGTCTTTGCGACCGCTGCACCAAAAAAAGGAAGTAGAAACGGAATTTGGACCTGCCGTCGTTACGGCAACTTTAACTGGAGGTATTGAATGAGTCTAAAGAACACCGAGACGGAAAAGAACCTGCTGACCGCTTTTGCCGGCGAGTCCCAGGCGAGAAACCGCTATTCGTATTACGCCAGCCAGGCCAAGAAAGAGGGCTACGTGCAGATGGCGGCCATTTTCGAGGAAACCGCCAATCAGGAGAAGGAGCACGCCAAGCGGCTTTTCAAGTTCCTGGAAGGCGGCGAGACCGAAATCCAGGCCGCCTTTCCCGCCGGCGTCATCGGTAGCACGCAAGAGAACCTGGAAGCCGCTGCTGCCGGGGAGCACTACGAAAACACGGAAATGTACCCCAACTTCGCGCAAGTTGCGGACAAAGAAGGGTTTGCGGAGATTGCCGCGGTATTTCGAATGATCGCCAACGCCGAGAAGAACCACGAGACCCGGTATCTCGCGCTGGCGAAGAACATTGCGGACGGTCGCGTATTCAAACGGGAAACGCCCGTACGTTGGGTCTGTCGAAACTGTGGCTACGTCCATGAGGGCACGGAAGCGCCGAAATCCTGTCCGGCCTGTGCCCACGGGCAGGCTCATTTCGAGCTTCAGGCAACGAATTTTTAGGGCCTTTGCGACGGTCCTATTTGCTCGCCGACGCCGCACGTAGATCCGTCGCGGAGAAAGTCCTGTGAATACGAACGTCCTCCGGGAGGTACGATGGCTGCGATGATGAAAACGCCTCTCAAGTTGTGCGGTGTGATGGTAGCTGCGCTCGGCGTGGTCACGGCTATCGCCGCGCTGGCAGGATGTCGTGAGTCCAATCAGAGAAAGGAGCCCGTTATGGCAGAACGAACTGGTCTGGTGACGATGAAGGGAAACCCTGTAACCCTGGTCGGAAATGAAGTCCGGGTGGGCCAGGCAGCCCCGGAGGTCGAACTGGTCGCCAACGACCTCTCTGCGGTGGCGCTCTCTTCGTTCCGGGGGAAGGTCTGCATCCTGACCTCGGTCCCGTCGCTCGACACCCCGGTCTGCGACATCGAAACCCGGCGATTCAACGAAGAGGCCGACGCGCTGGGCGACGGTATCGTGGTTGTCACGGTAAGTGCGGACCTGCCCTTTGCCCAAGCGCGGTGGTGCGGTGCGACCGGCGCGCAAAACGTCCAGACCCTCTCGGATCATCGCGAGGCGGCCTTTGGCACTTCATACGGCGTGCTGATCAAAGGCCTGCGTCTGCTGGCGCGAGCCGTATTCGTCCTGGATCAGGACGGGATCATCCGCTACCAGGAACTGGTCCCGGAGATCACGGCCGAACCCGATTACGAAGCGGCCTTGCAAGCGGCGCAGGAATTGCTTTAATTGGGAAACGACCGGCACGACGGAAGTTCCCGGTTGGTCCGGGTCGTCAACGGATTGCCGGCCGGATCGCGCGAGGAAAGACCCGGATTTCCCGCGCCGTAGAAAACAAGTCGATCACTACGTGCGGAAAGGAAATGCCATGGCAAAAAAACTACAAGTCTACAAATGTGGGGTATGCGGAAACATAGTCGAGGTGCTGCACGGCGGCGCGGGCGATCTGGTCTGCTGCGGCAAGCCCATGGAGAACCTGACCGCCAAGACGGCCGACCAGGGCAAGGAGAAGCACGTACCCGTCGTCGAAAAGGCCAATGGCGGGATCAAGGTCAAGATCGGCAGCGTCCCTCACCCCATGGAACCGGACCACTTCATCGAATGGATTGAAATCCTCGCCGACGGCAAAGCCTATCGTCAGTTTCTCCAACCCGGCCAGCCCGCCGAGGCCGTCTTCAACATCCAGGCCGAGGCCGTGACGGCACGGGAACACTGTAACAAGCACGGAATGTGGGAGGCAAAATAACCATGATCGGAAAAAAAATGGAAACGGCGTTGAACGATCAGATCAACGCAGAGCTCTATTCCGCCTACCTCTACCTGGCGATGGCGGCCTACTTCGATTCAAAGAACCTGTCGGGCTTCGCTTCCTGGATGCGCGTGCAGACCCAGGAAGAGACCGCGCACGCGATGAAGTTCTTTCATTTCGTGGGCGAACGCGGCGGCCGCGTCGTTCTCAAAGCCATCGAAGAGCCGGCCAAAGAATGGAAGTCGCCCCTGGCGGCATTCAAAGCGGCCTACGAGCATGAGCAGTACATCACCGGACGCATCAACGACCTCGTTAACCTCGCTATCAAAGAGAAAGACCATGCCTCCAACGCGTTCCTACAGTGGTTCGTCAACGAGCAGGTCGAGGAGGAAACATCGGTTGACAGCGTCGTTCAGCAACTTAAGATGGCCGAAAAAGCTCCCGGCGCGCTGTTTATGATGGACCGCGAGCTGGGGCAGCGAACGTTTACACCGCCGACACAAGAAGGAGAATAGGGATGGGCGTAACTTTCAACGCAAACGAAATTTTCGAGATGGCCGAGGAGATCGAGCGCAACGGCGCCGTGTTCTATCGCGAGGTGGCCAAGAAGGCGAGCGGCCAGGCGATGAAGGACATGTTCCTGGCCATGGCCGCTATGGAAGATGCGCACCTGCAGACCTTCCAGGAGATGAGGAAGGAACTCAGCGAGCAGGAGAAGGCCGAGACGACGTTCGACCCGTACAACGAGGCGACCCTGTACCTGCAAGCGCTGGCCGACAGCAAGGGATTCGAAGGCATGAAGGGCCCCGCCGTGAAGCTCTCCGGCAAAGAATCCATGGAGGAGATCCTCAACGCGTCCATCGACGCCGAGAAGAATTCCGTACTCTTCTACGTCGGCTTGAAGGACCTGGTCTCCGCCAGGGCCGGCAAGGAGAAGGTCGAGACCATTATCAAGGAAGAGGTCAAACACGTTGCCGATTTGCGCCGGCAGTTGAGCGCATTGAACGCCTGACCAGCAGCCCGGTCCTCTCCCGGCACGCGAGTCCGGCAACCAGGAGCAGGTGACGTCTTTCCGGAGTCCTGCACCAACCGGAGAACCGAAGCACTGAAAGGAAGACACCATGAAGTATCGATGCGTTCTGTGTGGCTGGGTCTACGATCCTGCAACCGGCGATCCCGACAACGGGGTGGCGCCCGGAACGGCATTTGCCGACATCCCGGACGACTGGGTCTGCCCCGAATGCGGGGCCGGGAAAGGGGAGTTCGAGCCGGTCGCAGACTAAGCCGGGCTGCTGAAGCATCAACGTTGCTGACCCAAATCGTGGGCCTCGCGGGCCCGGGGGAGTTTGGACCATGGCAACGCCGGAGATTCATCCGTCACTGGCCGCCCTGGACATTGTGTGCGCCGAAACGGCCGCGCCGCCGACGGCGGTCGTCGTCTTCGGCGCCTCGGGCGACCTCGTAAACCGAAAACTGCTCCCGAGCCTCCTCCAGATTCAACAACGAGGGCTGCTCAGCGACCGCTTCTTCCTTCTGGGCTGCGGCCGAACCGAGTACTCCGACGAGCAGTTCCGACAGACCGCTCACGCCGCTCTGGGAGAGCACGCCCGTGCCGTCTCGGCGGACGCCGTGACGGCATTTGTCGCGAAGCTTCACTACGTCAGCGGCGACTACGCCGACCCGAAGACGTACGAGAAAATCGCCGCCCGCTTGTCCGAGCTGCGAAGCAACGGCGGCGTGGACGGCTGCAATCTGTTCTATCTCTCGGTCCCACCGGTACTGTACGAAACGATCATAGAGCAGCTCGGCTCGGCGGGACTGTCTCGAATGAATGATCCCGATTGCCAAAAGTCGGCCCGCATCGTGGTGGAGAAGCCCTTCGGACGCGATCTGGCCAGCGCCGCCGCGCTCAACCAAACCGTGTCCCGCTGGTTCGACGAAACGCAGGTCTACCGCATCGATCATTACTTGGGCAAAGAGACCGTCCAGAACATCATGATTTTCCGCTTTGCCAACGCGATGTTCGAACCCGTCTGGAATCGGAACCACATCGACAACATACAAATCACCATCGCCGAGACGCTGGGCGTGGAGCACCGCGCCAGCTATTACGACAGGTCCGGGGCCTTGCGTGACATGTTCCAGAATCACGTGCTTCAGATGATGGCGTTGATCGCGATGGAGCCGCCCATATCGTTCGACGCCGACCCGGTCCGTGACGAAAAGGTCAAGCTTCTGCGTTCGATCCGGCCCATCCCGATGGACGTCTGGAACAAATCGGTCGTGCGCGGTCGATACGGCCCCGGAGAAATGAACGGCCGGCAGGTACCGGGCTATCGGTCGGAGAAAGGCGTCGATCCGAATTCCAGGACCGAGACGTTCGTGGCGGCCCGTTTGTTCGTCGACAACTGGAGGTGGAAGGAAGTGCCCTTCTATCTGCGGACGGGCAAGAGGCTGGCGACCAAGAACACCGGGATTGTCGTAACGTTCAAGCGCGTCCCGCACTCGCTGTTCAGTTCGGTCGGCCTGCACGAGATGCCGCCCAACACCCTGGTGTTTCGGATCCAGCCGGAGGAAGGCATATCGCTGCGATTCCAGGCCAAGCGGCCCGGCTCGAAGATGTGCATGGGCACGCTGGACATGAGCTTCAACTACCGGGATGTTTTCGGCGTCGAAATGCCCGAATCCTACCAGCGACTGCTGCTCGACTGCATGGTCGGGGACCAGACGCTGTTCACCCGATTCGACGCGGTCGAAACAAGCTGGCAGCTTCTGACGCCCGTGCTGCAAGCCTGGGACAATGACGCGGGCGAGCCGATTGAGTACCGCGCCGGCGCCGAGAGCTTTCCGCAAGCCGACGCCCTGCCGGCATCAGACGGCAGGCAATGGCATAAGCTGGCGACCGCGTAAACGCCGGACCGCCCGCTACTGCCGAATTTCGCAAGTCTTGTGACTATCCCGGAAAGGAGATTGCTTCGTCGCTGCGCTCCTCCCAATGACGTAAACAGGTCCTCCATGTCATTGCGAGCGAAGCAATCTACAGTCTCACGGTTTATGAAAGGCGGCACTACACCGAGCGCAGGAAAGCCTCGATATTGGCGGTCGGGACATCGCCAGGCAAACCACCTCCGCAGGAGAGAATGATTCGGCTCTTGTCATCCAGCGGCGCCAGCGCCGTCTTTACGCTTTGAGCCACCTCTTCCGGCGTCCCTTGCGCCAGGACGTCGCGGGGCGGGATATTCCCCAGCAGGGTAACGCCGCCGCCCGTCCGCTCCTTCATCTCAGAGAGAGAATGCTCGAAGCTGAAATTGAAGAGGTTCACCCCGATCTCGTCGAGGAACGACGCACACACGAGCCCCTGCGCGTCGTTGTGGAAGAATCGCACGGGGACGTCGAGACATCCGAAGACCCGCTTCAAATAGGGCAGCGCCGTCTGCCTGAAATCCTCTTCGCCCAGAAATCCGACGATATCGTCGAGAATGAATATGCCCTCGGTGGACGGGAAACTGGCTTTCTGGAGTTGCAGCCAATCCACGATGAAATCCGTGATCGATGTCAGCAACTGCTGCATCGGCTCCGGGTCCGTGCGAATCGCCATGAGAAACTCAGTGGTGCCCATCAGGAAGCTGGCGATGTTCAGCGGCCCGCGCGAGACGGCGAACCGGATCGAATGACCGGCCTGTTCGATCCGGCTCTGTTGATGCTGGAGCCGGCGCAGCACGAAGGGCAATAGACCATCCGTCCTGACATTAGGCTTTTCCAGGGCGGCCACGTCGCCGACGCTCTTGATGACCTTGTCGGCGTAGGGCAGATCGTCTTCGGCCCAGCGGCATTTCGTCCCGAACGCCGACGGCTCGGTGCACATCCCGTACTCCGACCAGAAACCGGGCAGAAACATGACATCGCCGAACGTCTCAACGGCCTTGAGATTGGCGTCGAGCCACTTACTCTCGCTGCTGTAATAATCCAAGGTGGAGAGCCCCGCCCAACCCGGAAGCCAGGGACTGTCGATGATGAATCCAACCGGCAGCGGCTCCACCGGTTCCCCGCCAATGACGGCTAACAGCTTGGCCCACTGTTCGTTTGTCATGGTGTGCCCCCAAAGGACGTCAGAAGGTCTTGATCTCGACTTCCGCGCCCGCGCGTTCGGCTGAGACGTAGGCGCTGTAGATCGTCGAGATACAATCGGCGGCCAGGTGGCTGTCGCTTTCCACGGGCTCGCCATAGGCGGCCGTCCGGTAGAACGCTTCAATCTCCTGCGGGTATCCCGTAAACCAGTCCTCATCCGGCGAGGGATTCGTCCAGCCCTGCTTGGTCCCGATCTTTTCGACGACGTAGATGTCCTCGAAGTTGGCATCGACCGGGTTGTACGTCTGCATCGCCGTGTTGGGATTGATATTGCAGGTCGTTCGATGGTTGTTCGCCGCGACCTCGAGCCAGTTGTGAATGCCGCCGACAATGATGTCCGAGGCGAAGATGGTGGCGATGGTGCCGTCTTCGAACACCACGTGCATTACCGAGAAATCATCGATGTCGAAGTAGTCCGAGCGAATGTGGCCCTCGTCGCGGAAGCCGGGCATGCGCGTCAGGGCGTGGATGCGGGCGGTCACTGCCTTGGGGCGAATCGGCTTGCCGTCGCGCGCCCGCCCTTCGACTCGCTTGAGATACAGCGCCGCCGAGAGAGGATGACAGCCCTTGCCGATCATCACGCCGCCGCCGGAGTACTTCCAGTACGCGTACGTCCGGGCGTGCGATCCGGAGTGGGCTTCTTCTCCGTGAATCCAGAGGATCTGGGCGCCGGTCTTTTCGATGACCTCCCGCTCCTTCTGGATGGACGGCGCGTAGACCCAGTTCTCGGCGTAGAGGATGCGGCCCTTACTCTTGCTCTCGGCCTGGAGCATCCGCCCGATGCTCGCCAGCGCCTCCTTCAAAGCCACTTCCTTGGGGAACGTTTCCCCGTTGAAATCTTCGGAGCCGTCGCCGAAATAGCCGGTCAGCGGTTTCTCGACGATAACAAACTTGTCTCTCTCCAGGGCGGCGACCGCAATCGGCTCGTGGGCCGAGGCGGTGGCGCAGCAGTGCACGATGTCCACGTCCTCAAGAAGGGCGTCCAGAGAATCGTATACGGCGATCCCTCTTTTCTGCCCGTATGCCCGGGCTCCCTCGAGCGCGTGCACGCCTTTGACCTCGACGTGGGTGCCGTAGACTTTCTTGATCGCCTCAAAGTGGAAGGAGGCAGAGAAGCCTGCCCCCACAATGCCGGCCCGAACGGTCTTCTTATCCATGCGATCTCTCCTGCTTCCTCTTCATGCCGTATTGCGACTTCCGTGTCGTCATTTGCCTTTGACCTTCGCGGTGGGTGTGACGTCGGCCTCGATGTCGCCCAGAACGAACTGGATGCCGTCCAGATAATGCTGCAGGACGACGGGATTCCAGAAAAGCTCGTGCTGATGCCCCAGGGCACAGTAGAACACGCGACCCTTGCCGTAGCTCTTGACCCACGTCATGGGGAAATCCATATCCGCGCGGTGGATCGCCTCTCTCTGCTGCGGGGTGATCCGGGTCCGCTGCGGATCGATGCTCAGCAACACCCGCACCTTGTCCCGGGAGTACGGGTCCGTCACCTGGTAGAGCTCGTCGGTAACGATGAACACGGGCTCCTTGAAGGCGGCCATCAGCGGATGGTCCGGCTCCTCCACCTGCAGCACGACGGTCGAGCCGGCGCCCCAGGGATGGTTGTCGAAGCGCGCCCCGATGATCTCGCCGAACTCGGGCCACTGTCGAAAGCTGGCCACGCCGGCGTGCGTCACGGCCAGACCGCCGCCGCCCCGCAAAAACGCGACGAGGCTCTTCTTGAGCCTCTCGTCCCGCGCGCGGGCTTTCGCCTGTTCCGGGGCCGGCAGCTTGTCGAAATTCTCGGGCAGGAAGATCTCGTTGTTCGTGTTGTTGAACAGAATCGCGTCGAACTGCTTGAGATTCTGCGGCTCGAACATCGAATCGTCGTCGGCCAGCACCGCTTCGAACGCCCCGGTCTTCTGCCCCATCAGCTCCACGGCCCTGGCGCCGTACGGGATGGCGCTGTGTACGTAGCCCCAGGACCGGGAGAAGACCAGAAGCTTGCGCGCTTGCGCGGGCTCGACCCGGGGCTTCTCCGGCAGGGCCGCCCGCATTTTGGCCATCTCGGCCGCAGAGGGAACCGCCTCGGCGCCGCGCAGTCCGGATGCAATCGACAATACCATCACCATAAACGCCCATCGTACCACAGAATTCCTGCCACTGTGCATGATCGTATCTCCCGCGATTCGTTCCGAGTCCTTCGCTACATCCCCGGATTAGAGCTGCCACGGCGCCCGCATCGGTCGCCACAACATCCGGTCGGCCTCGGGGTCGTTGACAAATTGCTCCCGGTCCGGGTCCCAGCGCAGCTTGCGGCCGAGTTGCATCCCAATATCGCCCAACAGGCACACGCTGCACGAGCGGTGGCCGTTCTCTGCCGGCGCCACCGTCGCGGCCCGCGACTTGATACAGTCGTAGAAGTTGCCCTTGTGGTTGTTGCTTACGTAGAGCTTGGTTTCGTCGGGGCCGATCGTCTCTTCCAGGAGCGACTTCGGATTCGCGTCGATGTGCCCGCGCCGCACGTAGACCCAGCCGTCGGCGCCCTCGAACACCACGCCCTGCTTGTTTTCCTGGTTGTCGGCGCAGGTGACCTTCACGCCGTTGGCATACGTGTACTCGATGTGGAACGCACCATGGACGTCCCACAGGCCGTCCTTGGGGAACTCGGCCCGGGCTTCGATCGCGACGGGCCCGGTGTGCTCGGCTCCCATCCCCCAGTGCGCGATGTCCATGTGATGGCTGCCCCAACCGGTGATCATGCCTGCGCCGTAGTCGCGAATGCGCAGCCATCCCGGCCGGCCATAGCCCTTCTGCGGATGAACGCGCGTCTCCGTATACGCGGCCCACGGCGCCTGGCCCAGCCACATGTCGTAGTCGAGCCAGTCCGGCACGGGCATGGGCGGCTGCGGGCCCGTCCCCGGATCGGTGCCGAATCCCACCTTGACCGTCTGGAGCTTGCCGATGCGGCCGTTGCGAACCAACTCGCAGGCGAAGCGGAAGCGGCTGTCGGAGCGCTGCTGACTGCCCACCTGGAACACGCGGTTGTAGCGGCGCATGGCATCGCTGACGGCCCGGCCCTCATGAATCGTCAGTCCCAGCGGCTTTTGCAGGAAGATGTCCTTGCCCGCCCTGGCCGCGGCAATCGCCGGCAAAGCGTGCCAGTGGTCCGGCGTGCAAATCTGCACGGCATCGATATCCTCGCGGGCCAGCAGGTCCCGGTAATCGCCGAACGTGGCACAGGAACCGCTCGCCCCGCCGTAGTGAGACTCGACGACCGACTGCGCGCTCTTGACGCGATGGGCGTCGACGTCGCAGACCGCCACGACCTGCACCTGCTTGAAACCGAGGGCCTCTCTCAGGTCGCCCATTCCCATGCGACCGACGCCGATGCAGCCGACCAGAATCTTCTCACTCGGAGCCTCGGCACCGAATACCGACGACGGCACGATCATTGGCAGAGCCAGACCCGCTCCCAGGGCGGCCGAGGTCTTCAAAAGGTCGCGACGCGAAACCGCGATCCCTACGTCTTTTCGCTTGGTCTTACTCATAATGCACTCCTCAGAAGCAGCGAGTCTTCAGCGCTTGCGATCCCGCGTAAGCATAGCACGCCCGCGGCCGGGCGTCAACACGCCCGGCCTTCTTGCTGGCGGCGAATTGCCGATAGGATAAAACGCGGTAACAACGCGGAGGCTGCGTCTCCACGACAGGTCCGTCTGTGGACGAACCGGTCACCGCCGCGAGGTTCAGACGAAAGGCGAACCTTCGTATCCCGTATCGGCCAACTCCATTTTGTACAGTTGGGCAAACAGCCTGAACTGACGGGCGAAATCGCCACAGAACAATTGGTTGTGATGCCCTTTGACCATGCAGGCGTCGGAGCGGTCTGTAATCTCCACTTCTACGTTGGTGGTGCACCCGCCGGCGGGCGGCATGGGATGCGACTCGACGACGCGGCCGCCATAGACGTCCAGCTTGGGCTTGTCTCCGGGATAGTATCGCGCCATCGTGACCGGTTCCCCCGGCTTCCAGAAGACCTGGATGGCACAACTTCCCTCGTTGGTGTGGGCAAAGCGGCGGAGGAGATAGGTCATTCCGGGTTCGTCCGGGCCGCGAAGCTTGGTCGCACACGTACAGTGCGAGGCGTAGTAGTGGTTCTTCTCCGTCTCAAAGGCCGGATTGTGCTGGAAGCCCGGCCGACCGATGAGAAGCTGGCCAAGCAGTTGGGTGTACACGGCGCCGAAATCGTTTTCACAGGCGGCCGGGATCAACATGCCGTTGAGAAGGGAGAAACTGATACAGGGTTTGAGCATCCCTCGGCGCAGGCAGTTCATGGTGACACCGTCGGCCTTCTCGTCGCGCAGCATACTCGTTAGCGCTAAGTGCGCCCGCATGGCGTTCTGGAGGCTTTCCTGGGTAATGCCCCGGATCTCGGTGGCTTCGCTGGTAAGCTTCTTCATCAGCTTCCGGGCCGCATCCGTGATCTCGACGTCATGAAACCGCTCCGCATACCGCGCGAACGGAATCACGCGAACCTTGATGCCAAAGAACGCCTCGGTGCCTTCGCGCGGCTCCTTCGCCTCGGTAATGCTCAAGAGAGTAGACTGACCCAACTGTTTCCGCGTGTTGATCATGCGCATGCCGTATTCGATGGCGTCGAGGTTCTCCAGTGACTGGATGAGATAGACTCCCGGCCGGCGATACCCCGCGATGGAGCCGTGCTTGACACCGAGTCCGATGTAGAAAACGACAGGCAACTCCATTTGCTGAGCCGCCTCGATGAGCAGGTTCGCCTGCCCCAGGCTGTTATTATAGAACATGATCAGAAGCAGACCGTCGGGGCGAGATGCTTCCAGCTCCCGGATCACCTTCTGGGCATCCGCATTGTTGGCAACGGAGCGCTTCTCGGCCACGATTTTCATGCCGAGACGCTTCTCCATATCGGCCAGCGCGGCCATGTACTTCCTCTGACGGCCCTCGGCGTCATACTCGTTGCCCGGCCAGCTCCACCAGCCATCCGCCTTGCCCGAAAACGTTTCCGAAGGCGGATAGAGGAACACGGCGCGAACGGTAGCCCCTGGTTTTTTGCGAACGGGTACCGCGGCTCCCTGGGCGACGGCCGCCTTCAACCAGGGCAACGCTGCCATGCCACACGTAAGCCCCGTACCGGCGAGAAAATCACGTCTGTTCAAACTGCACACTTCCTTGATACGGCCCATTTTGTCCATTCGACTCATTCCTATCTGCATAGTGCTTTTGTTGGGCGTAAGGCCCGCTGTCATGTAGAGAAAGAGCAAGGAGGGCCTGTGTCAGATCGACAAAGGCCCTTCTCACTGTCATAAGGCAAATCCCAAGACTGGTTACAGGCCCTCGTCGACAGCGAACTCGTCCAGCCACGCCGAGAGCAACACTGTCAACTCTTCCAGATCCATCTTGTATTCACATGCGCTCGCCGGTACGACACCGCAATCCAGCCATGCCGCTCGCAAGATCTCCAGATCCGCCTGGTCGACGACGCAATCGTCATTCAAATCCCCAACCGGGTGCTCCACGCAGATGCTGCCTCCGGCCAGCGAGGTGTACAGATCGGCCACCTCGTAGGCATCCAGGGGATAGTTATACAGCCGATAGTCGTCCATGGCTCCCGTATAGAAATCATCCACGGTGTCGCGATTGTGACGAGCTCCGATGAGCACCGGATACTCCCACGCGGCAAACTCCGTGGGCTGGCCGCTGGTGCCGGCCGCGAAAGTCACCCCGTCTAAGTAGATCGCCGCGGCGCCGGACTCGGCATCCCACGTGCAGGTCACCAGATGCCAGGCATTCAGGATCGATCCGGAGGGATTGGATCCTGCGGACACACCCACACCATTATCATCACGGACCAGGAAGGACAGGAAATTGCCGGCGGTATAGTCAACCCTGAAAGCGGTAGTCATATCCTGGTTGAACGTGGCGACAAAACTCTGACCGGCCTTGGGGGTATTGATCCAGAAAGACACCGATCCGGTGCTCAACCCGTTGCCCAAACCAGCCGTCGGGTACGCCTCCGTTCCCAGGTTGACGTAATTCGTACCGTCAAAGCTGACGGCCTTCCCGTCCATTCCTTCCACGTAAACCGGATTCGTCATGGTTCCGCGATTGGTGCCGGCCGAATCGTCCAGACTGTCATCGAATTTGTACCATGCCAGCAACCGTTTCAACAGCAACGTCGCCGCCTGGGAATCCGTGGCGCCCGCACTGTTGGTGGCTCGGCAGTAATAACTGCCTTCATCTGTCGGGGTCATGACGATGGTCAACTGATTGCTTTGCGCGCCGGAAATGTGGTCCGCTTCATCGGCCAGGGGACTGCTGGTATCGCCCGGCAAGCCCCTGTACCACTGGTAGGTGATCGGCGTTTCCGGAGCCGACGGCGTCGTCGCCGTTGCGGCAAATACAACGGTATCATTGACATCGGCGCGAACGTTTTCCGGCTGGCTGCCCGCCGGGGGATCGAAAGTCGCCAGCGTGGTGATCGTCTCAAACGTCCAGATCAAACCCCAAATGCGACTCCCATCCGTGAAATGCGGATCGACGGCCCAATAGTACCGTTTGTTGGCTTCCAGAGGCGGTGCGCTGACCTGGTTCACCGCAGCGGGGACCGTCGCCAGCAGATCATCCGAAGTCAGATACGGTGACTCGCTGAAATACACCCAGTGCTCGGCGATTCCGGGCATGGTCTGGGTGGGGTTGGATGGATCCAGCATGGGCGACCAGCTCAGTTGCGTATTCAGCGCGACGCCCTCTTCGCCGGCGCCCGGTTGCGGATTGTAGGTCAGAAACGCCTGCTGGTAGGAAAAGCCATCCACCCAGGCGCGGTGACTGGTGGTGATATGCGCATGGTTGAAGATGTATACATCGAGTTTCCCTTCGTCGTCGGCCGTGGCTGTCCCGATCAGAGCTTCCATCTCGAAGATAGTATCGAGTTCGACGGGCCCCGTCGGCGTACCGTTTTCGAAGTTGTACCAAGTGGCGTAGGCACTATTGGGATCCACACCGGCCAGCATGCCCCAGTTCTCTGCGATGCTCTTGGACCAGTAGACCGAGTAGATGTCATACACCTGACCCGGGATCAGATCGGAGATGGTGGTCTTCAAGTCCGCTCCGTTGCCCCCCTGGCCCTGATACACCGTGCCCATGTTGCAGAAACCTCTCTCCTGCCATAATCCCCCGCCGGCGGTCGAACTGAACCAGGGATCGGTTCCGTCGACTGCCACGGTATTGGACGGCGAGATATCGACATACGTGCCGGTTACGGCCGAAGCCTGGCTTATCAAGCCCACGCTCCACAACAATGCGATGAATGTCAACTTCTTACTCATTGCCTTTGCCTCCTTCTGAAGTACCTGTGCTCATACGTTTCAGGCTTCAACTGCCTTGTTACATGACGCTACGGTTGCTTCATTCCACACTCTCCTGCCATGTACACTGCCGTGACGTTCTGCAGGATCAGCGAAGGTCCTGCGCCGGTACAAAGATCGGTTAGTGAAGTCGGAATTTGTAGGCCCAGCCGTAATCCATATAGTCGATATCGCTTCGACATTCCTCGGGCACGGCGGTGATCCCGTAATTTTGTCCCGGAACCACGGTCTTGCTTCCCAAGTCCACGGTCAGCTTCTCCCGCCACCGGTGCACTTCCGCATGCCCGTCGCAAAAGCCCAGCGTGCTGCTGTCGCCATGCCAGATCGCCAATGGACTCCACCACTGGACCGGATCGTGGCCCATTTCCCGGGTCGCCAACGACCACCAGGTGGAATTGAATCCCCGCGAATCCGCTTCCTCCACCAGCATGTATTTCTCTCCAGGCAACCGAATTTGGCTGGCCTTGCGGATCTGGTACTTGAAGTAGGGACTGCTTTCCGCCTGTCCGTTCAGACAGGCAATCATGGAGTAACTTCTATATCCCTCGAGCCCGAAATTCTGCCGGTGATCCGCAGGGCAGTGAAACGCTTTATACGTTTTGCCCATGTACGGATAGATGAGCCCTCTTTCAATACCCCTGATTTTATCTTCCAGGGTACACCCGGCGCTCTGGGCGGCCGTGGCATTGCCGCTTTCGTCCTGAGGCACTTGCACCCACGAGGTTGCCTGTCCGGAACGAACTTGGGAGGGGACGAGAAAATCGTCATTGTCATGGGTGTACATGAGCCAGGCGGTGGAAATGGACTTGATATTGCCCATGCACGCACTGCCGGCCGCCTGTCGTTTGGCGCGTTGCAGGGCGGGCATGAGAATGGCCATCAGTAAGGCAATGATGGAGATAACCACGAGAAGCTCGATCAGCGTAAACGCCTTACGCAACATGACACATCCTCCCAAAACGGCTGCTTGTCCTTGGGCACCACTCGGGTAAAATCGCCACGGAGGCGATCCACCTCATTGTCTATTATCGTCAGGCTGGGACCAGACCAGAACCTCATTCTGTGCCAAAAAATCGTCATTTTGGGCACGTCGGCACAGAGATCAATCGACGCAATGCAGCTTGCGGTAGTCGAGGGGATTCAGCCCCATCGATTGCCTGAAATAACGGGCGAGATTCTTGGCATCGGGACATCCCAGTCGCAGGGCAATCTTCGATATCGGCAATTTCGTACTGACGAGCAGGCGGGCACACTCATCCATCCGGACCCGTTTGATCTCATCATGCACGGACCGGCCCAGGGTCCGGGCGAACCGATCGTAGAGACCGCGCCGGGAAACGGGAACCCATTTGAGGATGTCTTCAACCTGGACGGGCTCTTTCGCGGCGCGGGCGTGGATGTGGCGCAAGACCTCCAGCACGCACGGGTCTAATATGGTGAAGACGTCCGTAGATTGCCTCGTCACCACCCGGCTGGGCCGCACCACAATCGTCTCATTATTGGTCGTCCCACCGCTCATCAGCGCATCGAGCCTGCCTGCCGCTTCGTACCCCGCCTTCTGTGCACTAAGAGCCACACTGCACAACGGCGGGGAGACCAGTTCACAGATGAGGTCGTCATTGCCCACCCCGATGACCGCGAGATCTTCCGGCACGTGCACGTCGGCGAGTTTGCAGGCTTCGAGAATGTGCTGGCCCCGATCGTCGTTGCTGGCCATGACACCCACCGGTTTCGGCAGCGACCGCAGCCAATCGACGAGAATGCCCTGCTCTGCCTCCCAGGATCGGCGCGATACCGATTTGGGCTCGTTGTATTCGTAGCAGTCGGTCTCGAATCCCGCTTCCCGGACCCTCTCGCAGAAACTCCGACCCCGCTCGCGCGACCAGAAGTAACGGTCGCCGAATCCGCAGTAAGCGAATTGTCGAAAGCCTCGGTGGAGAAGATGCTCGGCAGCCATCCGCCCGATGCCCACGTCATCGGTCAAGATGTTCGGTAGACCCGAAAAGGGTTCCGTATAGGGCGAGACAACCACAGGAACGCCCAGTGAAAGCATCCGCTCGGTCTGGGCGTCGTTACGCTGCTCGCGCAACACGATGCCGTCAACGTCCAGGCGGAAAAGCGACTCCAGGGAATTTTTCTTCGCAGTCACCCCCCAGTAGAACGGAGCGCTGCGATGAAATACCCAGGCCCCGTGGGTGCGCGCATAACGAGCGATTCCCCGCAAGATGGATCGTCCATAGGTGCGCGACGTTTCCATCGCCAGTATAACCTTGCGCTGCCTGGGCAAATTCGTCCCCCTTGATGCGAACCCGTGTCCGACCTGCACAGAGAGGATGTCGGCGTACTCTAACGATAGCATAGAGACACCCATGACGCAAGCATCCGGTGACGCCGGGCGGAGATCATCGCCGGCGAACCGCCAAGAGCGCCAACGAGGCCCCGCACATTCACAGGCTTTTGCCTTCAGGGGCCGCGCCGGTTGTGGTATCATGCAAGCGTGTGCGTCGCGCGCAGCGCGGCAGACAGGCCACAATGACAGACGAAGGAGACGCCACTTATGAAACAACAGCAGAATAGAAGGCAGTTCCTGACCGTCGCGGCCGCTTCGGTGGCGGGGGCCGGGGGCTTCCTGGCCCGGCCCGCGCGGGCAGCCGCCTATGGCGGAAGCGCACAAGCCAGGAAAGCGAAATTCCAATTGGGTCTGGCTTCCTACACGCTGCGGAAGTTCGACCTGGACGATACGCTGGCCATGACGAAACGGGTCGGCCTGAAGTACATTGCCTTCAAGGACTTCCACCTGGCCCTCGACAGCAGCCCCGAGAAGATCCGGTCCGTGGTACGCAAGGTCAAGGACGCCGGCCTGAAACTCTATGGCGGGGGCGTCATTTACATGAGAAGCCAGGAGCAGGTCCGCCCGGCGTTCGAGTACGCCAAGGCAGCGGGGATGAAGGTCATCATCGGTGTCCCCGCACCGAAGCTGCTGCCGCTGGTCGACAAGATGGTCAAGGAATACGACATCAAGGTCGCGATCCACAACCACGGGCCGGGAGACGAGACCTATCCGGTGCCCGCAGTCGCCTACGAGAGGATTAAGGACCTCGACAAGCGAATCGGTTTGTGCAACGACATCGGGCACACGATGCGCTCCGGCGTGGACCCCTCCGCTTCCATCGTGAAGTACGCCGACCGGCTCTACGATGTGCACATCAAGGACGTCTCGGCGGCCACCGCCAAGGGCCATGGCGTCGAAGTCGGACGCGGCGTGATCGACATCCCGGCGGTGCTGCGCAGCCTCGTTCAGATCGATTACAGCGGGATCGTCTCCTTCGAGTACGAGAAGGACGCCGACGACCCCATGCCCGGCCTGGCCGAGTCCGTCGGCTACGTCAGAGGCGTTCTCGCCGCCTTGTAGAGG
>JAFGCA010000250.1 GCA_016932895.1 Sedimentisphaerales bacterium | reverse complement strand
GGCGGTCAGCGCGTTGAAACCGGTCAGCTTGGCTTCCAGTTGGCAGCCGCAGGCGTGCATCGGCGCATACGTCATTCCGTTGCAGGGCATCACGCCGTAAATGCAGCCGCCGCGCACCCAGTGATTCGGCTTCCAACGCTCCGTTGTCAGGTCGATGTACTCGGTGCCGTTGCGCGCCGAGAGCAGGTACTTCTCTGTCGCCTTCGAGGGGTAGCAGCGATGATGGAACCAGTGCACCTCGACGTCGGGCGGAAACTCCCGCTTCTGCTCTCCGGTGAAGGGATCGTAGGCGGTGAAAACGCCGTCACTCTGGCTGGCCGCGATCGATCCGGTCCAGACCAGGCCGTTCACGACAAAGAGGTCCTTGAGGGACTGATGGCCGCTCGGCTTGTGCTTGCGCTCCCACAGCTTCTTTCCGTCGCGCAGGGACCAGCCCGACATCTTCCCGTCGTTGCCCGCGAAGAGGACCACGTCCTCGTAGATCAGCACGCGCGGCCCCGTGCTGGTATGTACCGGTATGGCGGTGGGAGCCGGTTCGCTCTCCCATACGGCGGCGCCGTCGACGGGCGCCAGGCAGACGAGCTTCTTTCCGTCGTGGAAGACGATGTGTTTGGGGTCCGCCGCCAGCGAGCAGGGCGCCACGGGGGACTCGATATCCCAGAGCCGTTGCCCGGACTCGGCGTCGTACGCCAGGACCTGGCGCGGGTTGCCCTGCCAGCCCCAGTTGGGGTTGGCGTGCCGGCTGTTGGCCCAGACATAGGTGGCGTTGCGCCGATAGTCGGGCAAGCGCGACGGGGACGTGTCGGCGACCGCCAGTAATGTTCCCTGCGAAAGCACGATCTCCCGGGTGCGCTCGCTGCCGGCGTAGGTTCGCACGGTCGCGCCGGTCCCGGCGTCGAGGGCCGTTGCCGGTGCGTCGATGCCAAGCGTGACGTAGACGCGATTGTCCTTTGCGACCAGACGCCGCAGCAGATGGGCCGGGCCGCTCTTGAGCGGGTACTGAGTGGTGTTCCACCGCTCGATCCCGCGCTTCCAGAGGATGGTCCCGTTGAAGGCGTCGCGGGCGATGAGTCGCCATCGGGCGGGAAGTTGTATCGAGGCGGTGAGTCCTTCGTCGAGAATGTAGAACAGCCGGCCCCGGGCCGAGACCAGGGACGTCATGCTGGCCATGTGGTCGTGGTGACGGGCCCAGCGCGGATTGCCCACCCATTGCAGGCGCGTCGGCGGGCCGACCAGAGAGTCGTCCGCGACCGGATTGCCGTCGGGGCCGTGCAGGTAGTGCGTCCATTCATCCATCTCCCGCGGCCAGGGCTTGGTGGTCGTCCGCAGCGTGTCGCCCTCGGCGATGCAGGCCACGCCGTGGGGCGCCAGGACCCGCATGACCTCGGACATCGCGACGTCCGCCTCGTTCTCGACGACGACCAGGTTCGCCAGGTTGTCCATATACGGAAGCGCGTTGCCCGTCCAGCGGTCCACGGAGACCGGGCCGTACAGACCGCGCGAGGTGACGTAGCGGCGCGCCGCAGTGACATCGGCGCCGTCTCTGTCCAGGGCATGAACGATGTACGCATCGCCGGCCCGCAGCGCCGCCGTGACCTTCCCGTCGCCGCAGCCGACGTGCACGATCAGTCCTCCCTCCACGCCGCAGGTCTTGAGAATCTGCTCGGCACGCTGCTGGGGCGGGGCGGATTGGACCGCAGATATGCAGAGAAGCACCGACAGCATCGCAACAGCGGGGAGGTTCAGGCAAAGGCTGGTCTTCGAACGCATGAGAAGGTCTCCTCATTCAAAAGGCTCATGTCGATACCGAATCACCAATTGTCCTGCCATTATACCCGGTGTGTCTCCCGGCGACAACGGGCAACCGAGTTTCCGACAGGGCTGGTTCATTTCCTCGCCTTCACGTGTGCAGCGGGTCGGCAGTGTCCTTGAGTTCCTCGCGCAATTGAGAGAGCTGTCGCTTCAGGATCGCGACCGTTTCTCCGTACTTGGGCTCGTCGTACCGGTTGATGCGCTCGTGGGGATCGGCTTGCAGGTCGTACAGCTCCCAGCATTCATCGGGCTTTCGCCCCAGGCGGACCAGGCCGTAATAGTAGATCAGCTTGTAGCGCTGCGTGCGAATCCCGTAATGGCTGGGCCGCTCCTCGGAGTGCGACCAATAGTGATAGTACATCGCGTCGCGCCAATCGCCCGGCGTGCTGCCGGCCAGGTTTCGGCGGAAGCTGCGACCCTGCATTGTCCCCGGAGTCGCGGCACCGGCGTAGTCCAAAAACAGCTCGGCGAAATCCACGTTCAGAACGATGTCCTCCACCGTCGTTCCCGGCCGGATCTCGCGCGGATAGCGGATCAGAAACGGCATCCGCAGCGATTCCTCCAGCATGAACCGCTTGTCGAACAGGTTGTGCTCGCCTAAGAAATAGCCCTGGTCGGCGGTGTAGATCACGACGGTGTTCTCGGCCTGCCCCGTCTCGTCCAGATAGGCGAGCAGCCGCCCGACGTTGTCGTCGATGCCGGCAACGGTCCGCAGATAGTCCTTCATGAACTTCTGATACGTGGCGCTGCGTACGGCCCGGGCGTCCTTGCCCGTCACGTCGAGCCGGGGTGGGGCGTAACGGCCCGCGTTCTTCTGATACCGCTGCGCCAATATCTCCAGGGGCCAGCCCTCGAATCGCTTGCCCTGCGGGCTCTCCGGCCAGAACAAATCCTCGGGCTCGGGCAGGTCCATGTCCGCATACAGGCGGCGGTAGCGGTCATGACTGTAGAACGGCTCGTGTACCGCCTTGAAGTGACACATGAGCGAGAAGGGCCTGCCTGGGTCGTTTCGGTTCTTGAGCCAGTCCAGAGCCAGGTCAGTGATGACGTCGGTGGAATGTCCCTCGTGCGTCTTCCCGCCCTTTTTCCAGTCCGCTCCGGTTTCGTAGAGGATCGGGTCGTGGTACCGGCCCTGGCCGCGCAGGACGTTGTAGGTGTCGAAGCCGGCGGGCGGCTCTTTCAGATGCCATTTGCCGATGACGGCCGTCTCGTAGCCGGCGGCCTGTAGGCGCTTGGCGACGTTGTCCGTCTCGGGAGTAAGCCGCCCCGACAGCGTTGTGGCCCCGTTGACGTGACTGTACTGGCCCGTCAGGATGCTGGCCCGGCTTGGCACGCAGATCGAGTTCGTGCAGAAGCAGTTCCGCAGCCGGGCGCCCTCGGCGGCAATGCGGTCGATGTTCTTCGTCCGGGCATACCGGCTCAGCCGCAGGCCGTAACAGCCGATCGCCTGGCTGGTGTGGTCGTCGGACATGATAAACAAAATGTTCGGCCGCCCCGCGCGTGATCGTTTTTGTCCAACCGCCGTCGCTCCCAGCAACGCCGAGCCCACCGCCGCCCCCGTCATCCGCAAAAACTCTCGTCGTTTCATAACGTCCTCGACTTGTGTGCCGTTCTTCGTGTTGTCGTGGGATGAGTATAAGCCGTCTTCCCTTTTGCCACAAGGGTGCCGGGGACGATGGCACAGCCCATGAGGCGGCCTTGAGGTCTCACGCGGGAACCCTATAATGAGGCGTAGGATGGACTTTGGCCCATGCGGTTTGCCCGCCCGGAGAAGAGATGGTGGGGCAAGCCCTCCCTACACGTTACTCTAAGAGGATGCTCAATCGTGAAAGCCTCGTTGCCGAACCGCGTTCTGGTGTTCTTGTTTCTCACCGGCTCCTGTCACGTGTCACTCGCACAAGAGGCGCAGAAGAGCGTACGCGTTCCCAGAATTGCGGGACCGTACGTACACATCTACCAGCCGGCCGGTGACGTGTTCCCGGGGCCCGGTGTCGCTGGTTTGCAGGCCGGTCGATACTACGACGAGTGGGTGCCCAACGATCATTGTTTTGTCAAAGGCCGGGAGGGTCGCTGGCACGCGTTCGGCATCACGCACCCTCGGACCGATCTGGACCACATTCACGCGGGAGAGAATCTGTCGTTCCACGCCGTAGCTCCGAAGGGCCGGTTGCACGAGGTCTTGCGAGACGGCGCGTGGTGCGATCGGCCCAAGGTGTTGCCTCCCGCCGAACGCCCGGGGGAAATCGAGGCGAATCACGCTCCGTACATCGTCAGAAGAGACGGCTTTTATCACATGATCTACGGGCCCATGCCGCTGCGCTATGCAACGTCCACGGACCTGTACCGATGGGTCCCCAAAGGCCCACTGGTCAACGCCCCGGCCGGACGCGATCCCAGCGTTCTCTTCTGGGATGAAACCTATCACATCATGGTGTGTGGACGTCACGAAGTGCTTATGGCTCGTTCCACCGATCTGGTGACTTGCAAAGAGGCGCGCACCATCCTGAAAATGAAGGACGGCGTGGACGCCGAGTCACCTTCGATCGTTCGCTACAACGGGACATTCTACCTCTTCGTCTGCGGCTGGAACGGTCGCTGGGACAGGAAAGATTTGAACGGGGCCTATCAGCACGTTACCTACGTTTATCAATCGGATGATCCCTATTCGTTCGATGCCAACAAGGAGGTTGCACGTCTGAGCGCTCACGCGCCGGAGATTTTTCAGGATGAGTGGGGCAAGTGGTATATCTCCAGTGCCCAATGGCCGAAACGCGGCGTGAGTGTGGCGCCTTTAGTCTGGGAGTAATCGCGCGGGGGTTCCCGCCGCGGATCACGGGGGCGAACAGCAGATTCGTGATCGGGCCCTTCTGTTTCTGATATCGTCCTGGCTTGAGGTTTGGGTCGGAACCGTGTATGGTGTGCTGCATCGGTCCCGCAGAGGGGCCGAGGGTGTCGTTACGATTCATACGGTAAGGAGCTCCAACGTGCAGTGCAAGGAGAAGGTTACGGTTCGGTTGGCCGCCCTGTTGTTGATTCCGGTCGTCATGAGTATGTCCCTGGCGTCGCCGTTGGTCGCGGGCGATGCGGGCGCCATTGCGCTGTACGACTTGGGGTACACGCTTCGTATCGACACGAATAAGACTGCCGACGTGCGGATGGCGTGGGACCATTGTCACGCGGTGGCCGCGCTGCAGGGTCTGGCGAATCGTCGCGCGCCGGCGTTGTACGTCCGGTTCATCGAATCGCAGCACGGCCGGGGCAACGTGGACGACTACTGGTTCGCCAAGCTCTCGGCGCCGCAGCAGTGGCTCGCCGGGCGGTCCGTCGAGCCGGTCGCGAACATTGGCGACCTCGTCGAGCGGTTTCGTGACACGATTCGCGGCGCCGTTGTGTACGATCCCAACGTAGGGGCCACGAGCAACGTCGCCTCGACGGTGGCCGGCGTCGAGAGCCTGCTGCCGGTGCGTTACGATACGTCCGAGGGCAGCCTCTACCGCCGGCTCGTCACAGGCGGGCCCCGGTTGCCGGTGAAGTGCTGGCTGGTGCGGCCCGACGGGTCGTCGATCTTCACCGGCTCGGGCACGATCCATGGGCTCGATGTCCCTTCGACCGGCTCGGCCAAGTGCGACGCCTACCTGTGGATGAAAGCGAAGTACCTCGATACCGGCAAGTGCAACGGCGCGTTCGGCGCCTATTACCTCGACCAGTACTGGCTGCAGCGGCCGCGAAACGCCGTGCTCAACCACCACTGCCTGACCAACCACGACTACTTCATTTCGCAGAAGGCGTTCTTCTTCGACCTGAGCCCGTGGGGCGACGAACGGCCCGTCGACGATCCCGCGCAGCCGATCGGGACCGACCTCGAGACACTCCAGGCGCTGCTGCTGAGCGCCTACCACCACGGCGGCAGCGAGAACATGATCCACATCGGCGGCTTCGTCCCCTGGGCCCACAAATACACCAATCACGGAACCGCCGGCGGCACGCACGCCCCCGTCCCTTCGGAGTGGGAGTACGGCAAGGTCATCAGCGCCTACAACGGCTTCATGGACGCCGACGCCATCGGTTACGGCGCGATGGCCAACGCCTCCTTCTTCGCACATTTTCCGCTCCGTCGGGAATATCCGCAGAAGCCGGTGACACGCGACGAACTGATCGACCGCGGCTACCTCACGCGCGACGGCCGCGTGAACTTCGAGGGTCGCGACTTCATCGTGTTCTACGTCGGCGACTACGACTGTGCGGCGTGGCTCTATCAGCGCATGCCCGACATCTGGGACGACCCCGCCCGCGGGCAGGTGCCGATGATGTGGTGCATCAGCCCCGTTCTGGACCGTCGGGCCCCCATGGCCATGGACTACATGCGCCGCACGGCCGGCCCGAACGATTATTTCGCCGCGGCCGACAACGGCGCAGGCTATTGCGAGCCGGGCATGCTCCAGGAACCGCGCGGCCTCTCGGGCCTGCCCAGCGGCCTCGACGCCTGGGCGAGGCACTGCGGCTCGTTCTATCGCCGCTGGGGCCTGAGCATCACCGGCTTTATCATCGACGCCCACGCTCCGGCCCTCAACGAGGCCGGCCTGGATTGCTACGCGTCGTTTAGCCCCAACGGGATTGTGCCCACCAAGGGCCCGGACCACTTGCTCCACAAGAACATGCCGATCCTCAAGTTCGACCATGACGTCAACGAGGGCAACCCCGCCGACGCCGCCAGGCACGTCCTCGATCGCATCGCCCGGCGCCGCCGGGACGGACATCCGCCGTTCCACTGGTTCCGCAACATCCTCAAGAGACCCACCTGGTACGTGCAGACCTATGAAAATATCAAGGAGCAAAATCCCAAGGTCGAGCTGCTCGACGGCCCGACCTTCTTCGAGCTCTACCGCATCTACCTCCAAAACCACCCATAGCCGCCCGACCCGAACCGCGAAGAAACGATGTTCTGCCACAGAGGTCTCAGAGAACACCGAGGAAATGCAACCGCAGATGAACGCCGATGAACGCGGATAAGACCTTTCTCGACACAGATCTACACGAGATTGACACGGATTCGACATTGTCATTCCCGAGCCACGGGCCACGGACGACGGATTTCAAAACGGCAGAGTACGCCAAGGATGCAAAGGAAGAGATAATCGCCTCGATCAATTCAACGGTCCACTCCGCCAGTTCTTTTTGAGTTTTGTGCCGCACACCTTGAATTCCCGCCTGGTAGGTTGCGGTCCCAAAAACAAGACATGAATGTGGCCTATTCAGACGGGCTGTCGATGTTAATATCCTCCTTCTGAATGTTCACTTTCTTGTCGATCTGCGATGTGCGTGGGTTATACGCCTTTTCTTCGGCATCGAGAGCCTCAGGGGAAAGGGGCATTAGGTCGGCGTAGGCATTTGTTATCTTGGTTCCAAGCGTGGCCGTAAGATTATGGCTGAGCTTAGTCCGCTGCGTAGCCGGCATGTCTTGCACTCCATGGATGAGATACGTCATGACGAGACGCCGGACAATTGGATCATTTTCGTACTGCCGCCTGCAGAGGAGATCACGTGTCAATCGCGCAACGTGGCGCTGCCAGACGACGTTCCGGTAACTCCGGAGGAGAAACATAGTCGCGGTAAAAACTGTGAGTCCGCCCAGTGCCGGGATGGATGCGACCCACTTCCCATTCCAAACGAGGATCAAAGCGGTAGCTCCCTGTGCGATGAAGAACAGGAACCCGCACGCTACCATAAGGAGGTACCCCGCATAATAGGCATCTGCGATTCTGTCTACCTCGCCTTTGTGGTCCATATTGTTCTGCTCCCATATGAGGCACCACAACAATCACGAGCGGCGTTGCGGCGATATGCATGCTCCTCCCCTTCAAGGGAGAAGAGGAGAAAGTCGCCGTGGCGAACAGCTCAGGCCCGGCGGCACGCAAAGCTTGGGCAGACGCATGATCACAAGCTTCACATTTTGCCCTCAACTGGGCGTCCCTCCTTTCGAACGCGATTTCGTTAGCTCACTCCTTGCCAGACTTCACAGAAAGTGCTTTCATTAGTGCCTCAAGAACATCCTTCTCATCCTCCACTGCTTCAGACCCCGCGATGAGCTGGGCACCATTCACCATCTTACGGCTGATTTCCTCCGTGAGATTTGGGCCGACAAACCCAACTCGCCCCTCTTCTCCACGGGAGGATCTTGGAGGTAAGCAGAACAGATCGAGTTTTGAATCAAGCCTAGCGCCCATGGCTTGCCGTCGCCGCAACTCCAGTCTTCCTTGCAGTTCCATTTGACTCAATCTCGCCATGCCTGTGGTGGTGAGTTTCTCTTGGTCCTGGCAGTTCGCCAGGAACTCGAAGAAGGCATCAAGGAAATACCGACTCCGGCGTTGCATGTAAGCCCGGTTGGCAATTCGAGTAGTAGTGAATGCAAGTTCAGATGGATCGAGCCACAACTCGTCGCAGATGTCCGGATCGTCGAGTTTCTCAAGGAATACCCCGGCCGTCCAGTCATAACGGTCAGCTTCTCCGATGAGGATTCGCTTCACGTTGTGGTCGGGTCCTTCTTGCAGAGCCTGCTGGAACACATCGGAAACGATATGGACGACTTGTCGGTGCCTTGTATGTAGGTATTCGATCAATGTGGAAGCCTCCTTATTGAGGTCTACGTTCGTATTCCGTAGAATCTCATCGAAACCTTTGAGGTGGCTCAAGTCAACCAGAGCGCCGGGCGTGGTATTCCAAACGATGTCAGAAATTGGACGGATCCCTGTTCCTGTATCCTGCAAGAGAAGATTCCATGCGTTTGGGAATTTCTCGAACGCTGTTACAAGGTTAGCCCCCCTTTTGCTCAATTCACGTAGAAACTCCCGACATTCCTGACAGAAGCACGTGAGTTCAATTCGTTCCTTTTTCGCCCCCATTGGCCAGAGATTGACAATGTCTAAGGCTATACCCGCAAGGCGCGGCACGCTTTCCGAACCAGTTCTCTTCGTGGCCTTGCATGCTTCCTGGACAATACGCATTGCCTGTTTCAAGAGGCTGACGAGGAGGCGTCTTGTTGCTGCCTTTCCCAAACATGCTTGGGACGAGCTGTCACCACTGATGTCCACAATATGGAGGGAATCAGATCGGACAAAGGGCAAGCTGGGGCAGATTGAAAGATATATGTTCATTCCCATCCGAGCGAATTCCCTCACGATTCCCCCAAGGTATGTGAGGCCTGCCTGCCCCCCGTAATGAACGCCGACGGGTTCTGTGAAATCGTTCTCAAATGGTATGCCGCGCGAGACAAAGACGGGAAGGCACACGCCTTCTGGGGATACGCCCCATGTCTTCTTGAACTCCTGTACCTGCTCATCGGCCTTGATGTATTCAAGAGTTGTCAGGTCAGGTATGTCGAGTAGTGCGGATTCAGTCATTTGTCTGTCCTCCTAATCTCACCTGCGTAATTGACCTCGTAGTATCCATTGCTTGTAATCGCCGACAGCAGGTTCTCAGCGGAGTCTGGATACTCCTGTCGCAATATGTCGAGAGCCTCCTGACGTGTGAGGCTCACACCTGCGTCAAGCCGCCGGTCCAGCAGTTTCCTTACGTGCCGAAATCTCTCCTCTTGCTCAGCCCTTTCGCTCGCGGCCCCGTAGCGGCCCAGACCATAGACTGATACTACCCCAGCTACAAGAGACAGAACCAAGAGAGCCCAAGAATTCTGGATGAAGTGGACGAAGCTGGCCCAACCTGCGATGACTCCCAGCAATGTCCCACCGACAGCGAGAACGAAGGTGATCTGGCTCAGGGGACTTCGTCCAAGTTCAGTCCCGAGCCGACTCAACCAAGCTTGCCCTCTTCTCCAACTCTTCGTGGCCCATTTTCGAGTGTCGCACACAGCAAGTCCACCTTTCAACGGACAATCCCACAGGCCGAGTCTCAGATGTAACGGCAGTTCTGACCTCTCTACACTGTGGCCTCGTTGAGTCTGTTTGCCTTGAATCTGCCTTTAAACCGCTGTGTCTCGCGGTCCGAATCGTTGCTGCCAGTCAAAGGAGCGGGAGCCGCATGTCACGTCAAGTGATAGTATTGTGGCGTGCTAGTGGGACCAAGCCAAGGAAAAAGCCAAGAAAATGGGCAAAGGAGGGGGATGTTTTGATTTTACCCTTTGGAGTCTTTGGGGTTGAGTTGCGGGGCGGGGATTGGAGATTGGGGGCATCAGGAGTTGTTCCTATTTCCGTGCTTATACGGATTGTAGAGGGTGCGATGCGCCTAAGTCATAGCCTGGTAAGGCTTTATCTGCGATTGGGTGAGTGTCAAATGCGGTTTCCCGGCCCGTGCGGGGGCAGGCTCTGAAGCGGAGCGGTGCGCGGGACACGCCCTGCGGGGAGGGGTGAATCTCGGAGCCCTCGGTGAGGTTTGTGGCAGAAATATTATTTTCGTAGTTGGTATATTTCCCGGTTTGAGGGTCGCCGTCCGTGACCCGTGGCCGGTGAGATTGCCGCGCTTCGCTCGCAATGACAAAGTCGAATCCGCGTGAATCCCGTGTGAACCCGGGTCCATCGGCGTTTATCTGTCGTGTCTCTGCTCGGTGGTCTCGGTGGGCTCTGTGGCTCTTCAGTTGATTAGGGAGGATTGATTATTGATGATTTTTTCCTCCGCGTCCCAAGCGTTCTCTGCGGTTTGAAATCCGTCGTTCGTGGCTTGTGTCCCGTGGCCCGAGAGATTGCCGCGTCGCTTCGCTCCTGGCAATGACAAGGTTGAATCGGCGTGAATCCCGTGTGAACCCGGGTTCATCCGCGTTTATCTGTCGTGTTTCTGCTTGGTGTTCTCGGTGGGCTCTGTGGCGGAAGTGGGTTTTTGTCCGCTGCGGCGGTGGAGGGTGGCGCGGAGGGCGG
>JAFGCA010000249.1 GCA_016932895.1 Sedimentisphaerales bacterium | reverse complement strand
CGAAAAAATATCCTTGGCCGAGATGTTCCCGACAGCGACCAGTACGATCATCGGGAATTAAGAGGGCAATTATTGCTGCAGGCGGGCCGTTTTGACGAAGCCATTGAGTATATAAATGAGACTATACAATGGCTGGACGAACGGTACAGCAATATTGAAGAACTGATTAAACAAACGGAGGATAATCGCTATATGCCCCATCTTATGAGTGAGGGGCGCAAGTCAAAGCAGCGTAAAGCCCAGTTGTTGCGAACGCTGTCGGTTATTTATCAGCGACAGGACCGTTTGGTTTCGGCTGAGGACCGTCTGCGCGAGGCTTATGCACTCGACCCTACGGACGTCGGCACGAATAACGATTTGGGTTATACTCTCACCGACGCCGGCAAAGAGCTGGACGAGGCCGAGCGTATGATTCGTTACGCAGTTGGCGAAGAGCCCCGCCAGGCGGCTTATCTGGATAGCCTGGGCTGGGTGCTGTACAAGAAAGGCGATTTTGGCCAGGCGCTGGTCTGGCAGAGGCGAGCGGCAGCGCATTCGGATGGCCAGGACGCGATGATCTTCGACCATCTGGGCGACATCCAGTGGCAGTTGGGTCAGCATGACGAGGCGGCGGCGAGCTGGCGGCGGGCGCTGGCTATCCACGAGCAGCAGCAGGTAGCCGGGCAGGCGGACACGGACGAGAAGCTCGTCGAACGGGTGAACGGTAAGTTGGAGGCAGCCGCGAGCGGCCAGACGCCGCACGTGGCACCGGTGGCGAAGGATCAGACCGGCCCGTAAAGGAGATCGTCGATGGCGGGGCATTCCCATTGGGCACGGATCAAGCGGAAGAAAGGCGTGACCGACGCCAGGCGGGGGCGCCTGTGGAGCAAGCTGTCACGGGCGGTCATTGTGGCGGCCAAGATTGGCGGGGGCGACCCCGACCAGAACCTGAGCCTGCGCTATGCCATCGACAAGGCCAAGCAGGCCAACATGCCCAAGGACACGATCGAGGGGGCGATCAAGAAGGGCACCGGCGAGGCGGGCGCGGTTGAGTACGTGACCATCTTCTACGAGGGCTACGGCGCCGGCGGGGTGGCTATCCTGTGCGAGGCGCTGACCGACAACCGCAACCGGACGGCGCCGGAGATCGCGAAGATCTTCGAGCGCTACCGGGGCAACGTCGGCGCCCCCGGCTGCGTGCAGTGGATGTTCTCGTCGAAGGGCCAGGTCACCGTGTCGGCCGACGCAGCGGACGAGGACAAGATTGCCGAGATCGCGCTCGAGGCTGGCGCTGACGACTACCGGGGCACCGAGGACGGCTGGGAGATCACGTGTGAGCCGGCGGCGTTCGAGCCGCTGCGCCAGGCGCTGGCGGGCGCCGGGATCGAACCGCAGTCGGCCGAGTTGGCGATGGTGCCGTCCAGCACGGTGACGGTAAACGCCGACAACGCCAGGAAAGTCCTCGACCTGATCGAGGCCCTCGAGGAACACGACGACGTCCAGAACGTCTACAGCAACTTCGAGATTTCCGAGGACGTCATGACGGCCATGGCCGACGGGTCGTGATGAGCGTGACGCATACGCATGACGAACAAGAGGACTGGAGGCGAGCGTACGCGCCGGAAAGTGGCGGGGCGCTGCGGCCAGGACACGGCCGAGTTCGACCGGGAGTTCGTCGCCGACGCCTTCAGGCCGCCGTCGCCCCAGGCCCGGGCGAAATGGCGAAAGCCCGGGTGTAAAAGGGGACGCCCGCCCGAAGGTCGGGGTGCGAAGGTCGTCCCGGCCAGCATTGAGAAAGGTCTTCTCGAACGTTCCGACAAACTGGCCCGCCAGATGGGGATCACCCGGCCGTCCGGGTAGTCAATCAGTCGCGTCCAGCAAGCCGCAGAGCCTCTCGAGAATCGCGGGCGATTCCTTTAGCTCGCACAACGGCTCCAACTGGCGTTTGACGTACGCAAGGTCAAGCGAATCCCGCTGCCTGGTGATGATTGACTCGATATCGGCCCAATCGCGCGTGCGGTCGGCGAAGGCCTTGACGATGATGAGGTCTTCCGCCGAGCAGGTTCTGAGCCGCGCCGTTTGAGTGAATTCGAAATCGGTGGCCCTGCGGATCATCGTTTCCTCATAGGGAAAACACGCCAGGGCAATGTCCAGAGGGATGCCGTCTTCGGATTGCAGAAGTAAGACGCGATGCTGAAGCGCGAACGCGCGAGCATCCTGAACGCGACCGGAGTACGCCTCGCAAAGCTTGTCCACATACCACTGTTCAGAGCCAATCTCCGCAAGCAAGCTAAGATCCACGTCCACCGTGAGCCGGGGTTGCCCCCAACGCTGCAGCGCGATCCCCCCGATGAAGCAGAACTCCCAACGCATATCCAGCAGGAACTCCTGCAGCTCCGCCGCTACTGTGAAGAGCGACTTCACTTCCGCCCTTTCATGAACCACGCCTGCTGGGCAATCAGCCCTGAACTCGTGGAAGGGTCGGCCAGTCTGCGGGCGCAAAGGAACGCCTCTTCCAGGGCTTCGAAGACCTCCGAGAGCGGAACTGCCCGCGCACGGGCGTTACGCAAATGTTCGATACGTGTGAAGGCCGCCGCCCGGGAGGAAAGCCAGCGCGTGTTGTCGTCATCCGGTAGAGACATGATCCTATCCCGATATCCGAAAGGGCTGATCACCCTCGGCTATGCCCACATTATACCACAGTCCGGTTTCCGGCGTCCTATTCCACGGCTAAGCCTTCTCTGAGAGAGAATGCACGGTCTGCAAGTCCTTTTCTGCTTGTAGAACACCGGTTCACTGTGCAGCCCAAGCGCTGTTCCTTGTTCTCCTGACAAGATTCCGCTCGGGGAACGGTCGTTCCTCCAACGCATTGGGCTGTGGCCGCCGGCCACGCTGTGCATCTATAAACTGAGCCTGCTTAGTACTACAACGCTAAGGCCTCGGCCAGGTGCAGGTGCGTATGTTCTTCAGTCGTATTCCAATCCGGTGTAAACGCTTGAGGGTTCGTT
>JAFGCA010000248.1 GCA_016932895.1 Sedimentisphaerales bacterium | reverse complement strand
TACTGCGGCTGGCCGCCCCAGTTGCTGTTGATATTGATCCGGACCGACTTGGCCGCGATGCCACCCAGGTCGATCGTCATGCCGGTGTACGTATCCAAGCCCGGGGCGCGGGCGATTTCAAAATCACCCAGGACCGTCCAGTCATCGGCGTCGGTAGCGTACTCGATGGTAACGCTCTTGGCGCCAAAGCCGATAGCCATCTCATAGGCATTGTTGTGGTTCCAGACATGCACGTCGTAGAGCTTGTAGACCCGATCGAAATCGTAGCGGAGCCAGACGGGCCCGCCGGCGGTAGCATCGCCCAGCCACATGTCGGATTCCGCGGTCGAGTGCCGGCCATCGATCAGGCCGGACCCGTCAGCGGTGTGCCCCGGCCCCTGCTCCACACCGGCCACGGTGGGAATCGACGCCGTGACGTTGACACCCGTGACGGGATAGGCAAACGGTTCGGTCGTGAAGCTCCAGATATCACCCGGCTCCCACCCGGTGACACTGTTGGCCTCATCAACACGCCAGTAATAGGTTACGCCGAATTCAAGCCGGCCGGGGTCATAGGAGTTGGCGTCCTGACCGGGGCTGACCAGGGCAACACCGTCATTGACATCGTCGAAACTGTCGCTGAAATAAACGTTATGTCCATTCACCGCGGGGGCATAGGCTCCCGGTGTCCAGGCCAAGAGGACATCATACGGCACATCCGTTGCGTCCTTGGCAGGATAAGGTTTCTTCGCCTTGGTCCTCGAGCCCTCTGTTACAGTAATGAAAGGTCTCCATGCCTCCGTAGCATGATCCCATGTGGCAAAATTCAGCAGACCGTTGGAATTGTGAAGAACGAACTGCACGATCCCGTCCGTGTCGGTCTCAAGGACGTCAAGAATGTCGATGGTAAAGGCGTCTCCCGCAACGCCATCGGTGAAATGCACCGTAGCAACCAGAGTGGTCTTGCTCGCGTCAAGACCGCCGAGATCAGCCGTACTATTGCCGGGCGCATTGTTCCAGGTAAGACTGCGTTCGTCCCAGTCAATGTTATCGAGACAGTCGTCGTTGACGTACGACACGTCGAAGTTCCTATCTCCAGTTTTGGGTTCATGCAGCGTTACGGTGAGAGTCGCGGTTCCAAGGGCGCTGACATCCAGGTCGCCAAGATCGAATTTGATCCAGGACTTGGCACTACTGGCGTCACTCCTGACAGAGAGCTTGCTGGCGTCGTGCCTGTTCGCGTCCGGGTTTAGGATGTCGGTCCTGCAACTTTGACTGGCCGGGATGATAGTCTCGGCCCACACGGCAGGGACCCAGACAATGCCCAATATCATAACGATACACGCTAATAGAACTGACCTTTTAGACATCACTTTAAGCCTCCTTCGAAAAAAGACCTGGTTCAGTCCAGCATTTCCCATATGACCCTCCCCGCGTCAGCACCGGACTCCTGACGCTCAGTATACCACCGCCCTCTGGCAAATTCAAGCCCAGGAATGCCCCATGGCACGACAATTGAGGTCGAATCGAGGGGGCAAATCCGCATTCAGGGTGCCCAAACCGCCATTTTGTCCCAGGATTGTCGAGGGTCACAGTGTCGCCCCTCCGCTTTCGTTGGGTCGTCCCCTCCTGCACCCCGCCAGCCAATTTGGCACGGGCAACGAGTGGCTCACCCTACCGGGCCGCAGGCGACGCACACCGTCTCATGCGGGCGGCGAAATCGCCTAAGAATGCTTCGCGCCAACGGCTCACGGTCTTGGCGCCGATGGCCGCGCCTTCGGCGAACTGCGGCGCGGGATCGTCCGTCCACCAGTTGGGCCACTGCGCCGACGGACGCTGAGCATCGTCGGGCGGCGGTACAAACGACGTCAGCGTGCCGGACCTTCCGTCGATCTGGGCAACGTTGCTGCGAATGGTGTAGCTGTAGGTCTTGGCGGCCTTCGGCGAGAAGCGGAAGCGCACTGAACCAGCGGCGCCAAAGTCGCCGGTCAGCGACTGGTTTTCGACTTGCATCGAAGCCTGGGGGTTGGGCGGCGTCTCGTCGCCAACCGGCAGAACCAGTTCGAACACGCTGAATTGCTCGATCCGATCCGCAACGGTCGTGAGTCGATCGAACACCACGTGCGGCCGCTCCCAGGCGCGCACGAAATGCCCACCCCAGCCGGGCTGTGTGGGGTCGGCGGGATGGCCGCAGAGCAGCCAGCCGACCGACGGCGAGTCGCCCATCTTGATGTCACCCTTCTTGCTGACAAAGAAATCCCCGAGCGCACCGTGACCGGCGACATACCTGGCCACAAAGCCCGAGTTGCTCCAATCGCCCGTCTGGTTACCGCCGAAGAACCAGCCGCAATACGTCGCGTTGGCCTCGATGATCCACAATCCCCGATGGCTGTCGGCGATGTATTGGTAGGCGTCCGGGCTCCACTTCTTGTTCGGCCCGCCGATCCAATAGACCCGCAACTTCGGCAAGATGTCCGGCGCGTCGTGCAACGCCTGCGCGAAGTCTTCGATGCCGCCCCAGACCAGGACATGCAGGGGCCGCGGATCGTCGCGCCGGGCGCACCGCACGATCCATTCCGATCCCTCGGTCGCTCGCCGCACGCCGGCGTAGGGAGCGACGTCGATCTCGCCCTGCTTGGTCATGGCCCGCAACGCATCCGGCGTGGGGTACGTGTCGGAATACGTCTTCAGGTTCGCGTAATCCTTCGCATAGCAATCGATGACGTTTAGAATATGCTCTTTGCGACCCGGACCGTAGGGCGACGAGATGAGCCCTTCGAGATCGAGACAGTCCGCGTACAGGAGCAAATGCACCATCGACTGAAGATCGTCGGGGTCCGTTCCCCCAATGTCCGTGGATACGAGCACGCGGTAACGGTGGCCCGCCAGCGCGCCGCTCTCGACAGTCACCATCCCGGGCGTGTTCGAGTTTCGTGCTCCAGCCACAGCGCCAGTCACGCCCACAACGCTTAGCAGCAAGATGGCAAATCTGATCGTCTTCACAGTCGTCACGTTGGTCTCGTAAGGTGTGCATCGCACACCACTGCTCTTCTCTGCCTCGGAGCCCACGCATGCCTCCGAGCCTCGAAATCATGGGGCTATCTTAGGGCGGACATGACCAGAAAGACAAGCAGAAACGCGGGCCCTTCCGCTCGTGACAGATAAACGGTGGGCGGTGCCCACCCCACGCGATTCCACGCGTGGATTGAGGACCCATTCCACGGTTCAACGCATCTACGCATTTACGCTTCTACGCTTCTACCGTCCTGCCCCATGTGGCACCCCCGCCCTCGGGGGTGAGTCGGTTGCCGCC